>JAEKLZ010000117.1 GCA_019508225.1 Inquilinus limosus | reverse complement strand
GCCGCTCTGGGCCAGCGCCTGGGCGCGGTCCATCGGCGCCTGGGCAGCGCCGCCGACCGTGGTCGGGGCCTGGGGCGAGGCAGTCGAGGTGGTGGCGGCAGTGGTGGGCTGCTGCTGACGCCGCTGGGCGGCCCATCGCCCTATTATGCCGACTATGGCTGGGCGCCCGCCGATCCGGTGATCCCGGTCCCTGGCGCGAACACGGTCTGGACCGCCGACCGCGAGACGCTGACGGCGGACGCGCCGGTGGTGCTGCGCTGGGACAACGGCCAGGGGCTGGTGTTCGAGCGCGCGATCTCGATCGACGCCAACTACATGTTCACGGTGGTCCAGCGGGTGGTGAACAACACCGACAAGCCGGTGCAACTCGCCCCCTACGGCCGGGTGCTGCGCTTCGGCACGCCGGTGACCCAGGGCTACTACGTGCTGCACGAAGGCCCTTACGGCGTCTTCAACGGCACGCTGGACGAGAAGACCTACAAGGACATCCAGGACGACAAGGCGATCCGCCACAACACCACCGGCGGCTGGCTCGGCTTCACCGACAAGTACTGGTTGGCGGCGCTGATCCCGGACCAGGCGGTCAAGGTCGACACCCAGTTCCTGCACCAGTCGGACGCTGGGGGACGCTATCTCGCAACCTATCAGGCCGAGCCGCAGACGGTGGCCCCGGGCCAGACCGCGGAATCGACCGGCCGGCTGTTCGCCGGCGCCAAGGAGGTCGACCTGATCGGCAGCTATGCCGAGACGCTGAACATCACCAAGTTCGACTTCGCCATCGATTTCGGCTGGTTCTGGTTCCTGACCAAGCCGTTCTTCAAGATCCTGGCCTGGATCCACAGCGTGGTCGGCAATTTCGGCCTGTCGATCATGATCTTCACCCTGGCGCTGAAGCTGCTGTTCTACCCGCTGGCGGACAAGTCCTACCGCTCGATGGCGAAGATGAAGGCGCTGCAGCCGGAGATGGTGAAGCTGCGCGAGCGCTTCGCCGACGACAAGGCGAAGCAGCAGCAGGAGCTGATGGCGCTGTACAAGCGCGAGAAGGTCAACCCGGCGGCCGGCTGCCTGCCGATCATCATCCAGATCCCGGTGTTCTTCGCACTGTATAAGGTGCTGCTGGTCACGATCGAGATGCGGCACGCGCCGTTCTTCGGCTGGATGCACGACCTGTCGGCGCCTGATCCGACCACGGTGTTCAACCTGTTCGGCCTGATCCCCTGGTCTCCGCCGGCGATGCTGATGATCGGCGCCGCGCCGATCATCATGGGCTTCACCATGTTCCTGCAGCAGAAGCTGAACCCGGCGCCGGCCGATCCGGTCCAGGCCAAGGTGTTCATGGCGCTGCCGATCGTCTTCACCTTCATGCTGGCGCATTTCCCGGTCGGCCTGGTGGTCTACTGGGCCTGGAACAACACGCTGACGATCCTGCAGCAGTGGTCGATCATGAAGCGCATGCATGTGAAGATCTCCGGCGGAATGGAGGAGGGCTCCGAGGCGCCGGCCGCCCTGCCGCCGTCGGTCACCCGCAAGAAGAACGGGAACGGCGACAGCGTGCCGAAGGCGCCGGCCGCTCCGAAGGCGCCCGGCCCCCGCAAGCCGGCGGGCCGCAAGGGGTGACGGAGCCACAGGCGGCCGAAAGAGAGGCCTTCGGGCCGGAGGCGATCGAGGCGGGGCGGCTGCTGTTCGCGCAGGAATGCCGTTTCACCTGGGGCTCGGCCGCGCTGACCGACCTGCCGCCCGCGGGCCTGCCGGAGATCGCCTTCGCCGGCCGGTCGAATGTCGGCAAGTCCAGCCTGGTCAATGCCCTGACCGGGCGGAAGACCCTGGCCCGCACCAGCAACACCCCGGGCCGCACCCAGCAGCTCAACTTCTTCGACCTCGGCGGCCGGCTGGGGCTGGTCGACCTGCCGGGCTACGGCTATGCCAAGGTGTCGAAGTCGCTGTCCCATGGCTGGACCGAGACGCTGAAGGGCTATCTGCGCGGCCGGGCCACCCTGCGCCGGGCCCTGGTGCTGGTCGACGGCCGGCACGGCATCAAGGAATCGGACGCCGAGATCCTGAAGCTGCTCGACGACACCGCGGTCGCCACCCAGGTGGTGCTGACCAAGATGGACAAGGTCGGCAAGGGTGAGCGCGAGCGCGTGATCCCGGAGATCGAGGCCGAGCTGAAGCGCCACCCGGCCGCCTTCCCGAAGGTGTTCCTGACCAGCAGCGACAGCGGCGAGGGCATCCCCGAGCTGCGCGCCTTCCTCACCGAGATCGCCAAGAACGGCTGAGCGCGGTTGATCGCGGCGTCGCGGTCGGGCATGAGAAGGGCGCCGGCAACCGCCCGTGTCACTTCGCGACACGAATATTTAAGATGCTGATGCGATTCAGCTTCGGAATTCTGTGGCACGACGTGCCACAGAATTTCGAACCATCGCAGCAGCAGGATACGAGCCCGATGACCAAGCCCTTCGCCGCCCCGCCCGTCCTCCCCGCCGCCTCGCTCGACAAGGCCCACACGCTGGTCGAGGCGCTGCCCTTCATGCGCCGCTATGCCGGCGCCACCTTCGTGATCAAGTACGGCGGCAACGCCATGGGCGACGATTCGCTGACCGAGAGCTTCGCCCGCGACGTCGTGCTGCTGAAGCAGGTCGGCATCAACCCGGTGGTGGTGCATGGCGGCGGCCCGCAGATCGGCGCGATGCTGGAGCGGCTGAACATCAAGTCGGAATTCGTCGACGGGCTGCGCGTGACCGACCGCAACACCGTCGACGTGGTCGAGATGGTGCTGTCCGGCAACATCAACAAATCGATCGTCTCGGCCATCCAGGCGGTCGGCGGCAAGGCGGTCGGCGTCTCCGGCAAGGATGGCGGCCTGATCTCGGCCCGCAAGCTGCAGCGCACCAAGCGCGACCCCGACAGCAACATCGAGCGCATCCTCGACCTCGGCTTCGTCGGCGAGCCGGCAGCGGTGAACCCGGAGATCCTCGAGGCGTTCGAGGACAGCGACTTCATCCCGGTGATCGCGCCGATCGGCGTCGGCCCGCGCGGCGAGAGCTACAACATCAACGCCGACACCGCGGCCGGCGCCATCGCCGCGGCGCTGAACGCCACCCGCTTCTTCCTGCTGACCGACGTCGCCGGCGTTTTGGACAAGGACAAGAAGCTGATCCAGGAGCTGCCGCTGGCCCGGGCGCGCGAGCTGATGACCGACGGCACCATCTCCGGCGGCATGATCCCGAAGCTCGAGACCTGCATCTCGGCGGTCGAGCAGGGGGTCGAGGGCGCGGTGATCATGGACGGCCGGGTGCCGCACGCCGTGCTGCTCGAGGTCTTCACCGAGGGCGGCATCGGGACACTGATCCGGGCTTGATCCTGCGGGCGCGGAGCCACCCCCTCACCCGGAAATCCTGACGGATTTCCGACCTCTCCCCGGGGGAGAGGTGAATTCCCTCTCCTCGGGGAGAGGGAGGGGCCCGCCGCGTTGGCGGCGGGAGGGTGAGGGGGAGAGCCGGGCGTCGAAGTGCCTTACACGCCCACCAGCCGGCTCACCACGTCCAGCAGCACCTCGGCGCCGGCCGCCAACTGCTCCGGCGGGGTGAACTCCGCCGGATTGTGGCTGATGCCGCCGCGGCTGGGCACGAAGATCATCGCCGAAGGCGCGATCCGGGCGATCATCTGGGCGTCGTGCCCGGCGCCGGAGGTGATGCGCCGCCAGCGATGGCCGCGCCGCTCCGCCGCCTCGGCGACCAGCCGCACCAGCGCCGGGTCGAACCGCACCGGCTGGAACCGGGCCAGCCGCTCGGTCACGACCTCGACCTCCTCCACCGCCGCCAGCGCCTCGAGATAGCCGGCCAGCGCGGCTTCGGCCGCCTGCAGCCGCTCCTCGTCCGGATCGCGCAGATCGACCGTGAACACGGCGCGGGACGGGATGACGTTGATCGCGTCCGGCTCCAGCCGCAACGACCCGACGGTGGCCAGCGTGCCGGCATTCGCCCCGGCGACCCGGTCGCGCAGATGGGTGATCACCCGGGCGGCGGCCAAGCCGGCGTCGCGGCGGGCGGCGATCGGCGTGGTGCCGGCATGATTGGCGGCGCCGGTGATCGTCACACGCTGCCAGGAGATGCCCTGCAGCGAATCGACGGCGCCGATCGCCAGCCCCTCCGCCTCCAGCACCGGCCCCTGCTCGATGTGCAGCTCCAGGTAGCAGGCCGGCCGGATCGATCCGGGCTCCAGGTCGCCGGCATAGCCGATCCGGGCCAGCTCCTCGCCCAGCACGGCGCCGTCGGTGCAGATACTCGCCAGGGCGGCGTCGAGCTCCAGCCCGCCGGCATGGACCAGCGACCCCATCATGTCCGGCTGGAACCGCACGCCCTCCTCATTGGTGAAAGCGGCGACCGCGACCGGTCGGGCCGGCTCCACGCCGGCAGTCCGCAGCGCCTCGACCACCGCCAGCCCGGCCAGGACGCCGGTGCAGCCATCATAGATCCCGGCGTCGATCACCGTGTCGATATGCGACCCGATCATCACCGGATCCGCGCCGCCCGCCGCCGGCCACAGGCCGAAGATATTGCCGATGCGGTCGATCTGCACCTCCAGCCCGGCCTCGCGCATCCAGCCCACCAACAGGTCGCGGCCCGCGCGGTCGGCATCGGTCAGGGCCAGCCGGGTCGGCCCGGCCGACGGGCCGCGCCCGATGGCGCCCAGGCGCTGCAGCCGGTCGATCAGGCGGGCATGGTCGAGGACGGCGGTCATGGCGGAGTCCGGGGTCGTTGCCGCGGCAGCATATCGCCGGCCCGGCTCGATCGGTTTGCGTATCGCGCGCCGCCGCGCAAGGCCTTTGCGCCGGCTTCCGGTGCCGGGCGGCATCCTTTAGGGTTTCCGTCGACTCCCCAGCAGGACCGAGGACCGCACCGATGGCCGACACCATCTCCTATCTGACCACCACCCGCTTCGGGGCGGGCGCGGTCGAGCTGCTGCCGCAGGAACTGGCCGAGCTCGGCATCGGCAAGCCGCTCTTGGTCACCGACCCGGGCATCGCCCGGCTGCCGCTGCTCGACCGGGTGCGGCGGATGCTGCCGGCGGAGCACGCGCTGTTCACCGAGACTCCGGGCAACCCGACCGAGGCCGCGGTCGACGCCGCGTTCGAGGCCTTCCGCCAGGGCGCCTGCGACGGACTGGTGGCGCTCGGCGGCGGCTCGGCGATGGATCTGGCCAAGGCCGTCGCCCTGCGCGCCACCCATGCCGGCCAGCTGGCGGAATACGCGCTGATCGAGGGCGGCGCCGGACGCATCGGCCCGGTGGCGCCGCTGGTGGCGATCCCGACCACGTCCGGCACTGGCAGCGAGGTCGGGCGCGGTGCCCTGATCACGCTGCGCGACGGCCGCAAGCTGGCGCTGATCAGCCCGCATCTGATCCCGGCCCGCGCCATCTGCGACCCCGACCTGACGCTGGGCCTGCCGCCGCTGCTGACCGCCGCCACCGGCATGGACGCGCTGACCCATTGCATCGAGACCTTCCTGTCGCCGCGCCACAACCCGCCGGCCGACGCCATCGCGCTGGACGGCGCCGGCCGGGCCATGACCTTCCTGCCGCGGGCGGTGGCCGATGGCGGCGACCGCGAGGCACGGGCCGAGATGATGATGGCGGCGCTGGAGGGCGGGCTGACCTTCCAGAAAGGGCTGGGCGCGGTGCATGGCCTGTCGCACGCGCTCGGCGCCATTCCCGACCCGGTGCTGCACCACGGCACGCTGAACGCCGTGATCCTGCCGGCGGTGCTGCGCTTCAACGCGCCGGCGGCGGCCGCCAAGTATCCGAAGCTGGCCCTGGCCATGGGGCTGGCGGCGGAGGCCGACCTCGCCGTGGCGATCGAGGATCTCAACGCCCGGCTGGGCCTGCCGAAGACCTTGCGCCAGATGGGGGTGACCGAGGCGCATCGCGAGCGTGCGGTGGCCGGGGCGGTGGTCGACCACTCCACCGCCAGCAACGCCCGGCCGGTGACCCGGGCGGATTATGAGGCGCTGTTCGACGCCGCGCTCGGCTGAGGCTCTGCGGCGCTCACAGGATAGGCAATTGCCGCCTCCGCCCACGGCACGGGCAAATTATTTCGGGGGGGTGGGAACCTCCCCTTTTGCGAGGCGTTCTACGGTTGCACGTCCGCATCGTGCATGAACCTCCCTGTTCAACTCGGGCCGGCCATCGGGTCGGCCCGTTCTTTTTGGGACTCCTGTTCCACCCCATTCGGGGCGTAGATCGGGCCGGCGCGGCCT
The DNA here is from genome assembly GCA_019508225.1 of Inquilinus limosus. Classification (GTDB taxonomy): domain Bacteria; phylum Pseudomonadota; class Alphaproteobacteria; order DSM-16000; family Inquilinaceae; genus Inquilinus; species Inquilinus limosus_D. Next base: position 2,502 of record JAEKLZ010000117.1, on the reverse strand, counting down.
GCTACCCAGACGCGGGGGAAAGCCCCCGATGTGATCGCGAGGGTTGAATGGCGCGCGCGCGGCTGCGGGACCTGGGGCTGTCGATCGGCACGCTGCCGCCCGGTCCGAAGAACGGCATCACCGATGTCCCCGGCGTGCTGGTCGGCCAGGTCACCCTGGTCGAGGAAACGCCGCACATCATCCGCACCGGCATCACCGCGATCGTGCCGCAGGATGGCGAGATCTGGCGCCGCAACCTGTTCGCCGCCGGCCATGTGCTGAACGGCAACAGCGAGGTCACCGGCCTGACCTGGATCAACGAGTTCGGCCTGCTGTGCGGCCCGCTGTCCCTGACCGGCACCTTCTCGATCGGCGCTGTGCACGAGGGCATGGTCGAGGCCGAGATGACGCTGGCGACCGGCGCCGACTTCAAGATGCCGGTGGTGTCAGAGACCTATGATGGCTGGCTGTCCGAGAGCGAGCATTTCGTGCTGCGGCCGCACCATGCGCTGGAGGCGCTGCGCCGCGCCACCGCTGACCCGGTGGCGGAGGGCTGCGCCGGCGGCGGCACCGGCACCAACGCGCATGAGTTCAAGGCCGGCACCGGCACCGCCTCCCGCATCGTCGCCCAGGGCGGCGACAGCTGGACCGTCGGCATCCTGGTGCAGACCAATTACGGCGACCGCGACCGGCTGCTGCTCGACGGCGTGCCGGTCGGGCGCGAGATCCCGGTCACCGACGTTCCCAGCTGCTTCGCCCGGCAGCGCCGGGTCGAAGGCTCGATCCTGGTGGTGGTCGCCACCGATGCGCCGCTGTTCCCGCACCAGCTCAAGCGGCTGGCCCAGCGCGCCGGGCTGGGCCTGGCCCGCTGCGGCGGCCTGGGCTGGCCGGGCAGCGGCGACGTCTTCATCGCCTTCTCCACCGGCAACGATCTCGGCCAGGCCACCGACGCCGGCCGCACGCTGCCCTTCGACAACCTGCGCATGCTGCCGGATTTCGCGCTGCAGCCGCTGATGGCGGCGGTGGTCGAGGCGACGGAGGAGGCGATCTGGAACTCGCTCTGCGCCGCCGAGACCACCTATGGCCGCGACGGCCGGGTCAGCCACGCCTTGCCGATCGAGCGGCTGCCCGAGATCATGCGCCGCTACGGACGCACTTGACGGCACGGGCCGCCGGGATTCTTGTGTCGGCATCGACCGCCGCCCGTCGGAGCCCCATGCGCCGATCCATCACCGCTCTCGTCCTCGCCCTGATCGCGGCCGCGCCGCCGCTCGCCGCCCACGCCGCCGGCAGCGGCCAGCCGGTGCCGCGATTCGTGTCGCTGCGGTCGGACGAGGTCAATCTCCGCACCGGCCCGGGCGAGCGCTATCCGGTCGAATGGGTGGTCAGCAAGAAGGGCCTGCCGGTCGAGGTGGTCGCCGAGTTCGACACCTGGCGCCGGGTGCGCGACTGGGAGGGGATCGAGGGCTGGGTCCATCAGGCCCTGCTGACCCGCCGGCGCACTCTGGTGGTGACCGGCAAGGAGGACCAGCCGATCTACAACGAGCCCGGCGAGGGCTCCGGTGTGATGGCGAAGGCGGAGCCGGGGGTGCTCGGCTCGCTGCTGCGCTGCCCCGGCGACGGGGCGCAGGCCGACTGGTGCTATGTCGACCTCAAGGGCTATCGCGGCTGGATGCGCCGGGCCTCGTTCTGGGGCGCCTATCCGGGCGAGAAGGTGGAGTAGGCGGCGGCATCGTCTGTCCCGGCTGACCCGCCCCGTCCCAGCGCCAGCGGCCGCCGGCCGCTTTCGACCCTGAACGGACAAAGTTCAATACTTGACCGCTCGGGTCGTCAGTGCACAACCGGCTTCTCTAAGGTTCTCGCGCCGTCGACCTGGCATAGGCTGCGGCAGTCAAAATCTTGGCCACGATCTCCTCGAATTCTTCTTTTCCGATTGGGTCCAGCTCATCATATCGAGATTGAACCCCTCTAAACCAGCTATGGTGCTTACCTGTCCGAAACAGTTCGTGGGCTGCCGCTTCAATTTCCGATTGAGTCGGGTGAAATCTTTTCCATTCTTCTTGAGAGAGCTTCGGGTACATCGTGCCGCCTCGTCGAATGTCGCATCAATATCGCACGTTCGGAGATTGCGCTCAGCGGCGGGCTTTTGCATCGGCTAACGCCACCACCTGTCCGCCACTTGGTTCGCTTTCCGCCCCCTGCGGACAGAGGTGCTGGCCAAACGGCTCGACCGTTTCAAGCCGCAGACTCGGCCATAGTCGCCGATTCCTTACCGTCATCGCGAGCCCCGCAGGGGCGTGGCGATCCAGGCTGAACCGCCCGCATCGGCAGTTGACGCAATGTTTGATTGCCTTAACTGGCGAATCATGTTCATGATATGTTCTATGAACGCTGGTGCCGATCCCGATCTCGACGTCCAGGCCTATTGCCGCAGCCTCGCGCTGCAGCAGATCCAGATGCTCACCCGCCTGGCCGAGATCGCCATGCAGCTCGCCGAGGCCGAGGGCGTCCGCGCCATCGAAG
>JAEKLZ010000314.1 GCA_019508225.1 Inquilinus limosus | reverse complement strand
GATCACGTCGATCATCGAGGCGCGCATGTAGCGGCTCCAGACCGCCACCTCGACCAGCGCCAGCACCAGGGCCGGCGCGATCAGATGGTGCAGGAAGTCGAGCAGCGACCCGTCGCCGACCGTGTACATGTTGCCGGCCGGCAGCCATTGCAGCCGGACCGAGAAGATGTAGATCACCACCAGGCCGAACCAGAAGGTCGGGATCGACAGCGCGACCATGGCGCCGACCGTCGCCAGCATGTCGGCGAAGGAGTAGCGCCGCACCGCCCCCATGACGCCGATCCAGACGCCGAGCAGCACCGCGATCAGGATCGCCGTCGCCATCAGTTCGAGCGTGGCGAAGAGGTGCGAGCCGATGACGTCCAGCACCGGCGCCTGGTCGCGGTAGGACCGCCCCCAGTCGCCGGTCAGCAGCCGGCTGGCCCATTCCCAGTATTGCACCGGCAGGGAGCGGTCGAGGCCCATGTCATGGGCTATCTCGGCCAGCCGCGCCTGGGTCATGCCCGGCACCAGGGCGAATTGCGACAGCGGACCGCCCGGGGTCAGGTGCAGGATGGCGAAGCCGATCATCGACACGAGCCACAGCAGCAGCAGGCTCTGCAGCGCGCGGCCGAACAGGAATTGCGCCATGGTATCCTCCGTCCCCGGGCGGCCGCCTCAGAGACCATTCGGAAATGCTACTGGTGCGGCCGTCTGACGGCGGCTTCTGCGCTTCCGGTGCTCACGGACTATAACGTCCGCTGCGCGCCGGTTCTCGAATCCACCGCCAGCCGACTCACACCAGCGCATTTCCAAACGGTCTCTCAGCTCGCCCAGTACCAGGTGCGGGCGTTCCAGCAATTCTCCTGGACGTTGACGTTGGGGGTGAAGCCGGTCAGGCCCTTCTTCACGCCCTGGACCATGGCGTATTGGAAGATCGGCAGGTAGGGCAGGTCCTTGCGCGTGAACTCCTGCATCTTGAAATAGGCCGCCTTGCGCTTGGCCGGGTCGACCGTCGACGCGCCCTCGGCCAGCAGCTTGTCGACATCGGCGCTCTCATACTGCGTGGTGTTCTGGCCGCCGCCGCCCTTGGCGCCGATCGAACGGCTGGAGAAATAGTCGGTCGCGTCCGGGTCCGGCCCGACCATGAAGTAGATCCCGACCATCGCCGTCTCGAACTTCGACTGCATCCAGTAGTCGCCCCACATCACCGCCGGGGGCAGGTTGTTGATCGTCATCTTGACGCCGATGTCGAGCCAGTTCTGCTGCAGCAGCTGCTGCGCCTGCTCGCGCACATGGTTGCCGGCGGTGGTCGAGTTGACGAATTCGAGCCGCACGCCGTTCTTCTCGCGGATGCCGTCGCCGCCCGGTTTCCAGCCGGCGGCGTCCAGCATCTGCTTGGCCTTGTCGGGATCGTAGCTCTGCTTCGGCAGGTCCGGATTGAACGCCCAGGACTGCTTCGGCAGGAAGGATTCGGACGGGGTCGGCAGGCCGTAATAGATGCTGTCGATGATGCTCTGCTTGTCCATCGCGATGTACAGCGCCTCGCGCACCGCCGGGTCCTGGAACACCGGCATCCCGAGATTCAGCGCAATGTTCTCGATGAAGGCCTGCGGCACCGGCGAGACGTCGCGGTCGGCCAGGCCCTTGGCCTCCTCGTAATGGTCGGCGGTGATGCCCTGCAGGCCGATATAGTCGATGTCGCCGGTGGTGAACTGGGTGAACAGCACGGTCAGGTCGGGGATGTATTTGACCACCAGCCGCTCGAGATAGGGCCCGTCCAGGTGGTAGCCGTCATGCGCGGCCAGGGTGATGTGGTCGCCCGGCACGCGCTCGACCCATTTGAACGGCCCGGTGCCGACCGGCTTGGTGGCGAAGGTCGAGGCGTTGGGGTCGGCCTCCTTTTCCATCAGGTGCTTCGGCACGATGAAGGTCCAGGACAGGATCGACGGATAGGGCGCGTAGGGCTTTTCCAGCCGCCAGGTCAGCTCGGTCGGGCTGACCACCGTCAGGTCCCGCACCAGCTCATGCCCGGCGCGGCGGGCGGCGCGAAACTTCGGGTTGTTGATCAGGTCGATCGAGAACTTGACGTCCTCGGCGGTGAACGGCGTGCCGTCATGCCATTTGACGTTGTCGCGCAGCTTGATGCGCCAGCTCAATCCCCTCGTCGACCTCGATGTGCAGCATCAGCGGGTTGAACACCGTCGGCTCCTGCGACAGGCCGATCACGGCCTGGCCGGTGGCCTTGGCCGGCGGCCCGGCGGCGCGGGCGGCCTTGACCCAGCCCTGGCCGGGGCCGAGCCAGACCGCCGTGCCGGCGGCGAGCCCCGCGGCCAGCAGGCGGCGGCGGGTGGTGTGGGCGAATGGAAGATCTCTGGTGTCGTCGGTCATGGTGAAGCTCCCTTATTCGTTGCCTCCAAAACCCGGCGGGGGCGGGTCTGCGCCCGTCTCCCCGCAGGGCCGCGTCAGACCCCGGCCATCGGCCGGGGCTTCGATCCATCGGTGAAGCGCGAAAAGCGGAAATCCTGCGGGTCGACGATCGGGCGGGCGCCGGTCGCCAGGTCGGCGGCCAGATGCCCGGCGCCGGGGCCGATGCCGAAGCCGTGGCCGGAGAAGCCGGTCGCCACCACCAGCCCCGGCACCTCGGCGACCGTCGAGATCACCGGCACCGCGTCGGGCGTGACGTCGATCAGCCCGGCCCATTCCTGCACCACCTTGGCCCCGGCGAAGGCCGGGAACTGCCTGGCCAGGGCGTCCATGGCCTTGCGGTTGGCGGCGCGGTCGGGCGCCGGGTCCAGCACCCGGGTCTTCTCATAGGGCGAGACCTGGTCCAGCGGCACCGGCGCCGCCTCGCGCCATTCCCGCAGGAAGCGATTGTCCAGCCGGATCTTCAGCCCCGACCATTCCATCCGCAGCGCCGGCAGGAAGTCGTTGAAGAAGCGGAAGCTGTCCGGCACCAGCCCGGCGATGTTGGAGTTGCCGTTGGCGATGGTGTAGCCGCCGTCCTGGCGCTTGCGCAGCGCGAACTCCTTCGACCACATCGCCGTCTCCGGCGCGCCCTCCAGCGGCGCGGTGCGCTGCACGCTGGCCCGGACCTTGAGCTGCGGCAGGGTCAGGCCGAGATCCTTCAGGAAGCGCCGCGACCAGGCGCCGCCGGCGACGATCACGCTGTTGCAGGCGATGCGGCCGCGTTCGGTGACCACACCGGTGATGCGCCCACCGGCCCGGTCGACGCCGCGCACGGCGCAATCGGTCAGGATCGCGGCGCCGGCCCGGCGTGCGGCACGGGCGATGGCGGGGGCGGCGCGCTGCGGCTCCGCCCGCCCGTCGGAGGCGGAGTACAGCGCCGCCTTCCAGCGCCCGCCGGCGCCGGGCATCAGCCGGTCGAACTCGGCCGGGGTGATCAGCCGGGCGTCGAGCTGGTAGGGCCGCGCATGCTCCAGCCAAGCCTCGTATTCCGCGACCTCGGCGTCAGTCTCGATCGCGAACAGGATGCCGCTCTGGCGGAAGCCGGTCTCGGCCTCCACCGTCTGGTTCATGGCTTCCCACAGCCGCATGCTCTCGATGATCAGCGGGATCTCCCGCGGATCGCGCCGGGTCTTGCGGCACCAGCCCCAGTTGCGGCTCGACTGCTCGCCGGCGATGTGGCCCTTCTCGCACAGCGCCACCGAGACGCCGCGCTGCGCCAGAGTCAGGGCGGCGCTGGTGCCGATGATGCCGCCGCCGACGATGACCACGTCGGCCTGCTGCGGCAGCACGGCATCGGGCTCGACGCTGTCGACCTGCAGCCCCATCAGCGGCCTCCCTGCTCGGCGATCAGACGCATCGGGCTCACCAGCTGTCCTCCAGGGTCGAATTGATCGGGATCTCGGCGATGCTCGCCGTGTCGGGCAGGTCCAGCAGGAAGGCGACGATGCGCGCCACATCCTGCGGCTGGGTCATCGCCGCGGGTGGCCGGTTGGCCAGGCCCGCGGCCATGTCGGTGGCGACGAAGCCGGGGCAGATCGCGGTGGCGCGCACGCCCTCGTCCCAGCCTGCATGGCGGATGGCGTGGGTCAGGGCCAGCGCCGCGAATTTGCTGACGGCGTAGAGGCCCGAGGTCGCCGACTTCACCCGCTTGCCCGACAGCGAGGCGATGGTGACGACCCGGCCATGGCCGGAGGCGACGAGATGCGGCCAGGCGGCCCGCACCAGCCGCAGCGGCGACTTGACGTTGACCT
>JAEKLZ010000116.1 GCA_019508225.1 Inquilinus limosus | reverse complement strand
TCGGGTCCGGCGGGTGGCCGATCTTGCGGCAGACCGCCTGCACGAACTCCGCCGCCGACAGCGTGTCCAGCTGCGCGTCCAGGACCTCGTCCTCGACCAGCGTCTCCCACGCCAGCGACCGCATGCGCTCGGCGTCCAGGCCCTCTTCGGGCCGCGACGCCGCTTCGGCCACCATCCCGGCCGCATGCTCCCGCCGCTGCCGGCGGCGCCCTTCCTCGCCCGACTCCGCGCGCTCGTCCCGGCGCTTGATGAAGCCGGTGCGGATCCGCTCGGTCATGGCGAGCGACAGCCGCACCGAGCGCGACAGTCGCGCCTGGATCAGCCCGAAATCGGGCGACGTCTTTCGCTCCGCCAGGCTCGCCCGCTGCTGCTGCTCGGTCAGCCCCTTGCAGCGCATGTCATATTCGACCGTCTGGCGCAGCGTGTGCAGCGCCCAGCCCGTCCAATGCATGTCGGGATCGCTCGGCCGGATCGGTTCGGGTTGCGCCATGTCCATGGAACGTATCATGAACGAGATTCGCAGTTAAGGCTATTGAACATTGCGTTTACAGATCGGCCCTGGTCGGCCATGCGGGCGCGGGTCCTCACGGCAATCCCTGTGCGGCCGGTGCTGATGGAGGCAGAAGATCGGCAGGCGCGCTTTGCATGACCGCACATGCGGTCTGGCAGGACTTACCGGCCAGGAAGGGTGAACAGCGGCCATCGCGCCGGGCGCCCAAGAGCGGACACGGCCGAATACGACCCTGAGTGGAAGTTCCAGCCAGAGCCTTCAAAGTGCCGTTTCGTCCGTGCTGATCTTCGATTGCCTACCGACTTCCTCCGAAGCGGACATCCAGGGATGGAATAGGCGAGCCTACTCGATTCAGGCCTGCGACTGCGCGCTCACAAGCCCCAAGCTAATACGGCCCTCAAATTGATCCAGCTCCAGTACGCGCACCGCCACAGAATTCCCGCGAGCGAGCGACGGATCGCTCGCGAATCCTGGTGGCAGTACCGATGAATGAATCAGACCATCAATATTTTCTTCTAGCTGTACGAAAATTCCAAAATTTTTGACGTTAACAATCTGTCCCTGCGCCTCACACCCCACGGGATATCTTCTTTGCATACCAACCCAATTGGGGGAAACAATCGATTTTTCTAATCTTTCCACGCTACGGCTCGAATTCGTGAGATCGACGTATTTCTCATACTCTTTATCCTCATAAATCGAATTGTAAGCGTCCGCGTCTAAGGCCCGCATCCTTATAAGATAGTCCAACACATCGGATGCATTTAGAAGAGCCGTTCGCGCTTGATAATGCTGAATCGGATGTTTAATACGCTCAGCTATGGCGGCCGCGACGGTTTCAGTATCAAACCAAGTATCCTCGGCGACCGCAGCGAGATAATATGGCTCACTACTAATTTGCAAGTGAACAACACCTGCCGGCGAGATCGAAATTAAGTCCGAATCGGTTAAATTCTCTGATCTGAAGTCCTCTGAGTTTATACAGAACGACCTTACCAAATGCTCGACTTCTCTATGGAATGCATCCATCTCAACCCCAAATCTTGCAAGATCTTCCCTTATCAAACCGATCGGATGAAACCCCTTGAGGCGAGTTGGTCCCGGCGTCAAACTCCGCTCGCTGAGCCATTTTAGTATCAGCACTCCAACGAAGAAGTGTGGGCGCTCGTCTCGTTCATAGGCCGCATAGATATTTTTCAGATAAGCACGATCGCTATTATAAAAGCGTAGATTTAGCCTGAGGAGTACGGTCGTTACGAGACCAAGTGGAAGCACGTGCTGCCCCTCGCTCTTTCTAATGCGGAAAATATCGTCCTCGCCGATATGCCCACTCGTACAAAATTCCAGAAATATCTCCAATGCACGCCGCATGTTCCTTCCGGACAGGCCAACGATAAGTCTCCGAATATGGAGATCATGTTCAAAAATTGAGCGCATGATAGATGATAGATAGAATGCTTGATCAGATGCCGGATACTGCACATTCATCCCGTTTGGCAGTTTATAACTAAGCGTCCTCTGGCCAGATTTCTGTATGCTGCTCATCGCAAGCTGGATCCGACTAAACAGAACTCTTTGGAATAACGGAGGCTCGATTCGGAATACAAGATCCTTCAGCGCAGTATCGAGCGGAGGTTCGTTCCGATGGTTGTCATATGTCTCCTCTCGTAGCGGCAACACGACGAGCGTTCGAAATTCACGTTGCAGCCATTGCGCCGCTTCGAACATGAGCAGCTGCTCTTCTCGCAGGCGCTTATCACAATTATCGAGTACAATTATGAGAAGTTTCTTGCGCTCCGTGGAAAGAAAACGAATATAATTTACGGTTCTTTTATGCAAATCTGAATCGACTGCAGTCAGATGTTCCGCCAATTTCATGTTATACGTCTCAGCGTTCTTTTCGTATAGTCGGCCAATCCCTTTCCTATATTGGTTTACCTCGACTGAATGGATCAGCTTGATGGTTTCAAGCTCGTCAAAATCGATTTCCGGGTGAGCCGCCTCGCATCCCTTGACAATTTCCCGTCTCAGCCAATCGTAAATTTCAGCGCGAGAAATAGGTGCTGGATTCATATCTATATGAACCCATAAAGTTTTTGCTCTGACGTCGCGAGGCAGAGCTACTTCCTGCAAATGGTCAACAAAGGTCGTTTTTCCTGCGCCAGCACTTCCGATAATAAGAAGGACTTGATGTTCTAGAGGTCTTTGGCCGCGAAGCTTCTTGATTATCTCGGTCGGGCTCGCTGTATCATCGATAGTGTGTGAGCGTGCCTCGGCCGAGGGAGTGGAGGCCCGTATAACTCGATCGATTGGTTCAACGTATCGTTCACGCCGCTTAGATGATACGTACGCCTTTGTCGCGATCAATGCTCGATCTGATCGGCTCAGCGGGTTGAATATGTGCGCGAAGTCCGCTGATATCGTGGCGCCGAATGAGTTTAGTCCCACCTCCTCCTGTTGAATCGCAGCTCCTCCTACCATACGGCGGGGCTTCCAGTATCGCTTTGGCCGCAGCAGCGACTGGCTGCGTGCGTAGTCACGATCAAGTGCGGCTCCCCCAAAGTCAGATAGGAGTGCTGCAAACTGCATCGAATAAGGAGCGAAGTCATCGTGGGACAAGTCGTGAAGCGGTTCCGCTGAGTCGACGGTCGAGGCCAGCATCCGCGTTCCATCAGTAGCTATAACCTTTTGCAGCGGATTTATCCCTTTGGGGTACACCGCGTTTAGCTCGTGTGCATACAGGCGAGCCTCGCGTAACGCCGCCTGAAGATCGCTTCCTGGTGACTTTACCTCCACGACAAGGAGAGGTATTGTACCTCTTGTTATGATGAAGTCCGGATAGTAGCTTTTTTGTTCCACGCCTTTCCCAACGCGAAATTTCCGTATATTGATCTTAGTATGAATATTTGCGGAATCGTTGCCGAAACCCGTGGGCGCATCTCCAGTCAGAAGTGGGAAAACGAATTTTTGCTCTACATCACTTTCGCTATTTAATTCTTCCAATGCCGGTTTATCGAAAAGCATCACACACCTGTGGTTCTGCTGAAGGCAAGTTTGCTGATTGTGTACGTAGGTGAAGGAGCCGTCTAGCTGCTGGACCACCATCCGGACGCCGGTCGACGTCGAAGCGAGCCCGCCAGCCTGCCGAACGCCTCGTGTCGTAGCGCCGCGGTGACATCCATCACGGTGCATAGACGCAACCCCGAGCGACCCCGGTTTCACCGCTTTCCGTCCATCTCGGTCGGCCTGACCGGAGGAAGCGCGCCAAAGCGGCCACACGCCGGCCTTCCCAAATATTCGCACACACGTCGCCAGAACGGGATCAGTGTCGACTCGGCCCTCCGGGTTCCCGGCCCGCCTTCGGGCAGGATTGGATCGCCGGAAATGTCCGCTTAAGGGAAGCCAGCGAGGCCGGCGATCGCCCGCAACGAGCCGAAAGCCGACCGATGAGGGAGCGCGGTACCGCACCCATGTCCGCGCTTGGAACCGACATTGCGGTCCTTCTGCGGCGGCTTCGCCATCCGAGCCGTGGCGTGGCCCCCTGACCCATGGGGCGGATCGACGCCCTACCCCGCCACCACCCGGCGCATGAACAGGCGCGGGATGATGTCGACGCCCTTGGCGGCGATCATGTCGCGAATCGCGGCGAGGCCGGGGCCGAGCGCCTCGTCCGGGATCGGCTCGAAGCCGAGCCGGGAGTAGTAGGGCGCGTTCCAGGGCACGTCTCGGAAGGTCGACAGGGTCAGCGCCGGCAGCCCCCGCTCGCGGGCGATGGCGGCCAGCCGCTCGATCAGCGCCGCGCCCAGGCCGCGGCGGGCATGGTCGGGATGGACGTCGAGCTCCTCGATATGCAGGGTGCCGTCGATCTCGCCGAACAGGGCGAAGGCGACCGGCCGGTCCTCGGCGTCGGCCGTCACCAGCAGCCGCCCCTCCCAGGCCCGCAGCAGCACCTCCTTCAGTTCGGCCGGGTCGAAGGCCGCGATCTCCGGCAGGCCGATGTCGCCGAACCGCGATGCCGCCGCCACCTCGATGGCCTGGACGAGGCGGATCTCGTCCGGACGGCCGGGGCGGATGCGGTAGGGCCCGGTCATGCGCTCAGCTCCGCGCGCTGCTTGCCCTCCATGGCGGCGTCGCCGGCATAGGTGCCGGCGGCCAGCGCCAGGTGGCGATGCAGCAGCGCCGCCGCCCATTCGACCTCGCCGGCCTCCAGCGCGTCCAGGATCGCCAGGTGCTCGCGGCAGGACTGCTCGACCCGCCCGTCCGGCAGCTGCACGAAATCGGCATATTCCTGCATCCGCCGCAGCGCGTTCTGCTGCCGCACCGCCTGCAGGAAGAAGCGGTTGCCGGACGAGGCGGCCAGCATCTCGTGAAACGCGGTGTTGACCCGGAACCATTCGTCGGTGCCGATGCCGCCGGCGGCGCGGGCCAGGATGTCCTGATGCGCCCGGCGCAGCTGCTGCACCCGGTCGCGGTCGACCCGGAAGCCGGGCTGCCGCAGCGCCGCGCATTCCACCACCATGCGGAACTGGTAGCTCTCGTTCACCGCCTCGTCGGTCTCCAGGCTGTCGACGAAGCGCCAGCCATGGCCGCGCTGGCGCTGCACCAGCCCTTCGGCGGCGAAGCGCATCAGCACCTTGCGGACCACGCCGCGCGGGGCGCCGTAGCGCGGGATCAGCTCCGCCTCCGACACCTCCTGCGGCAGGCGGCCATTGGCCCGATCGGTCATGATCGCGGCGTAGACCTCCTCGCCCTCCGAGCGCGGGATCAGCCGGGCGATCTCGTCCCCCTCCGGCCGGCGCAGCAGCACGAAGCCGCGGCCGGACGCCGCCTCCAGCACGCCCTGCGCCACCAGCAGGTCGAGCGCGCCGCGGATCGGCGAGCGCGACACGCCGAGCGTGCGGGCCAGCGCCTGCTCCGACATCCTGGTGCCGGGCACCCACCCCTCGTCGCGCATCCGCTCGACGATCTGCCGGGCCAGTTCCAATTGCAGCGGGCTTGCCCGCCCCGCCGCTTCCGCCGCTGCTGTCACGTCGTGCTCCACGAAATCCACCCCTCATGATAGCCCAGGCGCAGCGGCGGAAAAGCACGTGCAACAGCCGCGTAAAAATCTTTCGACTTCGCAGCATGCCGGAAAAACATGTTTTTCGTCTCCATAAAGTGCATTACGGTGTGACCATCCGATGACAACGGGTCCCCCGATCATGACGCCCTTTCCCTTCGTCGACATCCACGGCACGCCGCGTGAGCGCGGCCGGCAATACGGCGCCGCCGCGGCCGACCGCACCCGCAAGAGCGTCGAGGTCTATGCCCGGCAGCTGCGCGACCTCGGCTACAGCTGGGACGAGATCCGCGGCTTCGTCGGCGACTTCCTGCCGAAGATGGAGGATTTCGCGCCCGAGCTGATCGAGGAGATGCGCGGCATCGCCGAGGGTGCCGATGTCGATTTCGAGGCGGTGGCGCTGATCAACTGCCGCACCGAGGTGATGCAGCTGGCCCACCGCCGCAAGGGCATGGTCGAGGACGACCCGGACGGTTGCACCGGCGCTGTGATCATGGGCCCGGCCAGCGCCGATGGCAGCGTCATCCACGGCCAGAACTGGGACTGGCGGGCGGAATGCGCCGAGACCGCGATCGTGCTGCGGGTGCGGCGCGAGGACGGGCCGGACGTGCTGACCTTCACCGAGGCCGGCGGCCTGGCCCGCAACGGGCTGAACTCGGTCGGCACCGCGATCACCGCGAACTACCTGGAATCCGATCGCGACTACAAGCTGGGGGTCGGCATCCCGTTGCCGCTGATCCGGCGCAAGGCGCTGGAGCAGGAGCATTTCGCCCTGTCGATGCGGACCATCGCGGTGACGCCGAAATCCGCCTCGAACAACATGATCCTGAGCCATGCCGGCGGCTTCGCCATCGATTTCGAATGCGCGCCGGACGAGACCTTCCCGCTGTATCCGGAGGACGGCCTGCTGGTCCATGCCAACCATTGGCGCAGCCCGGTGGCGCTGACCAAGTTGAAGGAAGCCGGCATCCCGAGCTCGCCCGAGAGCTACTATCGCGACTGGCGCGTGCAGCAGCACCTCGAGGCCAAGCGCGGCCAGCTGACCGCCGAGGACATGAAGGCCGCCTTCTTCGACGATTTCGGCGCGCCCTATGCCGTGTGCCGGCCGCCGCGGCCGTCGTCGCGGGCCAACCTGTCGGCCACCGTCGCCATGGTGATCATGCGCCCCGCCGAGGGGATCATGGAGGTGGCACCGCTGCCCGCCTTGAACCGGAGCTTCACCACCTACGCGCTCGACCTGTCCCGCCGGACCAAAAACGCGGCCTGAACGCGGTCCGGCCTTCAGCAACGCCTCAACACAGGGAGGCCTCTATGAACCGACTTTCCGTTCTTGCGCTCGCGGCGACGCTCGGGCTGGCTGGCCCAGCCCTGGCGGCGCCGCCCTCCGACACCATCCGCGTCGCCCTGAACGGCGACCTGCGCAGCACCGACCCCGGCACCAAGCGCGACGACAACACCGATGCGGTGATCCTGCATGTCGTCGAGGGCCTGGTCGCCTATCGCGAGGACGCCTCGGTCGGGCCGATGCTGGCCGACAGCGTCGCCGTCTCCGACGACGGCAAGACCTATACCTTCACCCTGCGCGACGGCATCACGTTCCAGAACGGCGCGCCGATGACCTCGGCCGAGGTGGTGTGGAGCTGGAAGCGCTGGCTTGACCCCAAGACCGAGTGGCGCTGCCTGCCGGAGTTCGACGGCCGCGGCAAGACCAAGATCGAGGCGGTCGAGGCGCCGGACCCCAAGACCGTGGTGTTCAAGCTGAACGCGCCGAGCGCCCTGTTCCTGGCCACCATGGCCCGGACCGACTGCGCCGAGGGCGCGGTGATCCATCCGGATTCGGTCGGCCCGGACGGCAAGTGGATCGCGCCGATCGGCACCGGCCCGTACAAGCTGGAGAAGTGGGAGCCGGGCCAGTACGTGCTGCTGAAACGCTTCGACGGCTATGCCTCGCGCGGCGGTGAGCGTGACGGCTACACCGGCGGCAAGCAGGCCCTGGCCGAAACGGTGCGCTTCAACATCATCGGCGACCCGGCGGCGGCGAAGACGGCGCTCTTGTCCGGCGACATCGACGTGGTGCCGGATGTCAGCATCGCCGACAAGGCCGAGCTCGACGGCCAGAAGGGCGTCACCACCGAGTTCGCACAGGCCCTGTCGATGAACGCCATCCTGTTCCAGACCCGCGACCCGCTGCTGAAGGATGTCCGCATCCGCCGGGCGCTGGCGCTGGCCATCGACGGCAACCAGATCGCCCAGGCGCTGACGGCCGGCACCTCGCCGGCGAACCCCTCGGTGATGCCGAGCGCCAGCCCCTACTACACCGATGTCGAGCGCCAGGGCTATGCGCCGGACATCGAGAAGGCCAAGGCGCTGCTGGCCGAGGCCGGCTACACCGGCCAGCCGATCAAGATGCTGGTGAACCGCAAGATCCAGAGCGTCTACGACACCGCGATCCTGGCCCAGGCCCTGGCGCAGCAGGCCGGCATCACCATCGAGCTGGAGGTGCTGGACTGGGGCGCGCAGCTGGACCGCTACACCAGCGGCCAGTACCAGACCATGTCCTTCAGCTACTCCGCCCGCATGGACCCGGCGCTGAGCTACGAGATGATGTCCGGCCCCAAGGACAAGCAGCCGCGCAAGGTCTGGGAGAACCCCGAGGCGCTGAAGCTGATCCAGGACGCGATGGTGACCAGCGACCCGAAGCAGCGCCAGGTCATCTTCGACAAGCTGCACCAGATGCAGATCGAGGACGTGCCGCTGATCGTCACCTACAATGGCGCCGATATCGCCGCCGTCTCCGACCGGCTCGAGGGATACAAGCCCTGGTCGGCGTCGAAGCCGCGGCTGTGGAACGTGGCGATCAAGAACTGATCCCAGAGTCGGGAGAGGCCTGCCGATGGTTCGCTTCCTGCTGCAGCGGCTGGGCATGGCGGTGCCGACGCTGCTGGTCGTCGCCGTCATCGTCTTCGCCATGATCCGGCTGATCCCGGGCGACCCGGTGACGCTGATGCTGGGCGACATGGCGGATCCCTCCGCCGTCGCTCGGCCTCGACCAGTCGATCCCGGTGCAGTTCCTGTACTGGCTCGGCAACGCGCTGTCGGGCGATTTCGGCCATTCGATCAGCACCGGCCAGCCGGTGCTGCCGCTGATCCTGGACCGGTTCTCGGTCAGCGCCAGCATCGTCCTGGTCGCGGTCGCCCTGGCCAGTCTGGTCGCCGTGCCCGCCGGCATGATCGCGGCCTGGCGCCAGGACAGCCCGCTGGACCTGGCGGTGATCTCCGGCGCCACGCTGCTGCTGTCGATCCCGAGCTTCTGGCTGGGCCTGCTGATGCTCCTGCTGCTCGGGCTGAAGCTGCAATGGCTGCCGGTGATCGGCTACGTGCCCTTCGCCGAGGATGCCGGCGCGGCCCTGCTGTATATGATCATGCCGGTGGCGACGCTGGTGCTGGTCGAGACCGGGGTGATCATCCGCATGGCGCGGGCCAGCACCATCGAGGTGATGCGGCTGGAATACATCACCCACGCCCGGGCCAAGGGGCTGTCGGAGGGCGCGGTGCTGTGGCGCCACGCCTTCCGCACCGCCTTCGCCCCGACCTGGACCCTGATCGGCCTGATGCTGGGCAACCTGCTGGGCGGCATCGCGGTGGTGGAGACGGTGTTCACCATCCCCGGCCTGGGCCGCCTGCTGGTGGACGCGATCTACGCCCGCGACTACCCGGTGGTGCAGGGCTGCCTGCTGTTCATCGCCGGCATCTATGTCGTGGTGAACCTGATCGTCGACCTCCTGTACCCCCTGTTCGACCCGCGGGTGACGGCATGAGCGCGCAGGCTGACTCCCCCGCCACCGCCGCCCGGCCGAAGCGGCGGATCCGCGCCAATGCCGCGATCGGCGGAACGATCATCGGCATCCTGGTCGCGACCGCCCTGCTGAGCGCGGTGTGGACGCCGTACGACCCGCTGAAGATCGACATCCTGTCGCGCTTCAAGCCGCCCTCGGCCGCGCATTGGCTGGGCACCGACGAGTTCGGCCGCGACGTGCTGAGCCGGGCGATGAGCGGCGCCGCCACCAGCGCCTGGATCAGCCTGCTGACGGTCGCCACCGCGGTCACCGGCGGCACCCTTGTCGGCGTGCTGACCGGATACATGCGCGGCTGGGTCGACCGGATCATCATGGTGTTCAACGACGCCCTGCTGGCCTTCCCCGGCATCCTGCTGGCGCTCGGCATCATGGCGATCCTCGGCGCCAACAAGTACGGGATCATCCTGGCCCTCGGCCTGGCGTACATGCCCTCGGTGGTGCGGGTGGTGCGCGGCACGGTGCTGTCGATCCGCGGCCGCGAGTACGTCGAGGCATCGCAGATCATGGGCAATTCCGAGCTGTTCACCATGGCCCGGCACGTGCTGCCCAACTGCATCGCACCCCTGACCGTGCTGGCCACCAGCATGTTCGGCTGGGTGCTGCTGTCGGAGAGCGCGCTGTCCTTCCTGGGCCTCGGCGTGCCGCCGCCGGCCGCCACCTGGGGCAACATGCTGGCGGCCGCCCGGCCGTATATCGGCACCGCGCCCTGGCTCGGCATCTTCCCCGGCCTGTGCATCTCCCTCACCCTGCTCGGCATCAACCTGTTCGGCGACGCCATCCGCGACCGCCTCGACCCCAGGATGCAGCGATGAGCCCCCTCCTCTCGGTCGAGCACCTGACCATCCGCGCCGGCGACGGCGGCCCGAAGGTGGTCGACGACCTGAGCTTCGCCCTGCCGGCCGGCGAGATGCTGGCGCTGGTCGGCGAATCCGGCAGCGGCAAGACCATGGCGGCCCGCGCCATCTTGGACCTGCTGCCGCCGCCGATGCAGCGGATCGGCGGGTCGGTGCGCTTCGACGGCCGCGACCTGGCCGGGCTGCCGGCCAAGGACCTGCGCCGCATCCGCGGCGCCCGCATCGGCATGGTGTTCCAGGAGCCGATGGTGTCGCTGAACCCGGCGATGCCGATCGGCCGGCAGATGGCCGAGGCGCTGAAGCTGCATCTGCGGCTGGACGATGCCGAGATCCGGCGCCGCAGCCTGGCGATGCTGGAGCGGATCCGCATCGCCGACCCGGAGCGCTGCCTGTCGGCCTATCCGCACGAGTTCTCCGGCGGCATGCGGCAGCGGATCATGCTGGCCTCGGTGATGCTGACCAAGCCGGCGCTGCTGATCGCCGACGAGCCGACCACGGCGCTGGACACGCTGGTGGCGCGCGAGGTGCTGGACCTGATGGTCGAGCTGACGCGCGAGAACGGCACCGCCGTGCTGATGATCAGCCACGATCTGGCGATGGTGGCGCGCTACGCCCGGCATGTGGTGGTGCTGCAGCACGGCCGCGCCGTCGATGGCGGCCCGACCGAGCAGGTGCTGCTGAGCCCGCGCGACGACTACACCCGCAAGCTGCTGGACGCGCTGCCGAAGCGCGGCCCGGCCCGGCCGCCGGTCGACACCAGCGTGCCGCTGATCGCGGTCGAGGACGTCACCATCGACCATGCCGGCCGGCAGCGCCTGTTCTCGCGCACCCCGCCGAAGCGGGCGGTGGACGGGGTCAGCCTGGCGATCCATCCGGGCGAGACGGTGGCGCTGGTCGGCGGCAGCGGCAGCGGCAAGACCACGCTGGGCCGCGCCATCGTCGGCCTGCTGAAGCCCAGCGCCGGCCGCATCCTGTTCCGCAACGGCGATGTCCATGGCGACCGCGACGGCGCGGCGGCGCGGGACCATCGGCTGAACTGCCAGATGATCTTCCAGGACCCGTACTCCTCGCTCGACCCGCGGATGAAGATCGGCCAGATCGTGTCCGAGCCGCTGCGGCTGGCGCCGGAGATGACGCCGAAGCAGAAGGCCGACCGGCTGGCCGAGACCCTGGCCGATTGCGGCCTGACGCAGGCCTATGCCGGGCGCTATCCGCACCAGCTGTCGCCCTCGACATGACGGTGCAGAAGCAGATCCTGGAGCTGTTCCGGGCGCTGCAGGAGCGCTACGGCTTCGCCTGCCTGTTCGTGTCGCACGATCTCGGCGCGGTCGAGCAGGTGGCGGACCGGGTGGCGGTGATGCAGTCCGGCAAGATCGTCGAATCCGGACCGCGCGACACGGTGTTCGACCATCCGCGGCACGACTACACCCGCGAGCTGCTGGCCGCCGCCCCGGCCCTGCACCGGCTGGACGGCGGCGGCTTCGAGCTGAAGGGACGGCGCATCGCGGCGGCATAGAGCGCCCCGCGGGTCCACCGGCGGCAAGTCCAGCTTCGCCAGGACGAGGAGCTCTTCCGGCTGATCGGTGCCCCGCCGCCGGACGCCACCTGAACCTGATCTATGCCGCACGGCCCCGCCCGAAGCGTTCGCGATAAGCGGCAGGCGGGACACCGAGGCGGCGCAGGAAGGCTCGGCGCATCCGCTCCTCGTCGCCGAAGCCGCAGAGATCCGCGATGCGCTTGACCGGCACCTCGCCCTCCTCCAGCTGCCGGCACGCCGCCTCGAGGCGCAGCTCCTGCACCAGCTTCGCCGGGGTGCCACCATGCCGGCGGGCAAAGGCGCGCGCGAAGCTGCGCGGGGCCATGCCGACCGACAGCGCCAGGGCCTCGACCGTGAGGTCGGCGCCGAGATTGTCCATGATCCAGCCCGGCAGCTCGGCCAGGCGGGAGTCCACCGCGCCGAGCCGGGTCTGCGCCGCGAGCG
>JAEKLZ010000115.1 GCA_019508225.1 Inquilinus limosus | reverse complement strand
GCGGGAACCAGATGATCGCGGGCGGCGGTGCGGCACCGGTCTCGACCCAGAAGCGGGCGATCAGCGAGGCCGCGGTGGCGACGCAGACCACGCGCAGATACTGCATGAAGGCCACCAGCCGGGCATCGGCGCCGAAGGCCTCGGCCATCAGCACCATGGCGGTGGCGGCGCCGGGGGAGGACCCCCAGACCCCGGTGGTGCCGGGCACCACCTGCCAGCGGCTCATCAGCCAGCCCAGCACGCTGCTGGCGGCCAGCGTCGACAGCACGATCGCCAGGAACAGCGGCCAGTCCCGCAGGAAGGACACCAGGATCGACGGCGTGATCGCCCCGGCGATCAGGCAGCCGATGATCGCCTGGGCACCGAGATAGGGCTGGCGCGGCACCCGGATGGTGCCGCCGCCGACGCCGACCAGGATGCCCGCGACCATCGGGCCCAGCAGCAGCGCCGCGGGGAGTGCAGCGGACGGCCAGCAGCACCGCCCATTGCCCGGCACGCGGCAGCCTGGCCAGGGCCGGCAGGGCCGGGCCGTTCACGGACACCACAGCAGCCTCGCTTTCCGCCTCAGGCCCGGCCGAGCAGGATGTCCGCCGCCTGGGAGACGATTCCGATGCGTGGCAGGATAGACTCGAGCGGGAGGCGGTGCACCCCTGCCGGCGGTCGGATCAGGCCTGACGTGGCGGCAGGACGACCAGCCGCAGCGCGATCAGCAGCGCCGCCAGGGCCAGGGCGCCGATCATCAGGGCGACGCCGGGCCAGCCCCAATCGGCCCAGGCAACGCCGCCGAGCGAGCCGGCGACGCTCGACCCGAGATAGTAGAAGAACAGGTACAGCGACGAGGCCTGGGCGCGGGCCTGCAGCGCCCGGCGGCCGACCCAGCTGCTGGCCACCGAATGGGCGCCGAAGAAGCCGAAGGTCAGCACCGCCACGCCGGCGACGATCGCCCACAGATCGCCGCTGCGGGTCAAGGCGATGCCGGCCAGCATCAGCACGATCGGCGCCCAGAACACCCGGCGGCGGCCGAGCACGCCGGCGAGGTGGCCGACCCAGATCGAGGCGCCGATGCCGATCAGATAGACCACGAAGATCGCGGCGACCGCCGTCTGACTGAGCCCGTAGGGCGGCGCCAGCAAACGGAAGCCGGTGTAGTTGTAGAGCGTGACGAAGGCGCCCATCAGCAGGAAGCCTTCCAGGAACAGCCAGCGCAGCCCGGGGTCGCGCAGATGGTCGGCGAAGGCGGCCAGCAGCAGCCGCGGCCGCAGCGGCCGGGGCGTGAAATGCGCCGAGGGCGGCAGGCTGCGCCAGAACAGGAAAGCGCACACCAGGCCGCTCAGCCCCACCACGCCGAGGCCGAGCCGCCAGGAGGCGAGGTCGGTCAGGATACCGGCGATCAGGCGGCCGCCCAGCCCGCCCATGGCGCTGCCGCCGATGAACAGCCCCATCGCCAGCCCGATCGAGCGCGGATGCATCTCCTCGCTGACATAGGCCATGGCGACGGCCGGCAGCCCGCTGACCGCCAGCCCCATCAGCGCTCTCAACACCAGGAGCCCGTGCCAGGACGGCATCAGGGCGGAGAGAATGGTCAGGATCGCCGAGGCGAACAGCGATGCCACCATCACCGGCTTGCGGCCCCAGGCCTCGGACAGGGCGCCGGCGACCAGCAGCGCGACGGCCAGCGTGCCGGTGGTCAGCGACAGCGACAGGCTGCTCTCGGCCGCGCCGATGCCATAGGTCACGGCGAAGACCGGCATCAGCGGCTGCACGCAGTAGATCAGGGCGAAGGTGGCGAAGCCGGCGGCGAACAGCGCCAGGTTGGTGCGGTGGAAGGCGGCGGTGCCGTGCTCGATGAAGGCGACGACATCCTCGGCCGCGATCGTGCCGGCCGGCATGGCCTTGGCGATCGACGGGGAACCGGAACGGCGCGGCAGCGACTGGACCGATGAGGTCACGGGATCTCTCCGGCCGGGCCTGCGGAAGGGAAGGGGCGCCCGGGCCTTCCCGGAAAACATGGCCACGCGGATTGATAGTGTCCAATATGTTTGGCGGCTTGTTTGATCGCTTTGGCGAATGATGGAACTGAGGCATCTGCGCTATGTCGTGGCCCTGGCGGAGGAGCTGCATTTCGGCCGGGCGGCGGCTCGGCTCGGCATCTCCCAACCGCCGCTGAGCCAGCAGATCCAGGCGCTGGAGGAGGAGCTCGGCGCCCGGCTGTTCGAGCGCAGCAACCGGCGGGTGGCGCTGACCGAGGTCGGCCGGTTGTTCCTGGAGCAGGCGCGGATCGTGCTGGCCGCGGCCGACCGGGCGGCGGAGGTGGCGCGGCGGGCGCAACGCGGCGAGATCGGCGAGATCCGCATCGCCTTCACGGCCTCCGCCCCCTTCACCACGCTGATCCCGCAGACCATCTTCGCCTTCCGCCGCAGCCATCCGGACGTGCATCTGGAGCTGCAGGAGATGCCGACGCGGCAGCAGATCGAGGCGCTGGCGGAGCGCGGCTGCAGATCGGCTTCCTGCGCAACCCGACCTTCCCGCCGGTGCCGGACGGGATCGAGGTGCGCGAGCTGTTCCGCGACCCGTTGGTGGCGGCGCTGCGCACCGACCATCCGCTGGCGGCGGGCGCGCCCGCGCCGCTGGCCCTGGCCGAGCTGGCTGGCGAATCCTTCGTCTGCTATCCGCGCGACTCCGGCACCAGCCTGTACGACCAGATGATCGGCCTATGCCGCGACGCCGGCTTCAGCCCGCGGCTGGGGCAGGAGGCGCGCGAGGTCTCGACCATCGTCGGGCTGGTCGCGGCCGGGCTCGGCGTGTCGCTGCTGCCGGCCTCGTTGCAGCGCATCCAGGTCGAGGGCGTGGTGTTCCGCCGGCTGTCCGACCCAGGCGCCGTCACCACCATGTGGCTGACCTGGCGCCGGGACGAGACCTCGCCGGCGGCGCGGGCCTTCGTCGACATGGCGACCGGAGCCAACGCGCTTCCTGGTGCCAGCCGCTAGATCTGGTTCTCAGCGGCGGCAGGCCTGCCATAATTGGTATGAATTTTCGATGTCGGTCGCTCTTTTCGCTGGTGCAGCAAGAGCGTTGATGAGACGCTGAATCCGACGACGTGATTTTCGCCGTCCGTGATCGGAAAGGTGACATGCGAGGGGCAGCAGCCTGGCATAACCAACCGCTTCTCAGCCCCGACCTGGGCCAGACTCAGCATCGACATTCGCTCGAACGCCCCCTTGCCGGGGCGTTTTTTGCGTCTGGCTGCCCGTTCCGATCCGCACCTGTCCTGTTCCACCCGACCCGAAGGAGGGTTCTGGCGAATGAGATCTCCTGGTGAAGGGGGCGGTGTCTGGGATCCCCTGTTCGAGGATGCAAGCGAGAGCAAAGGACGACGTTCCATGGCCAAACGCAGCGCTTCCACAGCCCGTATCGTCCCGATCAACGAGGGATTTGACGATGATTTCCGGGAGCAGAGCTATCTGAAGACGGTCAAGCCACGGACCGCGAACCAGGAAGTTCTGATGAAGGCGATCGAAGGCCATGCCATGACCCTGGCGCTTGGGCCGGCGGGGACGGGCAAGACCTATCTGGCGGTCTCCAAGGCCGTCGAGGCGCTGAATGCGGAGCGGGTCAGCCGCATCGTCATCACCCGGCCGGTGGTGGAGGCGGGCGAGAGCCTCGGCTACCTGCCCGGCGACATCAACGAGAAGATGGACCCCTGGATGCGTCCGATCTACGACGCGCTGTCCGACCGTCTCGGCGCCAAGCAGGTGCGCCAGATGACCAAGGAGGGGATCGTCGAGATCGCGCCGCTGGCCTATATGCGCGGCCGCACCATCTCGCGCAGCTTCGTCATCGTCGACGAGGCGCAGAACATGACCTTCCAGCAGCTCAAGATGCTGCTGACCCGCCTCGGCTGGCATTCGACCATGGTGATCACCGGCGATCCCGACCAGACCGACCTGCTGCCCGGCCTGTCCGGGCTGGAGGAGGCGGCGCGGCGGCTGCAGCCGCTGGACGGCGTCGCCGTGGTCCGGCTGACCACCGCGGACATAGTGCGCCATCCGCTGGTGGCGGCGATGATGCCGCTCCTGGCCTGACGTGCCGGTGGCCGGTCCGGGCACGGGCCGGCCACCGCCTCCGGGCGGTGTCCGATCTCACGCGACGCCGGCCTTCGCTTCCCTTAGGACCGAGGATCTACGACTCCGAAAGACGGGACAGGCCTAGCCTGCCCCGACAGAACCGCATTCCGATCGGCGCCGCGGCCTCAATTCGGACCGTGGCCGGAGAGACCGCCTTTCCGCCCGGCTTCCGCCGCGCGTTCGCGATCATTGGCGAAGTTGCCGCCGCTCTCCTGGCCGCCCTTGCGGCCCGCCGCCGCCGCCCGTGCCGGATCGTTCTTGAAGTTGCCGCCGCTGTGCTGGCCACCCTTGCGGCCGGCGGCCGAGGCGCGGGCCGGATCGTTGGCGAAGTTGCCGCTGCTCACCTGCCCGCCCTTCCGGCCGGCCTCCGCCGCGCGCTCCCGATTGTAAGCGAAGTTCCCGGCACCGCCCCGATGCGGAGTCTGGCTGTCCGCCATTGTCCAAGCTCCCTTGCTGTGGGCTTACAGCATGGGAATAGGCCGCAGCGAGGCGCGGTTCCCAATGAAAAATCCTTAACTTTCAGCCGGTTCGATCGGCCTCGCTTGGGATGGTGCCGGGGACCTAGAACATGGTGTTGGGATTTGCCGCGGTCTCCGGCACCGGCTGGATGACGTCCCAATGCTCGACGATCTTGCCGTCGGCGACGCGGAAGATGTCGACGATCGCCCGGCCGCGATCGCCCGGGCCGCTGGTGGACAGCACATGCAGCGCCACCAGGTCGCCATCGGCGATCACCCGCTTGATGGCGTTGGTCGCCTGCGGGTTCTGCCGGAACCGCTCGCTGAGGAAGCCGATGGTGGCTTCGGCGCCGTCCGGCACCATCGGATTGTGCTGGATGTATTGCGGGCCGACATGGCGGTCGAAGGCCTCCTGCACCCGGTGCTGCTCGAAGGCCATCCGGTAGAACTCGACCACGATCGATTTCGGGTCCGGTCCCTGCGCCTGCGCCGGGATCGCGGGTGCGGCCCCGGCGGCGACGGCCAGGCCCATGGTCGCCAGGACGAAACGGCGGGTCGGTGGATGCGGCATGGTGGCTTCCCTTCGATGCGGCAACAGGATCGGTTCCGATCCGGATGTCGGTTCCGATAAGATACCTTCTGGGTAAGCCGGCAGGACCGGGCGGGCAAGACGGGTTCTCCCCGTCACCTGGTGACGGCCCGGTGACCGGCTGGATGTGCGAGGAAGGAGCGGCGATGGTTGCGCGCAAGATGGTGGATGGGGCGTTCCATCCCTGTCCGATCCGGGACGTGCTGGACCGGATCGGCGACCGCTGGAGCCTGCTGGTGCTGCAGACGCTGGCGCCGGGGGTGAAGCGCTTCACCGTGGTCAAGCGCGAGATCGGCGACATCTCGCAACGCATGCTGGCGCAGACGCTGCGGCGGCTGGAGCAGGACGGGCTGGTGTCGCGCACGGTGTATCCGACCGTCCCGCCGCGGGTCGATTACGCGCTGACGCCGCTGGGCCAATCGTTGCTGGAGCCGTTGAATGCGCTGGTGCGCTGGGCCGATGCGCATCACGACAAGGTGCGCGCTGCCCGGATGGCCTATGTGCCGCCGGCCGCCGAGGCGGCCTGACGCTCAGGCCGCCGCCGGCTTCTGCGCCGCCGCTTCCAGCGCCGCCGCGTCCAGCAGCTGCAGCCGCCGGCCCTTGATCCGGAACAGCCCGTCGCGCTGCAGCTGCTTCAGCGTCCGGTTGGCGTGCACCAGCGAGATGCCGAGCGCATCGGCGATGTGCTGCTGGGTGAGCGGGAAGGGCATGCTGCCGTCCCGCACCATGTCGCGCGCCTCGGCCCGGCCGTGGAGATCGAGGACCAGCGCCGCCACCCGCTCCGGCGCCGTGCGCTGGCCCAGCGACAGCAGCTGCTCCTCCATCGCGCGCTTCTGGTCCGCGGTGAGCGCGGCGAAGCGCAGGGCGATCTCCGGCTGGTCCTCCGACAGACCGGCGACGTCCTGATACGGGACGACGCAGAGGGAGACGTCGGTGACCGCCTCGACCGAGGTGACGGCGCTGTCGAAGAACTGGGCCTGGAAGCCGATCACGTCGCCCGGCAGGATGAAGGACAGGATCTGCCTGCGGCCGTCCTGCAGCGTCTTGAAGCGCATCGCCCAGCCGCTGGCCACGGTGTAGAGCGGCGGGCTGGCATCGCCCTCGGTCATGATCCGCGCGCCGGCCGGGAAGCCGACATCCTCGACCCGGCGCCGCTGGATGTAGTCGAGCAGCTCGGGATCGAGCAGCTTGAGCTGCGGCACATCGGCGTCGAGTCTCACATTCAGGTCGTGCGGGGACATGGCAGGCTCTCCGGGTTCGGCATGGCACCAACGGGCCGAACCGGCAGCCGGTTCCGAAGCTCCGGCGAAACGCGGCGGACCGGCGGCGCGGCCATCGATTGACCCGGCGGCGATGGCGGGGCTATGTCGGGTCGGGGCGTTCGGACCCCGCCGCAACCGCCCGGAGCCTCCATGCTGCGCCGCCTGCCGCTCGCCCTCGCCCTGTTCGTCGCCGCCTGCGCCACCCCGCCGGTGCCGGGGCCGCGCACCGGCTATCAGCCGCAGACCACGGCGCATCTGACCGGGGCGATCGCGGTCAACCCGATGGACTACCGGCCGCGCACCGGCGCGGCGCCGCAAAGCAGCGTCCGCGATGTGCCGGGCTACGTCACCAATGCGCTGAAGGCCGAGCTGCGCCGCGCCGGCGCAGGGCTGAACTCGTCGCGCTGCATCCTCGACGCCACGATCCGCGACTTCAAGGTCGACCGGGCGGGGCCGGAGGAGCATTACGGCGTCGACATCCACTACGTGCTGGCCGTCGGCGGCAATGTCCAGTTCGACCAGGCCTTCGGCACCACCTTCACCGTGGCTCGCGGCCAGTCGGTGGACCGCGCGGTGGACGACGCCATCGCCAAGAACCTGAACTTTCTTCTGAAGGACGATTGGTTCGCGACCCTCTTGCTGCGTGAATGCAGCGGCCGCGCCTGAGAGCGGACTGAGTCGAGGCCGGGTCGGAGGCCCGGCCCTTCGGACCGGCACCATCGGCCGCGGTTTCCGCCGCGGGAGCGGGGCCGCCGGCCGGCGGGGTCCCGCGGGGCGGCAGGCCGAGGGCCCGGCACAGGCTGACGATCAGGGCCTCGATCGGCAAGGCGGTGTCGGCGAGGTCGACATCGATGCGCTCGTCTTCGGTCAGCTGGTCCCAGAGGTCGGCGGTCAGCCGCTCCTGGGCCTCGGCGTCGGGAACCGCGGCGATGGCATCGGCGACGCCCCGGGCGACGGCATGGCGCCGGCCGTCCTTCTCGTCCTGCCGGGTCTTCCGTCGGAACTCGGCCTCGCGCTGCGCCTGCTCCCGCTGCTGCCGCAGCCTGGCCTGGAGCGCGATGGCGCGGCGGATGCCGAGGAACAGGCTGCTGAAGCGGGCCTCCGCCTCCCCGGCGCGGTCGAGATCGTCGGCCGCGAGGGCGGCGAGGGCCCGGGCCTGGAAGGCGCGCGCCAGTTCCAGCGCGAGCTCCATCAGCTCGGACAGCATCGCGGCCTCGTCCTCGGCCGGAGATGCGGCGGCCAGCGCCTCGTCCCCCTGCCGGCGCAGCCTGAGCGCGGCGGCACGGCGGATGGCGAGGAAGAGGCTGCTGAAGCGGGCTTCGGCCTTGCCGGCGCGGTCGGGATCGCCGGCCGTGAGGGCGGCAAGGCCTTGAGCCTGGAAGGTCCGGGCCATCTCCAAGGCGAGCTTCGTCAGCCCGGACAGCATCTCGGCCTCCCGCTCGTCCGTGGACGGCGAGGCGGCGGAGGGAGTCCCGGCTGGGATGGCATCGACCATGTTTGCATTAGAACAAAAAGGGAACATACAGTCAAGCGGAATCGCGCTCCTGTTGGACAGGTCATCGCGATGCTGGGGCCGGAGCTGCTGGATGGCCACGCCCCTTCGGGGCTCGCCATGACGAGTTCGAGGTGGCGAATTTTGAGGGGCGAGGCTCATGCGCCGACTTGGGGCAAAGCCCCCTCATCGTCATGGCGAGCGAAGCGTGGCCATCCAGTCCCGCAGCCGTAGCAATGATTCCTGCCAAGCTGGAACGGCCAACGGCTCGCCCATGACGGTTGTCCCGGAAAGCGTCAGCCGATCGTTCGCGGACGGGCCAGCGACCGGAAGAGGTCGCGATACGCCTCGATCGCCAGGTCGGGCAGCCGCGCGGCCTCGTCGATCGGGATCCAGCGGATCTCGCTGTGCTCGTCGCCCAGCATCCGCGGCTCGCCCCCCGTCCAGCCGGTGACGACGAAGACATGGTATCGGGCCTCGTCGTTGCGCGCGGGATCCGGGTCCGGCAGCGTCGCGACCAGACGGTAATGGAGGGGCGTGACCCCGGCCTCCTCCTGGACCTCGCGGATCAGCGCCCGCTCCGGCGTCTCTCCGGCCTCGAGATGGCCGCCCAGCACGTCCCAGCAATCCGGATAGAAGCGGCGCTGCGGCGTCCGGCGACCCAGCAGGATGCAGCCGTCACGCAGCAGGATGGCGCAGGCGATCTGCTTCATCGAACTTACCCCGATCGTTGCCAGCGACGGATGGTTGACATCGCGGCGATCGCCGTCGCGCCATGGCCTGTCTATCATAGCCAGGATCGAGGAGACGCCATGCCGACCGAAGCCGAGCTGCCGGACATCCTCATCGTCACCGGCATCATGGCCGCGGGCAAGTCGACCGTGGCCCAGGCGCTGGCCGAAAGGCTGCCGCGGGCGGTGCATCTGCGGGGCGACGTCTTCCGGCGCATGATCGTCTCCGGCCGGGTGGAGGTGACACCCGACCTGCCGGACGAGGCCATGCGCCAGCTCGGCCTGCGCTATGAGCTGGCGGCGACGGTGGCCGGCCGCTATGCCGAGGCGGGCTTCACCGTGATCTGGCAGGACGTGATCCTCGGCCCCGCCTTGGCGCGCGTTGCCGAGTCGCTGCGCGGCCGGTCCTTCGGCATCGTCGTGCTGTGCCCGTCGCCCGACGCGGTGGCCGAGCGCGAGGCCGGGCGGCCGAAGACGGGCTATGGCGCCTGGACGCCGGCCGACCTGGATCGCGGCATGCGCGCCGACACGCCGCGGCTCGGCCTGTGGCTCGACAGCTCGGGCATGACGGTGGGCGAGACCGTCGATGC
>JAEKLZ010000114.1 GCA_019508225.1 Inquilinus limosus | reverse complement strand
TCGCCCTCGGGGGCGGGGAAGACCTCGATCACCCGGGCCGTGCTGGCGCAGGACCCGAACCTGACGATCTCGGTCTCGGTCACCACCCGCGCCCAGCGGCCGGGCGAGATCGACGGCACGCACTATCATTTCATCGACCAGGCGGCCTATGACGCCATGGTCGCCAATGACGAGCTGCTCGAGCGCGCCAAGGTCTTCGGCAACGGCTACGGCACGCCGCGGGCGCCGGTCGAGGCAGCGCTGGAGGCCGGCCGCGACGTGATCTTCGACATCGACTGGCAGGGCACCCAGCAGCTGGCGCAGAAGGTGCGGACGGACCTGGTCAGCGTGTTCGTGCTGCCGCCGACGGTCGAGGCGCTGGAGCAGCGGCTGCGCGCCCGCGCCCAGGACAGCGACGAGGTGATCGCCGGCCGCATGGCCAAGGCCTCGGACGAGATGAGCCACTGGCCGGAATACGATTATGTCATCGTCAACCGGGACCTGGACGACAGCATTGCCCGGGTCCAGGCGATCCTGGCGGCGGAGCGGCTGCGCCGCAGCCGCCAGACCGGCCTGCCGGACTTTGTCCGCTCGCTGCAGGCGAAGCTTTAGTCTTTCGCCGGGCCGCGGGCCGCCACGGCGCGCGCCAGGCGGACGAAGCCGGCGATGTCGATCTCCTCGGCCCGGGCGGTCGGCGGCAGGCCGGCCTCGGCCAGCAGGGCCTCGGCATCGCCCAGGCTGCGCAGGCTGGCGCGCAGCATCTTGCGGCGCTGGCCGAAGGCGGCGGCCGTCACCGTCTCCATCACCGTGAAGGGCACGTCTTCCCAGTCCTGGCGCGGCCGCAGCTGGACCACCGTCGAATCGACCTTGGGCGGCGGCGTGAAGGCCCGGGCCGGCAGGGTCAGCAGCGGCGCGACCTCGGCCCGCCACTGGGCGATCACCGACAGCCGGCCATAGGCGTGGCTGCGCGGCTCGGCGACCATCCGGTCGGCGACCTCCTTCTGGAACATCAGCGTCAGCGAGCGGAACTCGTCGATCCGCCGCAACCAGCCGATCAGCAGCGGCGTCGCCACGTTGTAGGGCAGGTTGGCGATGACCGCGCGCGGCGCCGGCACCAGGGCCAGGATGTCGGTCTTCAGCGCGTCGGCCTCGATGATCCGCAGCCGGTCGCCGGCGACCGCCGCCAGCTCGTCCATCGCAGGCCGGAAGCGCCGGTCGCGCTCGACCACGGTGACGCTCTCCGCATCGGAGGCCAGCAGGGCGCGGGTCAGGCCGCCCGGGCCCGGCCCGATCTCGACCACATGCGCGCCGGCCAGGTCGCCGGCCTCGCGGACGATCCGGGCGGTGACGTTGAGATCGAGCAGGAAGTTCTGGCCGAGCGACTTCTTCGCCCCCAGCTCGTGCCGCGCGATGACATCGCGCAGCGGCGGCAGGGCGGCGATGGCGTCGCGGAGGCTGTCGCGGGACGGGCTCAGAGCCGGATGTCGATATAGGCGTTGCCGCGCAGGTCGCGCAGCAGCCGGCGCTGCATCATGTCCAGCTTCTGCTCGGCCAGGCCGGAGCGGATCTGGTCGCGGTCGACCCCGTCCCCGCCGGCGTCCTGGCGCGAGCAGATCATCATCACGGCGACGCCGTCCGGCCCGCGGATGGGGGTGCTGGCCTGGCCGTCGGGCAGGGCGCTGGCCACCTGACGCAGCGCGTCGGGCAGGCGGCTGAGCAGCACGTCGCCGAGATCCGGATTGGCGGTCACGCCCAGCTCCTTGGCCTTGGCGCGGAAGGCCTCGCAGCCGTTGACCCCGTTGAAGTCGTTGCGCATCTGCGCCACCACGGCCTGCACCCGGTTGGCCGGCGCGGTCGGCGGCACCGGCACGACGATCTGGTTCAGCCGGACCTTGACGCCGGTCGCGGTGGCGGCATTGACCGTCCGCTTGTCGCGCAGCAGCAGGATGTTGTAGCCGCCGAGGGTGCGGATCGGGTCCGACACCTGGTTCTGCTGCATGGTGCCGAGCACCTGGTCGAGAGCGGGCTCCAGCTGGCCGGCCAGGACCCAGCCCATGTCGCCGCCGCTCTGGGCGCCGGCGGCCTGGCTGAACTGGCGCGCCACGGCCGGGAAGGGGGCGCCGCGACGGATCTCCGAGACCAGGCGGTCGGCCAGCGCTTTGACTTGCGCTTCGCCGGCGTCCTGGTCGACCGAAAGGAAGATCGAGGCGACGAGATACTGCTGCTTGCCCTGGTTGGCCTTCAGCCGCTCCACCACCTCGTCGACCTGGGTGTCCGAGACCTCGACCTGGGAGACGAAGCGGCGCTGCACCAGCTGCCGCCAGGCCAGCTGGGACCGCACCTGGTCCTCCAGCGCCGACTGCGGCACCCCGGTGCCCTTCAGCATGGTGAACAGCTGCTGCGTGTTCATGTGATTCTGGCCGGCGATCGACGCCAGCGCCCGGTCCACATCCTGGGCCGGAACGGCGACGCCGGCGCGCTTGGCCTCCTGGCCCTGCAGCTTCTCGTCGATCAGCAGGCGCAGCACCTGGGGCAGCATCCGCTGCTGGTTTTCCGGCGTCGCCGGCAGGCCGCTGCTCATCAGCGCCAGCCGCAGGCGCATCTGCAGGTCGGCCACCGTGATCGCGTCGTCATTGACCACCGCGGCAATGGTGCCGACGGCGGGGGCCGGGGCAGGGCGAGTCTGCGCCAGGGCGGCGGGAGCGGCCAGGGAGGTGGCGACCAGGACCAGGGCGATGATCGGGCCCGACAGACGACGGATCATGAGGGCGACACGGCCTCGCAGTTGAAAGGCGCAGATACAGCACGTGAGTTTGGCCGACTCAAGGCAAAAGCGGCCGGACCCGTGACGGGCTCAGCCATCCTCGAGATGGAGCAGCACGGCGACGCCGAACATCAGGGCAACGCCGGAGGTGGCCCAGGCGGCCATCGGCACCGGCAGGGACCCCTGGCGGCCGAGCGCCGCGACGATGTCGCCGAGCACGAAGATCGAGAAGCCGGTGACGATGGCGCCGACGATCATCAGCACGGTATCGACCCGGCGGCCGGGCCGCAGGCTGAACGCCGCGGCGACCAGGATCATCGCCGCCATCAGCAGGGGCTGCGACAGCAGCGACTGATAGGCGATGCGGTAGCGGGTCGAGGAGAAGCCGGTGGACTCGAGATTGCGGATATAGTCCGGCAGGTCCCAGAACGAGATGGTCTGCTGCGAGGCGAAGCGTTCCTGGATGCCGTTCCGGGTCAGGTTGCTGGGGATCGAGGTGGTGTCGACATGCTGCGCCGGCTGGTCGCCGTTCATCACCCAGGCGTCGTTGATCACCCATTTACCGTCCTGCAGCTGGGCGCCGGCGGCGTCGATCCGGCCGCGATAGGTCTCGTCCGGGTTCAGCAGCAGGAACATCGCGCTCTGCAGCTCGTCGCCGTTGCCGCTGACCTTCTCGGCATGGATGACGACGATCCCGCCCTCGTCCTTCTGGCGCAGCCAGAAACCGGTCTTGGCCACCTTCATCACGTCGCCGGTGCCGCCGAGGAAATCCAGGTCCAGCCGCTCGAAGCGGCTGTACAGGGCCGCCGAGATCGGGTTGACCACGGTGATCTTGACCACGCCCAGCACCATCGCCGCGGCGATCACCGGCGCCAGGAACTGCCAGGCCGACAGGCCGGAGGCTCGGGCCACCACCAGCTCGCGGCTGCGGGTCATGCGCCAGAAGGTCACCATCGCCGCGATCAGCACGGCGAAGTGGAACAGGATCTCGACATCGCTGGGCAGCTTGAAGGCGGCCAGGGTGAAGGCCAGGCTGACCGGCAGCTCGGGGATCGAGCTGACCTGGCGCACGAACTCGACGAACTCGAACACCGCGATCACGCTGCTCAACACCAGCAGCACGGCCAGGAACCAGAACAGGAACTGCCGCACGATATAGGCGTAGAGGGTGGGGGAGCGGAGCATCGGGTGCGGCTGGCCTGTGGTGCCGAGGAACGGGTTGGGCGGATCTTCTACCTCAGACGGCGCGCCGCGGCGACCACCATCGAGGTCGCAGCCGGTCGGCAGGACCGTTTTCGCCGGGTGACGGCTGTGAATCCCGCTGTTACCTTGCAGGTTCCGCCGCTTTGGCCGCGGTCATCGGAAAACGCCCGGAAGACGACAAGATGCAGAT
Organism: Inquilinus limosus; assembly: GCA_019508225.1. Taxonomy (GTDB): domain Bacteria; phylum Pseudomonadota; class Alphaproteobacteria; order DSM-16000; family Inquilinaceae; genus Inquilinus; species Inquilinus limosus_D. Next base: position 4,674 of record JAEKLZ010000114.1, on the reverse strand, counting down.
CTCCTTCGCTCCGCCCGCTTCCGTGGAAGCCGGCGCCCTGGTGCTCGGCGTGTTCGCCGATGGCGTGCTGTCGAACGCGGCCGCCGCGGTCGACCGGCGCTCGAAGGGCGCCCTGTCCCGCGCGCTGAAGGCCGCGCCGAAGTTCAAGGGCGGTCGCGACGAGACGCTGGCGCTGTACGGCGTCGCCGGCGCCGACCAGATCGTGCTGTTCGGCCTCGGCAAGCCGGAGGAGGTCGACGCGATCCGGCTGCAGCGGGCGGGCGGCGCGGTGGCCGCGCTCCTGAACCAGGCCGCTCTCGCCGCCGCGACGGCGCAGTTCGAAGGCATCGTCCTCCCCGGCCATGGCGCGGGCGCCGCGGCCGCCGAATTCGCCTTCGGCGCCCGGCTGCGGGCCTGGCGCTTCGAGCGCTACCGCACCAAGGAGAAGGCGGAGGCGAAGCCGAGCCTGAAGTCCCTGACGGTGCAGACCAGCGACGCCGCGGCGGCGAAGAAGGCCTTCGCTCGAGCCGACGCCGTCGCCCAGGGCGTATTCCTGACCCGCGAGCTGGTGTCCGAGCCGCCGAACGTCCTGACTCCGGAAAGCTTCGCGGCCAAGGCCAAGGAGCTGGCGGATCTCGGCGTCGAGGTCGAGATCCTCGGCGAGAAGCAGATGCGCAAGCTCGGGATGGGCGCGCTGCTCGGCGTCGGCCAGGGCTCGGCGTTCGAGAGCCAGCTCGTGGTGCTGCAGTGGAAGGGCGCCGGCGGCAAGCGCAAGGACGAGGCACCGATCGCCTTCGTCGGCAAGGGCGTCACCTTCGACACCGGCGGCATCTCGCTCAAGCCCGGCCAGGGCATGTGGGACATGAAGTGGGACATGGGCGGCGCCGGCGTGGTCACCGGCCTGTTCAAGGCGCTGGCGCTGCGCAAGGCCAAGGTCAACGCAGTGGGCGTGCTCGGCCTGGTCGAGAACATGCCGTCGGGCGACGCCCAGCGGCCGGGCGACATCGTCACCTCGATGTCCGGCCAGACCATCGAGGTCTGGAACACCGACGCCGAGGGCCGGCTCGTGCTGGCCGACGCGCTCTGGTACACGCAGGACCGGTTCAAGCCCAAGGCGATGGTCAACCTCGCCACCCTGACCGGCGCGGTCATCATCGCGCTGGGCACCGATCATGCCGGGCTGTTCGCCAATGACGACGCTCTGGCCGAGAAGCTGACCGCCGCCGGCAAGGCGGTCGAGGAGAAGCTGTGGCGCCTGCCGCTGGGCGACGCCTACGACAAGCAGATCGACAGCGACATCGCCGACATGAAGAACATCACCGGCAGCCGGGACGCCGGGTCGATCATCGGCGGGCAGTTCCTGCAGCGCTTCGTCAACAAGGTGCCCTGGGCCCATCTCGATATCGCCGGCACCACCTGGTCCGGCAAGGACACGCCGACGGTGCCGAAGGGCGCCACCGCCTTCGGCGTGCGGCTGCTGGATCGCTTCGTGACCGACAACTACGAAGGCTGATGCCAAGCACCTGATGGCCGAGATCCGTTTTTATCACCTGACCGCGCGGACGTTCGAGCAGACCCTGCCGGTGCTGCTCGACCGGACGCTGCAGCGCGGCTGGCGGGCCGTGGTGCGCGTCGGCTCGGAGGAGCGGGCGGAGAGCGTGGCCGGCCATCTCTGGACCTGGTCGAAGGAAGGCTTCCTGCCGCACGGCACCAAGCGCGACGGCTTCGCCGAAGAGCAGCCGGTCTGGATCACCGACCAGGCGGAGAATCCGAACGCCGCCCAGGTGCTGTTCCTGGGCGACGGCGCGGAGTCGGATGGCGACGGCGCCTTCGCCACGGTCTGCGACCTGTTCGACGGCAATGACCCGGAGGCGGTGCAGGCGGCCCGCGGCCGCTGGAAGCGGCTCCGCGACGCCGGCCACACCCTGGTCTACTACCAGCAGGACGAGGCCGGGGCCTGGAGCGAGAAGCAGCGGGTGGGCGGGTGACGCCTCGAGTCGCGCTGTGGCTCGCGGTTGCCCTCTGTGCCCTGCTGGTCCTCCTGCCCGGGATCGACCTTGTCGTCTCGGGCTGGTTCTACGCCCCCGGCAGCGGCTTCGCCTGGGATGGTGCACCGTTGCCCGAGTCGATCCATGATCTGGTGCAGATCCTGGTTCGCGCTGCCGCCGTGCTGCTTGTGCTCGCCGCGCTTTGGACCTGGGTGGCGGAGCGTCGGCTGTTCGGCCTCGATGCAAGGCGCTGGACCTTCCTGGCCCTGGCGCTGGCGATCGGTCCCGGGCTGGTCGCCAACGCCGTGCTGAAGGATCATTGGGGCCGGGCCCGGCCGCGCCAGGTCGAGGCCTTCGGCGGCGCCGCGGCCTTCACGCCGCCGCTGATCCCGGCAGGCCAGTGCGCCCGCAACTGCTCCTTCGTCGCCGGCGACCCGACGGTCGGCTTCGCCATCCACAGTGTCGCCTATGTCGTGCCGGCGCGGCGCCGCCGCCGGATCTTCTGGGGATCGATGGCGCTGGGCGGCCTGCTGGGCCTGCTGCGCATCGGCATGGGCGGGCATTTCTTCAGCGACGTGGTCTTCGCCGCCGCGGTGATCCTGCTGGTCAGCGCCGGGCTTTACACTCTGCTGTTCGACCGTTGGCGCACGGCCGCCGCCTGGCGCGACTTCACCCGCGGCCTGATCCGCTGGCCGGAGACGGGGTGAGTTGCAGCCGTAGCCAATTGTCCGGCAAGTGATGCGCGGACGCAATTCGCGACCATATAGACTGACAGCCAAGGCCGCCGCGGGTCAGGCATCCGGGCGGTTTCCCAGCCAAGGTGACGAATGATGACGGACGGATCGGCAGTCGGGCGGTTCGGCAGCGGGCGCGAGGTGCGGCGGATCGAAGATGCCGGGCTGCTGGCCGGCGCCGGCCGCTTCAGCGACGACATCTCCCTGCCCGGGCAGACCTATCTCGGATTTCTGCGATCGCCGCACCCGCATGCCCGGATCGTGTTGATCGACGCGTCGGAGGCGCTGGCGATGCCCGGCGTGATCGCCGTGGTGACCGGCGCCGACCTGGTCGCGGACGGGGTGAAGCCGCTGCCGCTGGCGCCGATCTTCAAGCGGCCGGACGGGTCGCCCGGCGCGTCGCCGCTGCGGCCGGCGCTGGCGCATGAAGTGGTGCGCTTCGTCGGCGAGGCCGTGGTGGCCCTGGTGGCCGAGAGCCGCGCTTTGCTGAAGGACGCGCTCGACGTTATCGTGGTCGAGTATGACGAGCTGCCCGCCGTCACCGGCGTGGCGCAGGCCCTGGCGCCGGACGCGCCGCAGGTGTGGCCGGCGGCAACCGGCAACATCGCGGCGCAGATGCGGCACGGCGATGCGGCGGCGACCGACGCAGCCTTCCGGGCGGCCGCCCACATCGTCTCGCTGGACATTGTCAACCAGCGGCTGGCGCCGACGCCGATGGAGCCGCGCAGCTCCCAGGCCGAGTACGACGTCGAGGCGGACAAGCTGACCCTGCGCCTGTCCAGCCAGATGCCGTCCGGCGCCCGCGACACGCTGTGCGACGCGGTGCTCGGCATCCCGCGCGACAAGGTGCGGGTGGTGGTCGACGATGTCGGCGGCGGCTTCGGCATGAAGACCGGCCTCTATGCCGAGGACATCCTGGTGGCCTATGCCGCGCGCAAGCTGCGGCGTCCGGTCAAATGGACCGCCGAGCGGATCGAGGAGTTCCTGGCGGCGACCCACGGCCGCGATGTCGAGAGCCATGCCGAGCTGGCGCTGGATGAAGCCGGCCGCGTGCTGGGCTACCGGGTGCGCTCGCACGCCAATGTCGGCGCCTATGCCACCACGGCGGGCATCATCATCCAGCTGATGATCGGGCCCTGGGTGTCGACCAGCATCTACGACATCCGCACCATCGACCTCGAATTCACCGCCCTCCTGACCCACACGGCGCCGACCGCCGCCTATCGCGGGGCCGGGCGGCCGGAGGCGATCTACCTGATCGAGCGGCTGTTCGACGCCGCGGCGCGCCAGCTCGGCCTGGATCCGGTCGAGATCCGGCGCCGCAACCTCGTCCACCCCGAGCAGATGCCCTACACCAACGCCATGGGGCAGACCTATGACAGCGGCAAGTTCGGCTCGATCATCGACCAGGCCGTCAGCCTCGCCGATTGGGACGGCTTCGCCGTGCGCGAGGCCGAGTCCCGGGCCCGTGGCAAGCTGCGCGGCCGCGGCCTGGCCTCGTTCCTGGAATGGACCGGCGGCAATGTGTTCGAGGAGCGGGTGACGGTCCAGGTCTCGGGCGACGGCGACATCGAGATTTACGCGGCCACCATGCCGATGGGGCAGGGGATCGCGACCTCCTATGCCCAGCTGGTGGTCGACGTCTTCGGCGTGCCGATCGACAGGATCCGCATCGTCATGGGCGATACCGACCGCGGCCAGGGCTTCGGCAGCGCCGGCTCACGGTCGCTGTTCACCGCCGGCTCGGCGATCCGGCACGCCTCCGAACGCGCAGTCGACACCGGGCGCGAGCTGGCCGGCGACGCGCTGGAGGCCGCGGCAGCCGATATCGAATATGCCGAGGGTGAGTTCCGGATCGCCGGCACCGACCGCGGCATCGGCCTGTTCGAGCTCGCCGACCGCCAGCCCGACCGGCGCATCTTCATCGACGCCACCAGCACGGTGAAGGGGCCGAGCTGGCCGAATGGCTGCCA
>JAEKLZ010000113.1 GCA_019508225.1 Inquilinus limosus | reverse complement strand
GCCCGGTACCGGGCTTGACCTGGTCGATCCGGTCGGCGAGCTCGGCCTCGAGCGCGTCGATCAGGTGCGGATCGGCCAACGGATCGGCCTTGAGATCGGCGATCCGCTCCTGCAGGGCGCGGATGCCCGTCTCCTGCGGCGTGCCGAAATTGGCCTGCATGGCGCCGACATTGGCGCCGTAGCCGAGCTCCTTGGCCAGGCCGACCAGGGTGGAGACGCGCGCGCCGTGATTGCGGAACGGCCCGTTGCCGACCGTCGGCGACCAGCCGGAGCCGATCAGCGCGGCGGTGGTGTCGTCATCGAGCGAGATGGTGTCGACCTTGTCGGCCCGCTTGCCCCTGGCCTTGCCACTGTTGCCGGGGGTGTCGTCGTCGTCAGTGGAGCTGGCGGGAGCACTGCCGCTGCCGTTCCCGTTGCCCTTGGACTTGCCGCTATTGCCCGGCCCGTCGCCGCTGTCCCCGGAGTTCCCGTTGCTGCTGCTCTTCCCGCCGCCGTTGCCGTTGCCGCCACCGTTACCGTTGTTCCCGCCTTTATCGCCCCCATTGCCATTGCCGCTGCCGTTCCCACCTCCGTTGCCGTTCCCGCCCCCGTTGCCATTGCCACCGCCGTTGCCGCCCCCATTGCCACCGCCATTCCCGCCGCCGTTGCCGCCGCCATGTCCATTGTCCTTGACGGTAAGGAATTGCGGCTTGGAGACGTCCTTGAGATCGCCCCAGGCGGCGGCACTTGCCCCAGTGGCGTAGAGCAGTCCGATGGCTGTCACGATGGGCAGCGTCGCTGCAGAACGGATACGCATGGGAACCTCCGGAACGGTGCTGTCGAAGCGGGCCGCGACGGCCCGTGTCACAACTCTGACGTTCAGGATGCCGCGATCATTCCACGGAATCGCGCAAAAATATTCGGATCCGGGGCGCGCCGGAGCGTCGTGTCGCGCGTTAATGCAGCGGCGCGGACGGATGGTTCGCAACAACAGAGTGGTGATATGTCCGATCCGGCGGAGCATGTGAGGGGGGCGCTGCTGGCGTCGTTGCCGCGGCTGCGGGCCTTCACCCGCGCGCTCGCCGGCTCCACCCCCGAGGGCGACGACCTGCTGCAGGCCACCTGCGAGCGGGCGCTGGAGCGGGCCCATCAGGCCGCCGCGGCCGCCACCCTGCAGGGCTGGATCTTCCGCATTGCCTATAATCTGCATCTCGACCGGCTGCGGGCCGGGCGCCGCCGTGGCGAGATGGCCGAGCCGGTCGATCCGGACACGCTGCAGGGCGGCGATGCCGAGGCCGAGGTCGAGGCGACGCTGATGCTGGCGGCGGTGCAGCGGGCGATCGACCGGCTGCCGGAGGAGCAGCGCAGCGTGCTGCTGGCGGTCTCGGCCGGCGGCCTCAGCTACGCCGCCGCGGCGGAGGCGCTGGACGTGCCGGTGGGCACGGTGATGAGCCGGCTGCATCGCGGCCGCCAGGCGCTGCAGCACCTGCTGTCGCGGCGCCCGGTCGCCGCCATGGCCCTGGCGGCGCGACGGTGAGGGAGGCGACGATGACGATCGACACCGACTGGATCGCCGGCTACGCGGACGGCACGCTGGACCCGGAGCGCCGCCGGCTGGTCGAGGCCGAGCTGGCGCGCGACCCGGACCTGGCCGCGACGCTGCGGCACGAACGCGACATCGCCGCGCGGCTGACGGCCGCCTATCCGCCGGTGGAGGAGCCGCTACCGCCCGCCCTGGCCGCGCTGCTGACGCCGCGCCCGATGGTCCTTCCCCGGGCGACGCGACGCCGCCCGGCCGTCCGCTGGCTGGGCGCCATCGCGGCCGCTGCGGCGCTGCTGGCCGTCATCGGCGGCGGCTGGACCGCGCTGCGCGTGATCGACGGCCTGGAGAACCGGGTCGCCCGGATCGAGACGGCGGAGCAGATCCGCATTGCGGCGCAGCAGACCATCGAGGCGCGGCGGGCCGTGGTGCTGGAGCAGGCGCCGAACGGCGTCGAGACGCCGTGGCGCGACGGCGCCTCGACCGGCCGGGTCCGCCCGGTCTCGACCTTCATCGATGCCTCTGGCCGGTTCTGCCGCGAGTTCGTCGAGGCGGTCGAGGCGCCGGACGGCCCGCGCAACGGCGGCGGCATCGCCTGCCGCGTCGGCCAGGGCGACTGGCGCATCTGGTGGCCCGACGGCAAGGACAGCGGCCAGGCGCTGTAGCCCGGCCGCTCCCCGATCACTTCCCGACCGGCCAGGCGTCCGAGATGAAGGGGCGGTACTGGAACAGCCAGGTCTCGGACGCCACCTGGTCGCCGGCCTTGAGGAACAGCCGCATCTCGACCGGGTCGTCGCCCTCGACCGCCAGGTCGAACTGGACCCGCCAATGGCCCGGCACGTCGTCCGGCACCGCCTCCATCAGGGTGTAGGCGGAGAAGGTGCCGCGCGAGGCCCAGAACACCGGCTCCGGCTTCACGCCGAAGGGCAGGTCCTTCAACGGGCCGCCGAGGAACTCGACCATGAACTTGCGCACGCCCTCCGGGCGCGGCTGGCCGGGCTGCCCGCCGCGGCCGAGGCGGGTCGCCACCACCCGGGCCAGCGTCGTCGGGTACGGCTCGTCCGCCATCCAGTGCAGGCGGTAGGCGAAGGGCAACTCGTCGCCGGCCTTGGTCGGCGCCTCCGGATGCCAGTAGGCGACGATGTTGTCGTGGATCTCGTCATCGGTCGGCAGCTCGACCAGCTGGACCTGACCGCGGCCCCAGTCGCCGAGCGGCTCGACCCAGGCCGACGGCCGCAGATGGTAGCGCACGCCGTCCTGGTAATGGTCGAAGTTGCGGTCGCGCTGCAGCAGGCCGAAGCCCTTCGGCGACTGGTCGGAGAAGCTGGAAACGACGATTCGGGCCGGGTTGTTCAGCGGCCGCCAGATGTGCTCGCCGCTGCCGGTCCACATCGCCAGCCCGTCGCTGTCATGCACCTCCGGCCGCCAGTCGATCGCGGTCTTCTTCACCGTCTCGGAGTACCAGAACATCGAGGTCAGCGGCGCCACGCCCAGACGCTCGACCGGCTGGCGCAGGAACAGCGTGGTGTCGACATCCATCACCACGCCGGCGGTGCGCCGCATCAGGAAGCGGTAGGCGCCGGTCAGGCTGGGCCCGTCGAGCAGGGCATAGACCGTCACCGCGTCGGCGTCGGACCCGGCCGGCTCGAACCAGTAGCCGATGAAGTCCGGGAACTCCTCCGGCCCGCCCGAGCCCGGGGTGATGGTGATGCCGCGGGCCGACAGGCCGACCTGGCCGAGCTCGCCCTTGGCGCGGAAATAGGAGGCGCCGAGGAAGGCCACCCAGGGCTCCTCGGTCTTCCAGTCGCCCTTGTCCTTGGCCTCCTGGATCCAGAAGCCGGCGAAGGCCGAGGGCTCCGGCGCCAGCCTGGCGGCCGGGCTGTCCGGGCCGACAGTGAAGTATTGCGGGTCGTAGATGATCTCACGCGCCGTGCCGGCGGCGGGGTCGACCGCGTGCATCTTCACCGTCTTCGGGAAGAACCGGCCGACATGCTGGAAGGTGACCGGGTAGGCGCCCGGCTGGCCGTCGCCATAGAGGGCGTATTCCGGCTTGTACTTCAGCTTGCCATGGGCGTCGTAGTCGATCGATTCCACGATCTGCGGGTCCGGCCGCGGCGGCGAGGCGTAGGGCCCGGCGGCCATCGTCCGGGCGCGATTCTTCAGCGCGTCGTAGGAGAACGGCCCGGCATCGCCGTAGCGCAGCCCAGCCGGCGGCGCGGCCAGGGCGGAGGCGCCCCCGAACATCCCGAACATCTGGGTGGCGGCGGCCAGCTTCAGCAAGGTACGGCGGTCGAGCATGTCGGTCCTTTCGCTGCGGCCTCCGGACGGCCGGGGCGTCCCGCCTTCCTTACCAAGCCGGACGGCGGGAAGCCAAGCCCGGCCTGGGCATCGGCTCTTTCCAACATCGCCGCCCGCGGCGTAGATCACGGGACCGCATGGAGGATCCGATGGACAGCCGCCTCGACCGCATGATCGCCCGCCTCACCACCCAGCGCCGGGCGCTGGACCGGGCGGCGGCGGAGATCCAGGGCCTGCCCGGCCCGGTGCTGGAGATCGGGCTGGGCAAGGGCCGCACCTTCAGCCATCTGCGCAAGCTGTTCCCGGAGCGGCCGATCATCGCCTTCGACCGCGACCTGCACGCCCCGCCCGACGCCGCGCCGGCCGGCGCCGACCTGGTGCTGGGCGATTTCCGCGACACGCTGGCCGCCCTGCCCGGCCGGGCCGCGTGGGTCCCCGCCGCCCTGGCCCATGCCGATTTCGGCAGCGAGGACCGCGCCCGCGACGCCGCCCAGGCCGGCTGGCTGGCGGCGCTGATCGACGGGCTGATGGCGCCCGGCGGGCTTGTCGTCAGTGACCGGCCGATGCAGGCGCCGCGCTGGACCGCCCTGCCCTTCGACACGCCGGACTGGCCATATTTCCTCTGGCGGATCACCTAAGGTCGCCGCAGCTCCCGCCCTTTCGCCGAGGCATCATACCGCACTGCAACACACCCATGCCGGATCGGGGGTGGTCCGGGCGGGCTCCGTCCTATCTTGTATACGGAATGCACGGGTCACCCGAGCAAGTTGCGAGTGAGTGATGAGCAAGACACGCCGGGCTAAGCCCGACTGGTTCATGATCGCCCTTCCCCTCGTCGCGCTCGCGGCGTGTCTCTGGCCCGCACCGGGCGTCACGGGCGGCCCCCTGCACTGGGACTGGATCTCGACCTACGGCGTCTCGGTCGTCTTCTTCCTGTACGGCCTGACCCTGGCGCCGGAGAAGATGCGGGCCGGCGCGTCGCATTGGCGGCTGCACCTCCTGGCCACCGCCGGCACCTTCATCCTGTTCCCGGCCCTGGTGCTGGGCGCCGGCGCCATCGGCGAGGACTGGATCCAGCCCGACCTGCTGCTGGGCTTCTTCTTCCTCGCGGTCCTGCCCTCGACCATCTCGTCCTCGGTGGCGATGACCTCGCTGGCCCGCGGCAACCTGCCCGCCTCGATCTTCAACGCCACCCTGTCGAGCCTGATCGGCGTGCTGATCACGCCGCTGCTGATGGCCTGGTACACCCACAGCCAGGGCGCCCCGATGCCGCTCGGCCCGGTGCTGCTGAAGGTGGCGCTGCTGGTGGTGCTGCCGATCGTCCTCGGCCAACTGGTGCGGCCGCTGCTGGCCGCCTGGGCCAACCGCCACTACGCCCGGATCAAGATGGCCGACCGGGTCATCATCCTGGCGATCGTCTACGGCTCCTTCGCCGATTCGATGGCGTCGGGCATCTGGTCGCAGCAGGACCCGATCGTGCTGGTCGAGATCGTCGTCGGAGTGGTGCTGCTGTTCGGCATCGCCTTCTCGGTGATGTGGGGCGTCTGCCGCCTGGTCGGCTTCGACCTGCCCGACACCATCGCCGCCACCTTCTGCGGCTCGAAGAAGTCGCTGGCGACCGGCGTGCCGCTGGCCCGGCTGATGTTCGGCGCCACGCCGCAGCTCGGCCTGGTGCTGGCGCCGGTCATGCTGTTCCACTTCTTCCAGCTGATGGCGGTCAGCGTCATCGCCGGCCGCCTCGCCGCCCGCCCGATGACGGATGCCGAGGCGCACGCGGCCCGCAAGACGGAGAAAGAGAAGGACAAGCCGGCGCGCGGCCAGACGGCCAAGGCCGCCTGAATCGGCCGCTAGGCCGGGATCCCTTCGGCGATGACGGCCGCGGCCTCCGCCGCCGTCATCCGATCGGTGTCGATGACCGTCGATGCCGGGGGCATCTGCGACATGCAGGCATCGAAGTCGCTGCGGAGCCGCTGCAGAAGCTCGACGGACCGCAGCTTTCCGAACGCCGACCGGCCGGGCTCGGCCAGCCGCTTCTCCTGCGCCTGCGCCGACACCGTCAGGGCGACGAAGACCACGGATCCGCCGGCCTCCTCCACCACCGCCCGAGCGTGGGTCGCGAAGGTCGGCGACACGGTCGGCTCGGGGGCGAAGGTGAAGATCAGCGACCGTCCGGCGCGCGCCGCGGCGCCTAGGACATCGAGCCAGAAGCGCTCCCGCAGCGCCACGAACTCCGCGGAGCCGAACGGGAAGACGGCGGACACGGCATCGACCACCAGGTGGTTGTGGAACACCGGCAACCCGGTGCGGGCCGCCAGCTCCCTGGCGACCGTCAGCTTGCCCGAGGCGGGCTGCCCGTAGATGAAGATCAGTCTCATACCCGACAATCCAGGCTGTGGCGCGGCATCCTAGACTCCGGGCGGTCCGCGCTCCACCCCCGCGGCCGGCCGGAGTCTCAGAGAGCCCGGAGGCTAGATCCCCCTCACCAGACCGCCATCGACCAGCAGGTTCTGGCCGGTGATGTAGCCGGCCTCGTCGGACAGCAGGAAGGCGGTGGTCGCCGCGATCTCCTCGACCGTGCCGAAGCGCCGGGTCGGGATCTGGGCGATCAGCTCCGGCGTTTCCGGATAGCTGTCGATGAAGCCGGGCAGCACGCTGTTCATGCGGATGCCGGCGGCGGCGTAGCGGTCGGCATAGAGCTTGGTGAAGGCCGACAGCCCCGCCCGCAGCACCGAGGAGATCGGGTAGGCCGCGCCCGGCTGCACCGCGCCGAAGGCCGAGATGTTGACGATGGCGCCCTTCCCCGCCGCCTCCATCGCCGGCGTCACCAGCCGGGCTAGGCGCACGACATTGACCAGGACCAGGTCCAAGCCGAGATGCCAGTCGGCGTCGGGGATGGCGAGGATGTCGCCCTTGGGCGGGTGGCCGGTGTTGTTGACCACCGCGTCGATCCTGCCCCAGCGCTCCAGCGTCGCATCGACCAGGCGCTGCAGGTCCGCCGGCTCGGTTACCGATCCCTGCACGGCGATGCCGCCCAGCTCGTCCGCCAGCGCCGTCACCGCATCGGAGGTGGCGAACAGCGCCAGCCGGTAGCCGCGCCGGGCCAGCTCGCGGGCGATCGCGGCGCCCATCCCCTTGCTGGCGGCGGTGACGATCGCCACCCGTTCGGTCGTGCTCATCCTGCAGTCTCCTTTCAACCTCGCTTGACAGATGCGCCCGCGGGGCGGAGGAGACAAACGGGAAGTTCTTCATCCAGGCTGCAGGAAAACTACATGCTCGCCGACCGGCTGCCGCCGCTGAACGGCCTCCGCGCCTTCCGCGCCGCGGCCCGGCACCTGAGCTTCCGGGCGGCGGCCGAGGCGCTGAACGTGACCCAAAGCGCCGTGGCCCAGCAGGTGCGCGGGCTGGAGCAGGCGCTGGGCGCCCCGCTGTTCGAGCGCCACGCCCGCGGCCTGGCCCTGACCCCGGCCGGCGAGGCGCTGCTGCCGCCGGTGGAGCAGGCGTTCCGGCTGATCGCCGACGCCGCCGAGCGGATCGTGCAGCAGGCCGAGGTGCTGACGGTCAGCGCCACGCCCAGCTTCGTGTCGCGCTGGCTGGTGCCGCGGCTGGACGGCTTCACCCGCCGCCATCCCGGCATCGATGTCCGCCTTTCCGCCTCCAACGACCTGGTCGATTTCCGCCGCGACGGCGTCGACATCGCCATCCGCTACGGCCAAGGCGTCGACCCCGCACTGGCGGCGCAGCTGCTGGTCCCGGCCGACCCGGTGGCGGTGTGCAGCCCGGCGCTGTGCCGGACCGACGGCACGCTCGACCCGGCCGATCTCGGCACCCGGGTGCCGCTGCTGCACGATTCTCACTTCCTGTGGGCCGAATGGTACCGCGCCGCCGGCCGCGACGAGGCCGAGGCCCGGCGCGGCGTCCGCTTCAGCCACACCCTGCATGCGATCGAGGCGGCACTGCTGGGCCAGGGCATCGCCCTGGTGCCCCGCCCGCTGGTGGAGCGCGAGCTGCGGGCCGGCCAGCTGGCGGCACCGCCGCTCGCCACCCGCCTGCCGCCGGGCCGCGGCTTCACCATCGTCGCGCCGCCGGAGCTGTGGGACACCCGCAAGGTCGCGGCGATGCGGCTGTGGCTGCTGTCCGAGGCCGCTGCATAGGCGCTTGTGCCGGCCTGGGGTCTGATAGGATCATCCCGGGGAATGGCCGGGGGGGGCCGATCATGACCATCGATACGACTGGAAAATACTGGGTCGGCACGCACCCACTCGACATCAAGGCTTATCTGCGGGCCTACGTCGAGGGCATGCCGATTTCGGCGTTCCGCCTGGCGCAATGTTCCTGCTCTTCGGTCGACTTCAGGGTGGAAGCCGATGCCGACGAAGGCTGCGTACGGCGCAGCTGCGCGCGATGCTCGACCGCGCATTTCGTCTGCGACAGCGAAGAGTATTCGGCGGAGGCGGAGCTGAAACCGTGGCGCTGCAAATGCCGTTCCGATCAGGCCAATATCGGCGTCGGCTTCTCGCTGCATGACAGCGGAGACGTGCGCTGGCTTTATGTCGGGCTCCGGTGTCGCAAATGCGGCACGCTCGGCTGCATCGCCGATTGGCAGGTGAAGTACGCGCCGTCGGGCCATCTGCAGGACGCGGTCTGACGCCACCTCGGCGCGACCGCCTTGCCGCGCCCGGCGCTTTCCGACAAGAAGGACGGATGCGGATCCTTCTGGTCGAAGACAATCCCGATCTCGGGGAGGCGGTGGAGAACCGGCTGCGCAAATCCGGCCATTCGGTGGAATGGGTGCGCGACGGGCTGGCCGCGGTCGAGGTCGCGGGCCACGACGCCTTCGACGCCGTGCTGCTGGACATCATGCTGCCGGGCCAGGACGGCTTCGCCGTGCTGCGCGACCTGCGCCGGCGCGGCGTCGATGCCCCGGTGCTGGTGGTCACCGCCCGGTCCGAGATCGACGACAAGGTCGGCATCCTCGACCTCGGCGCCGACGACTACCTGGTCAAGCCCTTCGACCTGCGCGAGCT
>JAEKLZ010000112.1 GCA_019508225.1 Inquilinus limosus | reverse complement strand
GCCGGAGGAGATCGACATCGCCGTCGCGGTCGACCGGATCGAGCGCGCGACGACGCTGCAGATCCGGCGCCTGAGCCATCGCTGGGCCGGGCTGCGCAGCTTCGTCGCCGACAAGACGCCGGTGCTGGGCTTCGACCCGATGGCGCCGGGCTTCTTCTGGTGCGCCGGCCAGGGCGGCTACGGCTTCCAGACCGCGCCGGCCATGGCCCGGCTCGGCACGGCGCTGCTGCGCGGCGACCCGGTCCCCGAGGACCTCGCCCGACTGGGCGTCACCGCCGCCGCCTTGTCCCCTGCCCGCTTCCGGGCCGGCGCCGGCAGCCCCATCACGACGGAGACCCATCCGTGAAGATCTTCATCGCCGCCCTGGTCACCGAGACCAACACCTACTCGCCGCTGCCGACCGGCGCCGCCAGCTTCTATGCGCCGGAGAGCTACCGGCGGCGTGATGCCAGCCTGGACGGCACCGCGGCCGAGACGATCTGCCAGAAGACCTGGCGCCGCCTGGCCGGGCGCGACGGGCATGAGGTGGTCGAGAGCGTCACCGCCATCGCCCAGCCGGCCGGGCGCACCATCCGGTCGCTGTACGAGAGCCTGCGCGACGATATCCTCGAGGATCTGCGGCAGGCCGGGCCGGTCGACATCGTGCTGCTGCTGATGCACGGCGCGATGGTGGCCGACGGCTATGACGATTGCGAGGGCGACACGGCCGAGCGGGTGCGGGCGATCGTCGGCCCCGATGTGCCGGTCGGGATGGAGCTGGACCTGCACTGCCACCTGACCGATCGGATGGTCGAGGCCTGCACCGCGATCATCGGCTTCAAGGAATACCCGCACACCGACATGGAGCCGCGGGCGGTCGAACTGTATGAGTTGTGCCTGCGCACCCAGCGCGGCGAGATCCGGCCGGTGATGGCGCTGCACGACTGCCGCATGATCGGCATGTGGCGCACGCCGATCGAGCCGATGCGAGGCTTCGTCGCCCGCATGCAGGCGCTGGAGGGCCGCGACGGCGTCCTGTCGGTCACCTTCGGCCATGGCTTTCCCTGGGGCGATGTCGAGGATGTCGGCGCCCGGATGCTGGTGGTGGCCGATGGCGACCGCGACCGGGCCCGCCAGGTCGCCGAGAAGCTGAGCCGGGAGATCTGGGATCTGCGCCATGCCACGGCGACGCCGCACGATACGGTGGACGAGGCGCTGGACCAAGCCCTGGCGGCACCGCGCGGCCCGGTGGTGCTGGCCGATGTGGCCGACAATGCCGGCGGCGGCGCGCCCGGCGACAGCACCTTCATCCTGCGCCGGATCATCGACCGCGGCATCGGCAACGTGGTCAGCGGCTGCTACTGGGACCCGCAGGCGGTGGCGCTGTGCGAGGAGGCCGGCGAAGGGGCAACCTTCGACCTGCGCATCGGCGGCAAATGCGGCCCGGCCTCGGGCGATCCGGTCGACCTGCGGGTCACGGTCAAGCGCGTGCTGCCGGAGCTGCACCAGACCGGGCTGAGCGAGGACTGGGCGCCGCTGGGCCGCGGCGTCTGGGTGCAGGCGGCCAACGAGGTCGATTTGGTGCTGGTGACCCTGCGCAGCCAGACCTTCGCCCCCGACGCCTTCACCGCCTTCGGCATCGACCCGTCGCGCAAGGCGATCGTGGTGGTGAAGTCGACCCAGCATTTCCATGCCGGCTTCGCCCCGATCGCAGCCGAGATCCGCTACGTCACCACGCCGGGCGCCATCCCGCCCAGCTTCGGCGACATCCCCTACACCAAACGCCGCCTGCCGTTCTGGCCGCGGGTCGAGGATCCCTTCGCCTGACGCGGCTGCGGAGGGGAAACCAGAGTTTCTGAGCGTTCAAAAAAGCCTGCAAACAGGGAGATCATGATGGCGAAGCTGACGCTGCGGCTGGCCGCCGCGGTCGCATTGGTGGTCGCGGCGGGGGCCGTGCCGGCCGCGGCGAAGACGCTGGTCTACTGCTCGGAGGCCAGCCCCGAGAGCTTCAACCCGATGTTCGCCAGCGCCGATTCCACCATGGATGCGGTAGCGCGGACGATCTATGACCGGCTGGTGCGGTTCAAGCCCGGCACCACCGAGGTCGAGCCGTCGCTGGCCGAGCGCTGGGAGGTGTCGGATGACGGCCGCATCTACACCTTCCATCTGCGGCCGGGCGTGGCGTTCGAGCCGAACGCCGCCTTCACCCCGACCCGGGCGCTGAACGCGGACGACGTCGTCTACTCCTTCGCCCGGCAGTGGCAGGCCGACAACCCGTTCCATGCCCTCGGCGGCTCCGGCTACGAGTACTTCGAGGCGCTGGGCCTGGGGGCCATGCTGCAGGCCATCGACAAGGTCGACGACCTGACGGTGCGCTTCACCCTGAAGGCGCCGAACGCCACCTTCCTGGCCACCGTCGCGCTGGATTTCGCGTCGATCCAGTCGCTGGAGATGGCCCAGGCGATGGTGGCGAAGGGCACGCCCGAGGTGCTGGACAACACGCCGGTCGGCACCGGCCCCTTCGTACTGCAGGCCTATGACCCGGATTCTCGTATCCGCTTCAAGGCGAACCCGCATTACTGGGACGGCAAGCCGCCGATCGACACGCTGGTGTTCGACATCGTGCCGGACGCGACCGTCCGGGTGTCCAAGCTTCAGGCGGGGGAATGCCAGGTCACGACCCAGCCCCTGGCCACGGCAGTGCCGGATTTGAAGAAAGACCCAAACATCGAGGTGCTGCAGCGGCCGGGCGACAATCTCGGCTATCTCGGCTTCAACATCGAGAAGAAGCCCCTGGGCGATGTCCGGGTGCGCCGCGCCCTGGCCATGGCGATCAACCGGCCGGCGATCGTCGATGCCGTCTACCAGGGCGCGGGCACGCTGGTGAACTCCGCGCTCTCGCCGGTCGAATGGGGAGCAGCCAAAGACCTCAAGGGTTATCCGTACGATCCGAAAGCCGCCAAGGCGCTGCTGGCCGAGGCCGGATACCCGGACGGCTTCTCCCTGTCGCTCTGGGCCATGCCGGTGTCGCGGCCCTATAACCCCGACGCCCGCCGCATGGCCGAGATGATCCAGGCGGACTGGGCCGCGATCGGGGTGAAGACCGAGATCGTCAGCATGGAATGGGGCGCGTATCTCAACCGCACCCAGGCGGGCGAGCACGACGCGCTGCTGCTGGGCGGCACCAGCGACAATGGCGACCCGGACAACACCCTGACCTTCGTCCTGGCCTGCGGCGAGCAGAACCGCATGAAGTGGTGCGACAAGCCGTTCGACGACCTGCTGAACCAGGCCCGCGCCCTGACCGACCAGGCGAAGCGGGCGGCGCTGTACGTCAAGGCCCAGCAGATCGTCGAGGAGCAGGTGCCGCTGGTGCCGATCGCCAGCTCGATCGTCTCGATGCCGATCCGCAAGGGCGTGCTGAACTATGTGCTGGACCCGTTCGGGCGCCAGAATTTCGCGAAGATCGACCTGGCGGAGTAGCGCGGATGTCGGGAGATCTGCAGGCCCGGATGCAGGGCATCCTCGATGCCTTCGTGGCGCAGGGCATCGTCGGGGCGTCCGCCGCGGTGGTGGCGGGCGGCGGCGTGCCGGTGGCGGCCGTGGCCGGCCTGGCCGACCGCGAGCGCGGCATTCCGGTCAGCCCTTCGTATCTGTTCAAGAACGGCAGCTGCACCAAGACCTTCGTCGCCGCCACGCTGATGCGGCTGGCCCGGGCGGGCACGGTGCGGCTGGACGATCCGGCGGCGCGCTGGTTCCCGGACCTGCCCAAGGGCGACCGGATCCGGGTGCGCGACCTGGTCAACCACCGCAGCGGCCTGCCGGAGTTCGAGTTCGACATGCCGATGACGCCCGGTCTTCAATGGACGCCGCAGGCGATCATCGACCTGGCGTTCCGGGCGCGGCCGCAGGACGAGCCGCACCGGGTCGCCAGCTACAGCAACACCGGCTATGTCCTGGCCGGCATGATGATCGAGGCCGCGACCGGCGACACCCTGGCCGGCCAGATCCGCCGCCAGGTGCTGCAGCCGCTGGGCTTGTCGGACAGCTTCTGCGCCGCCGGCGAGCCGTTCCCGGAGGAGCGGCTGGCGCGCGGCCACTACCATCGTCCGCCGCCGGCCGGGGGTGCAGCGCTGTCGCTGGAGCAGGGCGGCGAGATGTGGGCCATGGACGGGATCCTGCCCTATTCGGACGATCTGCAGGACTCCACCGACATCTTCCCGTTCTCCGGCGCCTATGCCGCCGGCGACATGGTGTCGACGGCCGGGGACATGGCGCTGTTCCTCGACGGGCTGTTCGGCGGGCGCCTGTTCGAGGCCGAGTGGCTGGCGCAGATGGCGGATGACCGCTGGCCGGTCGGCTTCCCGGGCACCCGGATGCGGGAATCCGGGGCCGGGCTGTTCCTGTCGGCCTATGCCGGCCGGCTAACCCTGGGCCATCAGGGCAGCATCCCCGGCTACGTCTCCCTGATGCAGCATCATCGCGACAGCGGGGTCAGCGCGGCGCTTCTGACCAACACCGGATCCGGCAACCGGCTGAGCGTCCAGGCCTCCGGCCTGCACGACGCGTTCGACCGGATCCTGGAGGCTGCCCTGGCCTGATATCCTCTCGCCGGTCAGGGCCTGGCCAGGCTTGCGCCACAAGCGGAAATTCCGGGGGTCGCTGCAGTCGACGGAATCATCCTCCACATTGCGATCCGTCGGAATGCTTGTATACCGCCAGGATCGTTCTCAGCAGGCGAGCCCCCAGATGCCCGGATCTTCGCAAGCCGCCGCGCCGCTGACGGGCCGCTGGCGGATGGCCGCGGTGCTCGCCGCCGCCGTG
Organism: Inquilinus limosus; assembly: GCA_019508225.1. GTDB lineage: Bacteria > Pseudomonadota > Alphaproteobacteria > DSM-16000 > Inquilinaceae > Inquilinus > Inquilinus limosus_D. Next base: position 4,073 of record JAEKLZ010000112.1, on the reverse strand, counting down.
CTGCTGCCCGGCGTCGCCGGCCAGGCCCAGCAGCCGGCCGGGGCGCCCTGGGATCAGTCTTATATCGACCCGCACCCCGCCGAGGGCGACCTGGTCCTGCCGATGCCGTGCGGCGGGGCCATGGCCTTCCGCCGGGTCGAGGTGGAAAGCGGCGGCTGGCTCAACGACATGCAGGTCACGCTCGGCGGTTCCGACCCCAGCCTCGGGGTCGTCGACGACCGCCGGTCCGCCAATATCGCCGGCGCCTTCACCCCGGCCGCCGACCAGACCCGGCGCTACTATTATGTCGGCAAGTACGAGGTGACGCGATCGCAGTACCTGGCCCTGGCCGGCGACTGCAAGGCGCCGTCGATGCAGGGCCGCGAACCGGTGGTCGACATCTCCTGGTTCGACGGCCTGACCTTCGCCGAGCACTACACCGAATGGCTGATGGCCAATGCCCGCGACAAGCTGCCGAAGGAGGGCGAGCTGTCCGGCTATCTTCGCCTGCCGACCGAGCCCGAGTGGGAGTTCGCGGCGCGCGGCGGCATGGCGGTCCCGGCGCTCGACTTCGCCGCCGACCGGCCGCCGATGCCGGAGGGCGGCCCGACCGCCTATGTCTGGTTCCAGGGCAGCCAGTCGGCCGGCGGGCGGATCCATCCCGTCGGGCTGCTGAAGCCGAATCCGCTCGGCCTCTACGACATGCTGGGCAACGCCTCGGAGATGATGTTCGAGCCGTTCCGCCTGAACCGCCGCGGCCGGCTGCACGGCCAGGCCGGCGGCTTCATCATCCGCGGCGGCGACTTCCTGACCCCGATCGACCAGATCCGCAGTGCCACCCGGACCGAGCTGCCCTACTTCTCCGAACGCAGCGGCGGGTCGACCACGCTGCGCCAGGTCGGCATCCGGCTGGTCATCGCCGCCCCGGCGATCGTGTCGGCCGATCGGCTGGCGGCGCTGCAGAAGGAGTACGAGGCCCTGCCCGCCCCCGATCCCGGCCAGGCCACGGCGCGGCAGGAGGCCAATGCCATCCGCGACCTCGACAGCACGGCCCAGACGACGCTGGATTCGGCTCTGCGGTCGCGGCTGCAGCGGATCTCGCGCGACCTGCGCGACGCCATCACCGAGCGCAACGACGCGCGCGACCGCGCCATCCGCCTGCTGATCAGCCAGGGCGGCTTCTTCGCCAACAAGCTGCGGACCGACCAGCTGCGGCTCGACAGTGTCGGCAAGGCGATCGACGAGGTGGCGCGGCCGGCGCTGGAGGAGATGCACCGCCGGCTCGACAACGACCCGGCCGGCGCCGACGCGCTGACCAAGGCGGAGCAGCAGGTCGCGCAGATGGAATCGCAGCGCACGTCGCTGCAGTCCGAGGTCAAGCAATCGCTGGACAGCTATGCCGATGCGGTGTTCACGATGGCGGGGGACTATTCTCCGGAGATCATCCGGCAGCAGTTCGATCTGCTGAAAACCGAGCTCGATGCCCGAAAAGCGTCTGATCTGGTCCCTTATGCTGCCTTATTTGTGGCGCACATGGAATCCTATCGTCGGCAGGGCAAGGCCGATACCGAGGCCTGGATGCGAGACCTCACCCGCTAGCGTCCGCGAGGCGCAGGCAGCCAGAAGGACCGACGGCATGACGACATCCAGGGTTCTCCCGCTTGCGGCCACGCTTCTCCTCGCGGCCTGCGCGGGCACCGGCGACCCGCGTGACGGCGGCTTCATCACCGGAGTCACCAACCTCGCCTCCGGCGGCTACCAGCAGCGGATCGACCAACGTGAGGCACAGGTCTCGTCGCTGGATGCGGAGCAGGCGCAGCTGCGCGCCCGGGCCGACGCCATCCGCCAGGAGCAGAGCCAGGTGGACCGCGACCTGAGGGCCGCGCGCAGCCGGATGTCCCAATTGGACCGCCGCATCGCCGCGCTGCGCAGCCGGGTCTCGGCCGCCGACGCGGCGCGGCTGTCCGATGCCGAGAAGCGGCTGTCGAAGGCCAGGCTGACGGCCGACGAGGCCTCGAATCCCGGCCGCCCGGCCGCCGCCCGTGCCGCCGATGTGGCGGACCTGCAGCAGGTGCTGGACTCCGTCGGCGGCCTGGTCGACGACATCGCGCGGACCGCCCCGCCGACCTAGGCCGCGGGGCATGGCGCGCCGGCCCTGGCGTGGGACGGGCCGGAATCCTGGCGCCTGCCGCGGTTGACGAAACGAAAACACCTGATAGTAGGATAAAAATCGTTACATCCTGCTCTATAGCGACATTTCAGCCGGAGGGAACCGTTGTGAAGAAACCGATCGTCGTATTGATGGCATGCGCATTCCTGGCCGCCTGCGGCACCATGGGCGGCACCACCAACCCGTCGTCGCCTGCCGGCGCGACCGCGGACAACACCGCCCGCACGCCGGAGCAGCGGAGGCTGCGCGAGCAGGCCGAGACCTCGACCAAGACCATCGTCGAAGGCGTCGCGGTGGGGGCCGCCGTCGGTCTGGCCGGCGCCGCCATCGCCGATCTCGCCGGCGCCGATGTGGATGCCGGGACCTATGCCATGGCAGCCGCCGGCGGCGCCGCCCTGGGCGGCCTGGCCGGCGCCTATGTCGACCAGAAGCAGAAGGAATACGCGACTCTCGAGGACCAGCTCGATTCCGTCATCAGCGACGCCAAGGCCAAGAACGCGCAGACCAAGGACCTGAATGCGACGATGCAGACCGTGCTGGATCAGCACAAGCGCGAGCTGACCCGGCTGCGCTCGGGCGTGAAGAAGGGCACGGCCACCCAGGCCGAGCTCGACACCGAGCTGGCGTCGGCCCGCGCCGACAAGGACGTGATGGACAAGGCGGTGGCCGGGTCTCGCGAGAACCTGAAGATCTTCTCCGACGCCCGCACCTCGTTTAAGGCGAAGGCCACGACGGCCCAGGACCAGTCGCGCGTCACCCAGCTGGACCGCGAGATCCGCACCCTGAGCGGCCGGATCGACAGCATGTCCGGCGTCGTCGACAACCTGAGCCGGCGGATCTGAGGGGCGCGCCCTTTCATCATCCCAAAGGATCATGCGAGGGGCTGCCATTGCGCAGCCCCTTTTCTTTTCTCACAACGCGTCGGGCTCCCGCATGGCCGCCCCAGGGCATGACCCAGATGGTGCGGCAGGCCTGGGAGCTCTACACCATCAGCTCAGCGACTCGGCCTGGATCTGGATACGGGTGACGTCGTCCCCCCGGACAATCCATGCGGCGCCGGAAGCGGCCAGGAACCGGACGCCCCCATCGCACCGCTCGACACCGACGAAGGGCTCTGACTCCAGAGACATCAGCGCCCAATCCAGACGCCCGCCCGTCATCTTGTAGAAAAACCCGCATGACCCGTGCGCGGCGGCCTCGCCGCCGACATACAGCGCGCCATCGATCTCGATGCTGAAATTCGCGAATATATCCGTCGTATCAAGCGCATCCTCTGGCAACTCTTCGCCAAGGACAAATTCTCCGTCAGAGACTCTGAATCCGATTATTCTTGAATCCGCCAGAACCACGCAGTCCTCATAAAAAAGTTCTTCGCGCCGAACCAGGTCATCAGCAGCCAATCTTGCCCTCCCCATTTCGCGCGACGTCGCCGACCTTGTTTCTCCGGTTCTGGGCGATCCGTGGCGTTCCCTCTGTCTTGCCGACCGCCGGCGTCTCCGGCGTCCCGTACTGGCCCAGCCCGTTCCGGCTCAACCTCTCGTTGAAGGCGTCATTCCACGACTTTCCGGTCGTCGACTTCGGATAGGGGTCGTTCCCGTCGACGAAGTTCACGGGGACTTCCTTCAGCCCGAGAGCTTGCGCGGCGGCCAATCGCCTGTTGTCGAAGCTGACCAGCGTCCCGTCGCGATTCATCACGGTCAACGGATCGCCGATCCATCCCTTCTGCTTCATCACCGCCGCATAGTCGTTCGGGCTGACCCAGGACTGGCTGAAGTTCAGCGAATTCGGATCGACCATGACCGGATTCAAGCCCAGCGGGTCGACCCATCGGAGCGGATTGGCGACAAACTGATAGAGATTGATCCCGCCTTGCAGCCCGATCGGGTCCTGGTGGATGAAGCATCCTTCCGCCGGCGCGTAGTAG
>JAEKLZ010000111.1 GCA_019508225.1 Inquilinus limosus | reverse complement strand
GCAGCGGCAGCCGCAGCCAGCGCGCCGCCGCCTTGAGGCCGGGGAAGGCCAGATCCTCGACCAGCACCGGGTCGCCGGGGGCGCAGAGCTGCAGCAGCACCGCGGTCAGCGCCGCCTGGGCCCCGGCGCAGGGCATGATGTCGGCGGGCCGGAGGTGCAGCCCCCGCGCGGCCAGCCAGGCGGCCCCGGCGATGCCCGCCCGCTGCAGCAGCGCCGGCGAATGGTAGGCCAGCGCCGCGTCGATCCGGCCCTCGGCGGCGACCGCGGCCAGCGTGGCGGCGAGGTCGGCGCTGTCCGGATCCACCGCGGGAACGTTGGTCGACAGATCGATCGGCGCCGGCCCGCTTCCTGGCACCGCCTTGAGGCCGAACAGCGCCGCCTCGCGGCTGGCGGCCAGGACATAGGTGCCGCGCCCGACCTCGCCGGAGACGAGGTGCCGCCGGGCCGCCTCGTGATAGGCCTGGGTCACGGTGCTGACGTTCAGCCCCAGCCTCCAGGCCAGGTCGCGATGGGTCGGCAGCCGCTCGCCGGGGCGGAGGTCGCCGGCGGCGATGGCGTCGGCCAGCGCCTCGACGATGGCGAGGTAACGCACCGGGCTACGCCCCTCGAGGCTCGGCACCCACATTCTTGTCTGCCAGACAATGTCTCCGTTGACCCACACAATCCATGCCGCCGATGCTGGGTCAACCCTGAGTTCGACCGGAGCGCCGATCATGTTCGACCTGACCGCCCTCGAGGATGCCGCCCGCCTGGTGCATGCGACCATGCTGCCGACACCGCTTCTCGCCTGGCCGCTGCTGGCCGCGCGCACCGGCTGCGAGGTCTGGGTCAAACACGAGAACCACACCCCGATCGGCGCCTACAAGGCGCGCAACGGCCTGGTCTTCATCGATGCGCTGCGCCGCCGCCGGCCCGACATCCGCGGCGTCGTCACGGCGACGCGCGGCAATCACGGGCAGAGCCTGCCCTTCGCCGCCCGCGGCACCGGCCTGGCCGTCACCGTGGTGGTGCCGCAGGGCAATTCGGTGGAGAAGAACGCCGCCATGCGCGCCTTCGGGGCGGAGCTGGTGGAGCATGGCGCCGACTTCGACGAGGCCTACGGTCATGCCAGGCACCTGGCCGGGGAGCGCGGGCTGGAGATGGCGCCGGCCTTCCATCCCGACCTGATGCGCGGCGCCGCCACCTATGCGCTGGAGCTGTTCCGGGCGGTGGCCGATCTCGACACCGTCTATGTGCCGATCGGCATGGGGTCGGGCATCAGCGGTCTGATCCGCACCCGCGACCTGCTGGGGCTGAAGACCCGGATTGTCGGCGTGGTGTCGACCGAGGCGCCGGCGATGGCGCTGTCCGTCGAGGCCGGGCGGGTGGTGACGACCGAGACCGCACGGACCTTCGCCGACGGCATGGCCTGCCGGGTGCCGGACCCCGAGGCCCTTGCCATCATCCGGGCCGGGGCCGAGCGGATCGTGCGGGTGACCGACGACGAGATCGCCGCCGCCCTGCGCGCCTACTGGACCGACACCCACAACCTGGCCGAGGGCGCCGGTGCCGCGGGGCTGGCGGCGCTGCTGCAGGAGCGCGAGCGGATGCAGGGCAAGCGCGTCGGCCTGATCCTCACCGGCGGCAATATCGACCTGGCGGTGGCGCGGAGGGTGCTGGCGGAGGGTTAGACGTCCGGGCTAGGCCGACGGGCGACGCCGGCCGGCCAGAAACACCTCCGGCTGCCCGTCCCCGGCCAATTCCAGGCAGCGGGTCACGTCCGGCGATGTCCAGCGCCGGGCCCATTGCGCCTGCTCGGCATCGTCCGAAGTCCGGTCCCAGCGGCCGGCCAGGGTCCGCGCCTCGGTCTCGTTTCCGGCGCGGACGATCAGCACCGACCGGCTCTCGCCGCGCCAGATCTCATCATTCCAGTCGCAGGGATACAGCTTGTAGAACGCCATCCGTCTCCATCGGCCGGCCGGGCCGGCCCCTTCCTGTCAGCGACGCTCTCTCGGCGCCGGGGCATCGGCCCGCTGGGCGGCAGCCGCCGCCTCGAGATCCCGGGCCGCCTGCAGCGAGATCGCATGCATGGTCGTGTTGCCGCGCCGCGCATAGCGATCAGCGTCCTGGCGCGCTTCGCGGGCCTGGCGCTCGGCCGTCTTCACGCTTCCCGGGCCGGTGTTGCCGCGCGGCGGGAGGCGGCCATCATCTGCCGTCATGCTGGAAATATCCTTGTCGGTTCGCCGTCCAGCATGGCCTTGCCGCTTCGTCTTGACCAGATAATTTTCGAAAAGACCGGGCACGATCGTGGGCACTTCCAATTTCCAGAGCGCCATAAAAAATCAAGTCTGCCGCGGCTATCGCCGAGATCTTGGAATATAGCTGGAGAACCTCGATCATGGGATTTTTGCAGACATGATCCGTGATTCGTTCTAGACTGAATATTCTCGGGATTTATTGAGAACCGGAACGCAGAGTGCCCGTATCAGCGGAGCGCACCTGCGATCATCGTGCCCTGTCGATCGCGGCCACACCATCCCGGGCCGGGTCGGAGCTCTCACCGCGTTCCTCGCGGAGCGCAGAAATGCAGGAATGACCGACAACCGATATGCCGTGGGCAGCACCGTCTACATCTGGCGACGCCCCAGCCTCACCGCCGCGGTCGCCGGCGCCTTCACGGTGGTGGCGCATTATCCGAGCGAATCCTCCGGCCGGCTCTACCGGATCCGCGCCGTGCTCGGTATGGAGGAGCGCATGGTGCCCGAAGCCGATCTCTCCAACGTGCCGCGCAGCTCCGACGCCGTGGAACGCACGCCGCGCACGCGGCGCAGCGCCTGATCGCGGCGGCCCGGGACGAGATGGGCGAGATGGTCCGCGCCGACTTCGCGGCGGTCGACTGCCAGGCCTGCGGCGCCTGCTGCGCCTACTCTCGCGACTGGCCACGATTCTGGACCGAGAGCGACGCCGAGATCGAGCGCATCCCCCGCCGCTACCGCGACGAGACCTCCGCCGCCATGCGGTGCGACGGTGACCGCTGCTCCGCCCTGGACGGCGAGATCGGCCGGTCCACCCGCTGCATGGTCTATGCCGACCGGCCGGTGGTCTGCCGCGACTGCGTGCCGGGCGACGATGCCTGCCGGATCGCCCGGGCCGCGGCGGGGATGGCGGCGTGAGCGCGCCGATCGCCTCGCCAGCGGCACCCCGCCTGCCGACGGCCCCGTCCGACGACAAGGCGCTGCGGCGCGCCGCGGAAGCCGGCGACGCGGCCGCGCAGTTCAATCTCGGCGTGCTCAGCGACAGCCGGGTCGACGACAACGGCTATCCGGTTCCCGGCGACCGGGCCGAGGCGCTGCGCTGGCTGCTGCTGGCGGCCAGCAACGGCCTGCCCCGCGCCCAGCTGCGGCTGGCGGAGCTGTATGCCGACAGCGCGCCGGTCTCGGGCGACCGGGTGCGGGCCTGCGCTTGGTTCCTGGTGGCGGCGCCGCGGCTGACCGGCGTGCAGCGCGCCACGGCCGAGGCCGGATACAGGTCCCTGGCCGCCCGGTTCAGCCCCGGCCGCAAGGCCAAGGCCCGCGGCCTGGCGACACGCCTGTCGACGGCGCTGCGGTCCCGCCCCTGAGCTCCGGGCGAGGATCGACTGCCGGCAGGCGAGGCTTCGGCTATCCTGCCGGCGAGATGACGGACCGGATTCCGACCTCTGCCCTGCTCGACGGCCTGCTGCGCGACGCGCATGCCGAGCGGGTGACCCTGCGCTGGCTGGTGGACCGGCTGGGCGACCGCTCCTTCGGCCTGGTGATGCTGCTGCTGGCGCTGCTCGGGGCGATGCCGGGCCTGTCCGCCATCGTCGCGCCGCTGCTGGCCATCCTGGCGGTGCAGATGATGCTGGGCCATGCCGGCCCGGCCTTCCCCCGGCGCTTCGCCGAGCGCGGCGTGCCGACCCCGGCGCTGGCGCGGACCCTCGGCCGCGCCGTGCCCGCGCTGCGCGCGATCGAGGGCTTCATCCATCCGCGCTGGCCGACAGCGTTCGGCGCGACCAGGCGCGGCGTCGGCCTGGTGGTGCTGCTGCTCGGCCTGCTGCTGCTGGCCCCGATCCCGCTGAGCAACATCCCGCCCGCCCTGGCGATCGCCCTGCTCGCCGTCGCCACCCTGGAGGAGGACGGGATCCTGCTGTGCATCGCGCTGGCGGCCTCCGCCCTGCTGCTCGCCGTCGCTGCCGGTGCCGTCTGGCAGGCGATGGGCGAGCTGGGCTGGGTGCAGGGCCTGCTGTAGGCCGTTCGGGCGGCGGCAAAAAGGCCAGCGGTCGGTCAGGCCGCGCCGCACGCCTCGCCGCGGGTCTCGCGAGCGCGGGCCACATCCGCCTCCAGCCGGGCCAGGAAATCCCGGAACCGCGGCAGATCGCGCAGGCTGTCGAGCTGGACGTCGTGCTGCACGATGCCGAGCAGCCAGGAGGACACCCGCGGCGAGCGCGAGGAGATGTGCTCGAGCCGCTCCAGCGCGGCATCGGGCCGGCCAGCCTCGGCGTAGGTGCAGGCCGCGTTGTAGTGCACCACGTAATCCTCGGGGTTGAGCGCCAGGGCGCGGCCGGCCCAGGCCAGGGCGCGGGCCGGGTCGCCGAGCGAGACCAGAATCGCCGCGCCGGCGCACAGCGCCATGGCGTCGTCGGGGCGCCGGGCCAGCTGCGCCTCGATCCGGGCGAAGCCCTGCCGGGCCGCCGCCATCGCCGGCTCGGCGCGGCCGAGCGAACCGTAGCAGTCGCGCAGCAGCACCAGCGAGATGTAGTCGGTCTCGCGCAGATCCGCCGCGCGCGCGAACAGGGCGGCGGCCTCGGCGTAGCGGCCGCTGTTCCGGCACATTTCGCCGTACCACTCATGCGCCTCGAACAGGTCCGGATCCAGCGCCAGCGCCCGCTCGAATGCGGCCGTCGCCTCCGCGGCCCGACTGGCCAGGAACAGCGCCAGCCCGCGGGAGGCATGGGCCTCGGCCAGGTTCGGGGCGAAGCTCAGGGCCGTGTCGCTGTTGCGCAGGATCTCCTCGTAGGAGATCTCGGTGCTGCCGCCCAGCCACAGCAGCACGTCGCAGGCGGCGACGCCGGCATAGGCCCGGGCATAGCCCGGATCGATCGCGATCGCCTGCAGGAACATCTCCCGCGTCGCGGCCAGCACATGCTTGTCGCCGAAGCCGGTAAACAGGCCCGAGCGGCCCTGCAGATAGCATTCATAGGCGTCGGCGCTGGTCGTAGGCCGGTTCTCGACCGGCCGCAGTTCCTCCGGCAGCAGGGTCACCCGGAGCGCGGCGACGACGCTGCGCGAGATGTCGTCCTGCAGCGCGAAGATGTCGTCAAAATTGCGGTCGTATCGCTCCGACCACAGATGGTCGCCGGTGGCGCCGTCGATCAGCTGGACATTGATCCGGACCCGGTGGGCCGCCCGGCGAACGCTGCCCTGCAGCACGTATCCGACGTTCAGCCGCCGCGCCACCTCGGTCACCTCCACCGCCTGGCCGCGGTAGAGGAAGGCGGTGTTGCGGGCGACCACGAACAGGGCGGAGACCCGGGACAGGTCGGTGATGATGTCCTCGGTGATGCCGTCGGCGAAATACCCCTGCTCGGCATCCCCGCTCATGCTGGTGAAGGGCAGGACCGCGATATGCCGACGGCTGGGCTCCGCCGGCCGCGGCGCCGGCGCCGTGGCGACCGCCTCCGGCTCCCGGTCGGCCACCGCCCGTGGCCCGGTGAGCGACCGCCAGGCCCGGACCAGCCGTTCCGCCGCCTCGCTGCCGGTGCCGCCCAGCAGCCGCGCCGACACGTCCCGCTGCTCCTCCGCCTCGCGCTGGTGGCCGCCGGCGACCAGGACGCGCAGCAGTGCGATATGGGCCGAGACGTCGTCGACATCGGCGGAGACCAGGGCCCGGGCATGCGGCAGCGCCGCCGCCGGGTCGTCGGCATGGCGTCCGATCAGCGCCCGCAGCACCTGCAGGCGGAGCCGGCGCGCCTCCTGCCGCTCGGCCACGCACCAGACCTGGAAGTCCGGGCAGCTCGGCAGGTCCAGCCCCTCGGCGAACTCGCCCTGGAAGGCCGAAGCGGCCTGCTCCAGCGCTTCGGTCGAGGCCGCCTCCAACCCGGTCGAGAGGGCCCGGCGGAGGACCAGAAGGTCGATATCGGCCCCTGCGGCATCGAAGCGCACCGTGTCGCGGTCCGCCAGGATGCGCGGGTGGCCCGGCGTGTCGACGATGCGGCGCAGCAGGCTCAGGCTCGACCGCAGCGCGCCGCGCGGATCGTCGGGAACGTCCCAGAAGATGGTGCACAACCGGTCGCGCCGGTGCGGCCGCTCCGTGGCCGCCAGATAGACCAGCAAGGCCCGCGCCTTCCGGGAGGACGGCAGGGCCATGCGTTGGCCGCCCCGGGCCACCTCGACCCCGCCCAGCAGGCGCAACGTCAGCTGTGGCTCGTCAGGCATCGCTCGTATCCGGGAAGGACCTCCTGCACAGGCCGGAGGTGGGTGTTCCTTCCCACCGCGGCGCACCCTATCGGCGTCCCGGGCCGATTTCCACCATGCAATTTCAACGCTTTTTGACACGGCCGCTGGGACGCCGCCACCCTACATCCTCCGCGAACGCCGTCCGCCCCCCGTGCCCGATCCCTCCCGCGGTCCCGGCCAGTCGACGCAAAGAAAAGCCATCATCCGTCACCTCGACACCGCTGGAGATTGTATGGCAACCGGATTTTCGGGCCAGTCGGTCACTTTCCCGGATCGCGACCGGGCACCGCCGCCGCGTCTTGCCCCGCCGATGCCGACGCCGGCGTGGCGGCCGGCTATCGCAAGCCACGGCAGCGTCCGGCCGACGCGCATCCTGATGGTCGGCGACGACCCGGCGATGAAGCAGACCGTGGCCAGCTTCTTCGAGGCGCACGGCATGCGCGTCGTCCCGGTCTCCGGGCGACCGGGCGTGGCCAGCCAGGTCGCGGCCGACGCCCCGAGCCTCGTGATCCTCGACCTGGGCCACGACCTGGCGGGCGGGCTGGACCTGCTGCGCGAGATCCAGGCGCGGTTCGACGCGCCCGTGATCATCACCGGGAGCCCGCGCAGCCATGAGGCCGACCGGGTCATCGGCCTCGAGCTCGGCGCCGACGACTATGTCAGCCGGCCGTTCGGCACGCGCGAGCTGCTGGCCCGGGTGCGGGCGGTGCTGCGGCGCCGCGGTCCCGGAGTCGCGCTGCAGGAGCCGCGCCGCGGCCGCTGCCGGTTCGGCGGCTGGCAGCTCGACCGCCGCCTGCGGCGCCTGAGCGATCCCGAAGGCCGGCCGGTGGCCTTGACCAAGGGCGAATACGCCCTGCTGGTCGCCTTCCTCGACGCGCCGCAGCGCCCGCTGTCGCGCGAGCACCTGCTGCAGGCGACCCGGGTGCACGAGGATGTCTACGACCGCAGCATCGACGTCCAGATCCTGCGGCTGCGGCGCAAGCTGGAGGCCGGCACGGGCGCGCCCCGCCTGATCCAGACCGAGCGCGGCGTCGGCTACGTCTTCGTCCTCCCGGTCGACCAGGCCTGACCGGCGGCCCCTACTCTCCCTGCTGCAGCAGCGAGCCGCGATCCCGGGCGATGCGGAAGCCCCAGAGGAACGCAGCGCAGCCGAGGGCCAGACAGACGGTGTTGAGGCCGACCGCGGCCAGGAAATGGCCCATGTCGAAGCCCTGGCCGTGCAGCAGGCCGCGCATGCCCTCGAACACATGGGCCGGCGGCAGCGCCAACGCCACCCATTGCAACCAGCCGGGCAGCACCGAGACCGGGTAGTAGATCGCGCTGATCGGCGAGACGGCGAAGACGATCGCCCAGGCCAGCCCTTCCGCCCCCATGCCGTAGCGCAGGATCAGCGCCAGGACCACCAGCGCGATGGCCCAGCCGGTGACGATCAGGTTGACGAAGAAGGCCAGCAGCGGCAGGCCGATCGAGAAGATGTTCCAGTGATACAGCAGGATCGCCAGCAGGGCGGCCGGCACCACCCCGATCAGGGTGCGGATCAGGCTCATCGCCATCAGCGACGCCACCCATTCCCAGGGCCGCAAGGGGCTGACGAAGAGGTGGCCGAGATTGCGGCTCCACATCTCCTCGAGGAAGGAGATCGACATGCCGAGCTGGGCCCGGAACAGCAGGTCCCACAGCAGCACCGCCGAGATCAGGATGCCGGCCGCCTGGGCCTGCCAGTTCATCGTCGGCGCCAGGCTTTCGCTGATCAGGCCCCAGACCACCATCTGCACCGTCGGCCAGTAGATCATCTCGATCAGCCGCGGCACCGAGCCCAGCAGGATGTACAGATGGCGCAGCATCACCGCGACGATGCGGCCGGAGGAGGAGCCGCGCAGGGCGGGCGGGTTGGCGAGGGTGCTGCTCATCGCGCCGACCTCATTGCGCGGCCTGGCCCAGCGCGCCGCGGCTGCGGGCGATGTCGAGGAACACCTCCTCCAGGTCGGTGCGGCCGTATTTCGCGATCAATTGGTCCGGCGAGCCCTGGTCGACGATCTTCCCGGCCTTCAGCATCAGCACCTCGTCGCTCAGCCGCTCGACCTCATCCATGTTGTGGCTGGCCAGGAGGATGGTGGCGCCACGCTCGGCCCTGTAGCGCTCGAGGATGCCGCGCACCCAGTCGCCGGTGTCGGGATCGAGCGAGGCGGTCGGCTCGTCGAGCAGCAGCAGCTCCGGCGCGTTGACCAGGGCCTTGGCCAGCGCCACCCGAGTCTTCTGCCCGGCCGACAATTTACCGGACGGCCGGTCGATGAATCCGGTCAGGTCGAGCAGCTCGGCCAGCTCGGCGATGCGGCTGCGGCGGTCGCGCACGCCGTACAGCCGGGCATAGACCGCCAGGTTCTCGCGCACCGTCAGCCGGTGCGGCAGATCGACATAGGGACTCGAGAAGTTCATCCGGGGCAGGACGGCG
>JAEKLZ010000174.1 GCA_019508225.1 Inquilinus limosus | reverse complement strand
GTCGACATAGGCGCGCAGGCCGTAGACGGCATAGGCGGACCGGGCGACCAGGCGAGAACGCAGGGCCGGCAGATCCGGCACGGCCGTGTAGACGCCGAGATGCACCGAATCGCCGCCGAGGTCCGGCATGTCACGCTCGAAATCCAGGGCCAGGTCGATGCCCGGCAGCGCCTCGCGCAGCCGCGGCAGCCTGTCGGCCAGGAAGCGGCTGGCCCAGCCATCGGCGGCGACCCGCACCAGCCCGGTGCCCGGATCGGCCTGGACCCGCGCCTCGCGCTCCAGCGCCACCGCCGCCTCCGCCATGGCGCGCAGATGCGGCAGCAGCGCCTCGGCGGCCGCGGTCGGGCGGTAGCCGTCTGTGCCGCGCTCGAACAGCACCAGCCCCAGCCGCTCCTCCAGCGCCTGGACCCGCCGGCCGATGGTCGGCTGGCTGAGGCTCAGGCGCCGCGCCGCAGCCGACAGGCTGCCGGCCCCGACCACAGCATGGATCACCCGCAGATCGTCCCAATCCATCACGCCCGGCCCCGCCCTTGCACGCTGAACAGAAACGTACAGCTCCTCCTCGAACTTGTCGAATGACGTACATCCGCGTTCACGCCCATCTTCTCCTCGCGACCGCCGCAAAGTGTCGGCCCGCTCATCTCTCCTGACAGGATGATGTCAGGAGGGGTGGCGTAGTCTCCCATCATCGCCCCGGGTCGCCGGGGCCGGCGATGGAGGATCCGATGGCCATTCTGACGGAGGTGGTGATGTACCGGGCCAGGCCCGGCGCCCCGGCCGAGACCGTGGTCACGGTGTCCGACGCCACCGGCCCGGTGATCATCGGCCGCTACGGCATCGACACAGTGCCGCCGGCGCCGCCGAAGGCGGCTGCCTGCCCGATTGCGATGGCTTCGAGGAGATCGTCATGAGCACCCATGTCCTGCGCCTGCCGCTGCGCCAGCGCCCCGTCGGCCTGCTGGGGCGGATCTGGCGCCACCTCTCCGGCGGGCCGGCGCGCCCGGCCGGACGGCCGTCCCGGCTGCGGCTGGAGACGCTGACCGACGACGCCCGCCGCGACCTCGGCCTGCCGCCGGATGCGGATCGTGGCGCCGCGACCACGCGCCTCGGCCTTATCACCGTGGCCTCGCGGATCCTCTGATGCCCCGGAGCGGCGGCCACCCGGCCGCCGCTACTCCGCCACCTTGACCAGGAGCTTGCCGAAATTCTCGCCCCGGAACAGCCGTAGGAACGTCCGGGGCGCGTTCTCCAGCCCTTCGGCGATATCCTCGCGATAGCGGATCCGGCCGTCGCGGATCCAGCCGGAGACGTCGCGCAGGAACGCGGCCTGCTGGTCGGCGAAATCGCTGACGATGAAGCCGCGCAGGGTCAGACGCTTCGACAGCACGTCGCGCATCATCGCCGGCACCAGGTTCGGCCCGTCCGGCAGGGCGGTGGCGTTGTACTGGGCGATCAGGCCGCAGACCGGGACCCGGGCGAAGGGATTCAGCAGCGGCCAAACCGCCTGCCACACCGCGCCGCCGACATTCTCGAAATAGACGTCGATGCCGTCCGGCACCGCGGCGCGCAGCCGCTCGGCAAAATCCGGCGCGCGATGGTCGACCGCCGCGTCGAAGCCGAGCTCACCGGTCAGATAGGCGCCCTTCTCGGCCCCGCCGGCGATGCCGACGATTCGGGCGCCCTTGATCTTCGCGATCTGCCCGACCACCGATCCGACGGCACCGGAGGCGGCGGAGACCACGACCGTCTCGCCCGGCTTCGGCTGGCCGATGGTGAGAAGGCCGGTATAGGCGGTCCTGCCGGGCATGCCGAGCACCCCGACCGCGGTCGAGATCGGCGCCAGCGACGGGTCGACCTTCAGCAGCCCGGCGCCGTCGGACAGCGCATAGTCCTGCCAGCCGGTGCGGCCCTCGACGATGTCGCCCGGGGCGAAGCCGGAATGATTCGAGGCGACGACGCGGCCGACCGCGCCGCCGACCATCACCTCGCCGATCTCGACCGGCGTGGCATAGGATTTCGCGTCGCTCATCCGGCCGCGCATATAGGGATCGAGCGACAGCCACAGCGTGCGGAGCAGGAGCTGCCCGGGCCCGGGCGTCGGCACCGGCTCCCCGACCAGGCGGAAATCGGTGTCCTTGGGCTCCCCGACCGGCCGCGCGGCCAGCAGGATCCGGCGATTCACATCGGTGCTCATGGCGGGCTTCCCTTCTACGGATGACGGGAGCTAACCACCATTGTCGCGCGAAATGAAGCGGTTCGATCGGATCAACATCGCTGACCCGTAAAACCAGCGGCGAGGCCTTGAGGTCTCAGGCCCCCCGGATGAAGGCCGTGACGGTGACGGCGATCAGGCCGACCGCGAGCGCCGGGCCGAACGGCCGCATCTCGCGCCATTTGACGCCGCCCCGCCAGGGCGCCAGCGCCAGGGTCGCGACCAGCGCCACAAGGCTGGCCAGGATCAGGACGATCAAGCTGCCTTGCACCCCGACCCAGAGGCTGGCGGCGGTGAGGAATTTGAGGTCCCCCCAGCCGATCCGGGCGTTCCGGTCGATCTTCTGCATCAGCCAGGCGGTGCCGGCCAGCAGCACGAAGGTCACGACGGCAGCGCCGAGGGAGAAGCCGAGCGTCTGCAGCGTCGGATTGCGGACCAGCGCCAGGGCCAGGCCGCAGACGCCCAGCGCCAGGTTGCAGATGTTCGGGATCCTGCTCTCGCGCAGATCGATCAGCACGATCGGCAGCAAGAGCAGGACCAGAAGGCCGAGAGCGATGAAGTCGAGACCGTCCATCAATATCCGCCGTTGGCGATGGTCACGGTGGCGGAGGGATTGGACAGCGGCATGGGCAGGAAGCTGTCCTTGCCGTCGTCCCCGTTCAGGCCGCTGGCGGCGTTCCTGGCGGCCTGGTCATACGTCACCGTGACCTGGAACAGGTTGGCGTCGCTGGACGATGCTTCGGCCGTGATCACGCAGGACTGTCCCGTTTCACAGGATTCGATGCTGCCGAGAATCGGCCCATAGGCGGACAGGACGGCGATCGCCGCCTTCTGCGCCAATTCCTTGCGTTCATCGATGTTCATCCCGGCGATGGAGGCACGAGCCCCCTCCGCCGCGGCCTGGTTGACGGCCAGCCAGGCCCCGAAATGCAATCCGTAGATCACGAGGCCGAACAGGAGGACGAGGAAGACCGGGGCGATCAGAGCGAATTCGACCGCGGCCAGCCCCGTCTCGTCCGAGAGGGCGGCGGGCGCCCGAGCGCCCGCCGTTCGAGGTGCACGTCGTGCAAGAGAAGCCATGGCTGTTCCCATGAACTCGTTGGAGAGAAGCTGGCCGGGAGAAGGCTTGGGCTCAGGTGCCGAGGAAGCCAATGATCCGGGTGAAGGCGCCGGCGATGGCCGTGCCGAGCTGGCCGGCGGTGGCGGTGATGCCAAGGGCGACCAGGGCACCGAGGATCGCGTATTCGACGGCCGTAATGCCCTGCTCGTCGCGAGCAATCCGGCGCGCCTTCTTGAAGAATTTCCGCAACATCATGATAAACCTCCAGAATATCCGGGACCTTGCTTCCCGCCCGCGTCCCGGTGCCGCCGGCGGTGTTCCGACTATTCGATCAGCACCGGCACGCCGCAGCGGACGCCGGTGACGGTCACATCCATCACGCCGACCCGCACGCCGAGCGCGGCGAGCAGATTGTCGACGAGAGGATCGAGGACGCCCTTGATGACAGGGGCGAGAAGCTGGTTGAGCGCGGTGACCGTGGTGCTGACCGCCTTCAGGTCGACCGGCAGCAGGCAGATATTGCCCAGGCTGAGGACGCAGGCCTTGAGGTCGAGATTCGGCTTGCCGGTGACCGGGTCGATGCCGAGGCTGCCCAGCAGGTTGTCGACCGCGCCGCCGCCCCAGACCTGCTGGGCCACCTGGTCGTCGATGTCCTGCTTGTCGAAGACCATGTCCTTGTGGCCTTCCAGCAGTTCGAGCTTCGCCCGGCCGGTGAGCCGCACCAGGCCGATGAAGAGCACGCCGATATCGACCAGCGGCGCCGGCTGGATGTCGGTCTGGTAGTTGATCTTGTGGCTGAAATTGGTCATCAGGTTCATCGGCAGCGTGCCGATATAGGCGGCGGCCGCCTTGACGTCGGCTGCCACCCCCACCTTGACCTCCGGATCGCAAGTGATCGAGGTCAGTTCGGCGTCGCCGGCCGCGGCCTCGATATAGACCGGCAGCTGGATTCCCTGGCCGAGAAGACCGAACAGGTCCAGCAGCTGCAGCTTGATCTGCGTCCGCACCTGCGCGGTGTGGACCGAGATACCCTTCGGCCCGAAGGCGAAGGGCGGCCGCTGCGGCTTCTCGATCACCGTGGCGGCGACCTGGACCGACGCGACGCCGGGCAGGCCGAGGGTGAGCGAGGGGATCGAGATGAAGTTCTGGCTGTTCGCCACCTGCGCGCTGAGCGTGACCAGCTGGTACAGGTTCAGCCCGGCCTGCAGCGCGCTCGGCTTGGTCGAGCCGCCGACCTCCTGCTTCTTCCAGACGCCCAGGTCCAGCAGCGTGCCCAGGGCCAGGTCCGGGTTGCCGGCGACCTGCGACTGCAGCGCCAGCAGGGCGTTCAGCGCGTCGAGATCGAGGCCGGCGATGTGATCCTGCTTGTTGAGGACGTCGATCGCCGCCTGCAGGATCTGGCCGACCTTCACCTTGCCGGTGAGCAGCCCGTCATAGGTTCCGACCGAGGCGCCGACATGCGTCGCCAGGGCGTCGAGGAAGGTCAGAGCGTCGATATCGGTGTTGACCAGCCCGTTATAGTGCACGGCGGTCAGGTTGATCTTGGTGCCCAGCACCCCGCCCAGCACCGCGTTCAGCAGCGGGCTCTGCGTCGTGTCGAGCGTGAGCAGGCCGGTGCCGGCCTGCAGCCCGGCCTCATCGATCCGCGCCGCCGTCGACCGGGTGCTGATCGGGTAGATGCCCTCCTTGTTCGGGCTGCCGCCCTGCCCCATCTGGCCCTCGCCGGATTGCAGCAGCGACCGGGACAGCACCCCGGGCACGGTGGTGTGCGCCGTGACCTGGACGGCGCTGTACTCGTCCGGCGCGGGATCACCAGCCTGGCAGGCCGTCAGGCCGAGCTTGAAACGGTCCGCCGGCGTCGCCGCCTCGGGGCAGTACACGCCCGGCACGGCCGAAGTCAGGTTGCTGGCTTCGAAGCCGTTGGCCTTGAGCAGGTTGCCGGCGATCGCCGTGGCGTCGGAGATCCTGAGGGCAGCCGACAGGGCCGATACGTCCGTGGCCGCCTGCAGGTGCCGCTGCTGCGCGTACCAGAGGCCGACATCGGTGGCGAGCGCCGCCGTTCCGATCAGCGGCACCAGCATCAGCGCGGCGAAGGGTGCGATCGAGCCCCCGTCACCCGACCCACGGCGTATCAGTCTCCCGATCATGGCTGCCCCCCCGACGACGATCCCGTGCCGCCGCCAAAGCCGGATGGCGGCCCGTAAGAGCTGTTGCCCGACAGCGGTTGAAGCGGCTTGCCGATGCCCTGGATGAGGTTGCGGTAGACCTGCCCGGCCTCCGCCCCCGACAGGCCGCCGGGGGCGCCGGCGCCCGGATGCGGCCGCTGCTGCGCCTGGATCACCTGCAGGGCGCGATTGCTCTCGTACCAGTCGGGCGCCTTCGGCTGCACCAGTTGCTGCTGGGCCAATGCCGTGGCCGGCAGGAACAGGGCGGCCACACCCAACGCCGCAAGGCATGCTCGCATCATGGCTGGTTCTCCGAAGCTTGCGCCAGGCGCCGCGGCGCGGCCGTGCCGGTGCCGGCGCTGGTCGGACCGCGCATCTGGCTGCGGGCGGTCTTCACCATCTGCTCGACCGCACGCCGCTCCGGGGCGCTGGTGATCCGGCGGAGCATCGCCTTGGCGGCATCGCCCTGGCCGGCCACGTCGAGGCACAGGATCAGGTTGTTGCGGACCTGGGCATTCTCCGGCGCCAGCTCGGTCGCCTGGCGCAGGGTGAACAGGGCCTCGTCATAGGAGGCGATCCGCATCTCGGCGAAACCGAGGTCGTTCAGGTATTTGACGTTGATCGGCTCACGCCGCACCGCCTCATGAAACTGCGCCCGGGCCTTTGCCCAATCGCCGCGCCCTGCCGCGACGCGGCCGAGGCCGTCATAGGCCGCGGCGGCCTGGTCGCCGTTCACCAGTTCCCGGTAGATCGCCTCGGCACGCGTATAGTCCTGGATGTCCAGGAAGGCGTCCCCGCGCAGCACCTGCGCCCGGGCGTCGCCCGGATGGCGGTTGTCGTAGTCGTCGAGATAGGCCAGGGCGGCGCGCGACTTGCCGCCCTGGCGCAGCTTGTCGACGATGCCGAGATACAGGTCGCGCGAGTTCTCGGCATCGAGCGGCGCGGCCTGCGGCAGCGTGTCCGCCGGCGACGGCTCCCGATGCGCCGTCTGGCTGTCGCCGCCGAACACGCCGCAGGCGGAGAGCCAGGGCAGAACGATCAGCGCCGCCAGGCGGGAGGGGATTCGCGTCATCTGCCCAGCCCCGTCAGGGTGGTGAGGATCGTCACGATGGCCGGGGCGGTGAGCACGATGAACAGCGCCGGCATCAGGAAGATGATCATCACGATCGTCATCTGCGTGGTCTTGCGGCCGATGCTCTCCTTGGCGGAGGAGACGCGCCGGTCGGAGAACTCGCGCACGAACTCCCGCAGCGCCGGCCCCAGCTCGGTGCCGTACAGCAGGGTCTGCTTGAACAATGCCGCCACCTCCCGGATGCCCGGGACGCCCAGCCGGTCGGCCCAGCGATCGAGCGCCTGGTCGTAGGCCATGCCGCGCTGCAGATCCTCGACCAGGGCCCGCATCGACTGCCGGACATGGGGCATGGCGTTGCCGTCGCCCTGGGCCACCGAGCGGAAGCACTGGTCGAGGCTGATGCCGCTCTCCAGCATCAGCAATAGGACATCGAGGACGAAGGGCAGCTCCGCATTGACCCGCCGCAGCCGGACCGAGGCCAGGGAGCGCAGCACCACCTTCGCCGCGATATACACCACACCGCCGGCCGCCAGCGGGTAGAACCGGGCGACCCCTGACCACAGGCCGAGCAGCCACAGCGCCAGCCCGGTGCCGAGGATGGTCAGCAGCATGGCGGCGAAGCGCAGCCCGGCGAAGACCATCAGGGCGCCCGGGTCGTAATAACCCGCCGCCCGCAGGTGCCGCAGGATCTCCTCGCGGTCCTTGCCGCCGCCGACCAGGATCGGCTCGAACGGGCGAAGCCAGGCGATCTGGCCGGAAGCGGCCCCCTCCTGCGGCTGCTCGGACAGCCGCGTCAGCCGCCGCTTCAGCCGGGCCTCGCCGACCGTGCCGCGCAGCCCCAGCCCCAGCAGCAGCAGGCTGGAGCCGGCGGTCAGGACCAGGAAGGCGAGTTCGAGGCTGAAGCCCGGCATGGCGTCAGAACTCCAGCCGCATGATACGGCGCATCACCAGGACGCCGAACACCTGCAGCCCGACCGCGATCAACGCCAGGCGCGGCCCCTGCTCCGCCTCGATGAAGAACATGACATAGGCCGGCTTGACCACGCCGATCATCACCGCCACCACGGCCGGCATCAGGCCGAGGACGATGGCACTGAACCGGATCTCCGCGGTGGCCGCCTTCAGCTCCCGTTCCACCCTGGTCCTGTCGCGCAGGATCTGAACGAGATTCGCCAGCACGGTCGACATCCGGCCGCCATAGCGGAAATTGACCTCCGTCGCCGTGGCCACCATGTGCAGCTCCGGCACGTCCAGCCGTGCCGCCAGCCAGGAGACGGCCTCCGGGATCGGTGCGCCGTTGTTGATCCGCCGGATCATCGGCTGCAGATAACGCTGCATGGCGGGAGAGGTGTTCTCCGCCGCCTTCAGCAGGCCTTGCTGCATCGAATTGCCCACCATCAGGAGCTGGCGCAGGGCGTCCAGAAAGAAGGGCAGGCCGAGGATGAAGGCATTGATCCGCCTCGTCGCCAGCGCGTGCAGTGCGTAGACAGCGATCCCCATGGCCAGGACGGGGACGACGGCCGCGGCGATCGGACCGAAGAACCAGGCCACGGCCACGGTCGCGGCGATGACCAGCAGGGCCGCCGTGACCAACCGGTGCGGCTGCAGCACGATGTCGGCCCGATGCATCCAGAGGCGCAGGAACCGGGGCCCGCCCTGCCCGGCCGGGACAGGAGGACGACCGGCCACGGTCTCGCCGGCCCGCTGCGGCAGGACTCCGCGCAGCACCTCCAGCCGCGTCTGCACCAGCTGCTGCTGGCGGCGCTGACGGCGGCCGGCGAACAGGCTGATGCCGGCCATCACGAACAGGGCCACCACACCCACCAGCAGGAAGCCGAAGCCCGTCATGACGCCCCTCCCCGGGCTGCCGCAACCCGGAGATCGGGCGCCCCGACCAGGCGGTGGGCGTAGAAGGGACGCGCCGACAGCGTGCGGAACTCGCCGAGCCCACTCAGCGGCGGCTGCTCCTCGAAGCTGAACAGCGGGTTGAGGGTGAAGTTGTCGCCCTCCATCCCGGTCAGCTCCGAGACGCCGGTGACGCGCCGCTTGCCGTTCGCCAGGCGGTTGACCTGCACGACGAGATGAACGCTGTTGGCGATATAGCGACGGACCGTCTTCGGATCGCCGTTGAGGCCGCCGAAACCGAGCAGCATCTCCAGCCGGCTGAAGGCGTCGCGGCTGGAATTGGCGTGCATCGTCGCCATCGATCCGTCATGGCCGGTGCTCATCGCCTGCAGCATCTCGACCGCCTCGGCGCCACGCACCTCGCCCAGGATGATGCGGTCGGGCCGCATTCGCAGGGCGTTGCGCACCAGGTCGCGGGCGGTGATCTCGCGGCTGCCGTCGAGATTGGGCGGCCGCGTCTCCAGCCGCACCACATGGCTCTGCCGCAGCTGCAGCTCGGCCGCATCCTCGATCGTGATCAGCCGCTCCTTCTCGTCGATGTAGCCGCTGAGCATGTTGAGCAGCGTGGTCTTGCCCGAGCCGGTGCCGCCACAGATCAGGATGTTGAGGCGCGAGCGCACCGCGGCCGCCAGGAAGCTCATCATCTCCTGGCTCATCGAGCCGAGACGCACATAGTCCTGCGCGCCCATGGCCTGGACCCGGAACTTGCGGATCGACACCATCGGCCCGTCCAGCGCGATCGGCGGGATCACCACATTGACGCGCGACCCGTCGGGCAGCCGGGCATCGACATAGGGCGTCGCCTCGTCCACCCGGCGCCCGATCGGGCTGACGATGCGCTGGATGATGTTCATCAGATGGGCGGTGTCGCGGAACCGCACCGGCACCGCCGCCATCTGGCCGCCGCGCTCGACATAGATCCGGAAGGGGCCGTTGACGATCACATCGTCGATCGACGGATCCTTCAGCAGCGGCTCCAGCGGGCCCAGGCCGATCACCTCGTTCTGCACCTCGGACGCCAGCAGGGCGCGTTCGGCTGCGTTCAGCGCCAACCCCTCCTTGGCGGCGAAGCGGGTGATCGCCTGCTCGATGCCGTCGCGGATCATCGAATGGCTCGCCGATTCCGCGTTGATGCCGAGCGCTTCGAGCTGCTCCAGCACCAGATTGAAGATCGCGAACTTCGTGCGCTGGTAGGCGTCGGTGGTGCGCAGCTCCGCAGCGGCGAGATCCGCCTCCCCACCTGTCCTCACGCCCACGCCGTTGATCAGCCCTGCCATCGCCGCCCTCTCCTCACGACGTCCGCAGCCGGCGGAACAGGCCGGTGCCGCGCGGCGCCGGCCGGGCGGCGTTCGGTGATGCCGGCGCCATCCCGGCGGCGGCCAGCTTCTCCAGCGCCCGGCTGTAGGCCGCGCGAGGCTGGTCCAGCACCAGCGGCCGCCCGGCGTTGAGCGCGTTGAGCAGCTCGACCCTCGCCGCCGGCAGGCGGACGGAGCGGCGCAGGCCCAGCGCCTCGCGCATCTGCTCGTCGGTCAGGCTGATGCCCGGCATGTGGTCCTCGACCACCAGGGTGATGCGGTCGAGCGCGGGCGCGCTGGGCCCGATCTGGACCAGGAGGTCGCGGCAGGCCTTGACCGCGGTGAATTTCTGCGGCGCGACCAGATAGATCCGGCCGGCGGCGCGCACGAACTCCGACAGCAGGCCCGGGTGCCGGATACCGCCGACATTCAGCACGACCTCGCCGAACAGGGCCCGCAGCACCAGCATCATCGAGGCGATGCCCTCGGTGGCGATGTCGTGCACCTCCTCGCCCGCCACGGCGAGGGGCAGCACATGCAGCCCGGACGGCTCATGCCGGCCGAGTGCGGAGGAGAGAAGGGTCCGGTCCAGCCGGGCCAGGTCCTGCACCGCGTCCCGGATGGTATAGTTCACCGGCACGTTCAGCGCGGCGCCGGCCTCGCTGGAGGGCAGCGCGCCGTCCACCAGCAGCGCCCCGCCCGCCGCCTTGGCCCGCAGCACCGCCAGGTTGACCGCGAACAGGCCTTCGCCGCCCGGCTGGCCGCTCATCACCAGGGTCAAGGCGCCGCTGCCGGAGTCATTGCCGCGCGGGGCGCCGGTGAGATGCCGGCCGATCTGGCCGCCCAGCGCTTCGCCGTGGGCATCCCGGTCGATCACATCGGCCGCCCCGGCGCGGATCGCCCGCAGCACCGAGCGGGCGTCGGCCTCGTCACCGAGAACGACGACCGGCGCCTCGGGGTCGGCCGCGATCACCGAGCGCATCGCGTCCGCCAACGCGGTGCCGAAGCCGGAGACCGGATCGGCGTCGAGCAGGATCAGGTCGAGCTCGGCCTTGCCGCACAGCTCGACCAGCGAGGCCGTGTCCGGGGCCGAGCGGATCACCGCGGCGACGCCTTCCAGGGCGGCGATCAGGCCGGCGGCGATGGTGGTGTCGGAGGTGGCGACGGTGATCCTGTGCATGGCTGCTACCGCATCAACCCGTAGGGCGCGAGATGGTCCTGCACCTGATCGACATTCAGGATCATGTCGCCGACGGACGGGTTGAACTTGCGCGTGTCCACGCCCGGCAGCGGCGGGATCTGGTTCGGTGCCAGCGGCGTGACCAGCCGCGGCGTGGCGACGATGATAAGCTCCTGCCGCTCCTGCTGGTTGTTGGTGCTCTTGAACAGGGCGCCGATGATCGGAATATCGCCGAGCCAGGGGAACTTGCTCTCGTTGATCTGGCTGTTGCTGTACATCAGCCCGGCCAGCACGAAGCTCTGCCCGTTGCCCAGCTCCACGGTGGTCGAAGTCGAGCGACGGCGGAACGCCGGCACCTGGAAGCCCTGGAACTGCAGCGCGTTGGCATAGTCGAGCTCGCTGACCTCGGGCGCCACCTTGAGCACGATGCGCTTGTCCGACAGCACGACCGGGGCGATGTCCAGCTTCACGCCGTACTGGTGGTATTCGATGGTCACGGTTCCCAGCGAGGCACCGCCCTGCGGCACCGGAATCGGGATCTCGCCGCCGGCCAGGAACTCCGCATGGTCGCCGGAGCGCACCAGCAGGGTCGGCTGCGCCAGCAATTGGGTCAGGCCGGCCTGTGACAAGGCGCTGAGCAGGCCGAGAATGCCGTTGCGCGGGTCGCCGAGGAACAGGTTGAAGGCGCTGGTCAGCCCCGGCGACGCCGAGACCGAGAGGCCGCGATTGTTGAAGCTGAAGCTCTGATAGGTGTTCGGGCCGATCAGGGCGCCTTGAAAGTCGCTGCCGCCGAGCGCCGAAAAGTTGAAACCGAGGGCGCGGAGCGTGGTCGCCGACACCGCCGCGAACTGGATGTCGACCGCCACCATCTGGTTGCCGGTCACCCGGGTCAGGTCGACGACGTTGTCGCCGCCATAGGCGCGGGCGATGGTCGAGGCCCGGGCATGGGCGTCCAGATCCGGCACCGTGCCGGACAGCACCAGCGTATCGCCGTCGCGGTTGACCCGTACCCCCTGCAGCCCCGGCTGGCCGCGGATCTGCCGGGCCGGATCGCCACGGTCGGGAATGGTGGGCAGGGCGACGCTCGCGGCGCCGACGATGACATCGTAGGCGGCCCCCTGGTCCGACTGGGCGGTAAAGATGTTGAGCGTGGTCTTGCCGGACTGCAGCCCGGTCACCTGCAACTGGTCCTCGTTCAAGGCCGTCGCGTCGATGATGCCACCCTGGCCGACGACGATGCGGGTGATGGGGGCAGGCAGATTGATCACCCGCTGGGCGCCGACGCCGAGCCGCAGTTCCTCCGCCCCCGCCACCTGGGTGACGAGGACGAGAACCGCGACATACAGCAGGCGGACCACAAACCTCATCGCGGCTCTCCGGACGTCTTCGGGTAAATCAGCTGGGTGCGGTCGCCGACGATCAGCTCGATCGGCCGCTTCTGCGGCACCGCCGGGGCGGATGGCGGCGGTGTCGGGCCGCGGATGTCGGAGAGCTTGGCGGTGTTGTCGCCGATCAGTTGCAGATCGTCGGGGCCGCGCAGGGACAGATAGAAGGTGCCGAGGCTGCGGGCCAGGGCGAACCTGGCGATCTGTTCCGGCGTCATCGCCAGGCTGATCGTTCGTGACGGGTCGTTGCGGCGCCCGGATGTGCTGGCGGCCTGCTCGGCGGCGGTCTGGGCCAGGGTCGGATCGCCGAGGGTGACGCCGACGGTCAGCACCAGCACGTCCTGCAGCACCGTGCGCGCCTCGCTGATATCGGTTTCCGGCCGATCCGTGACGCCCTGCTTGGCAAAGACGGTATCGGGCAGCACCAGTTGGATGTCGACCTTGTCGCCCGGACGGATGAACTGGCTGACAGCGATCTCGTCATTGGTCAGGATGCTGATCGCCCGGTAGCCGGCGGGGACCAGCGCGGCGAGCCCAGCCTTGGCCGGATCGGCGGACATCGTGGAGTCGAGCAGCAGTTGCTGCGGTAGGATGTCGGCGGTCGCCACCTTGCCGACCACGTCGCCGATCGCCGTCCGCGCGCCCTGCGGCATTGACCCGGCGACCGAGGTGGTGGCGACATCCTCGCGCGCGATCACCTGGCCCCGGGCGATGAACCGTGCCGCCGTCATGACACCAAACAGCCTGACATCGGCGGAAGTCGGCTGGGCCACCGGCGCCGGCGTGGAAATCGATGGCGCCGGCACGTAGGTCTTGTAGGCGCCGTAGCCGATCAGCGACACCGCCCCCAGCCCCCCGAGGACCAGATAAGCTCTTGTCAGCGCATTCGTGTTCATCGGTGAGGGGCTTCAATAGGCATATCAAAAACCACGCAGGCCGCCAGCCGGGCGGCATTTTCGAACCTTACCCGCCTAACGTCGCGTTACCCTAGAGTATTCGTTCATTTCGCGCATTCCTTAAAAGATTAGCTAAACTAGCATTAATACCCGAATATGTAGCACAGATCAGAGGCCAGTACAAGCTTTATTGCACCAGATCCCGGCAAGTGCTCACTCTTACTAGAAATCGCCAAGCAGAAAAGCTTGCATAAAATGTTATGCAAAAGATGAACCCGCAATTTCCCGGAGTGCATTCCTATAAAAATGACCAGTGGTTGCAGACTATATCGAAATATATGGAATATTTATTTATGTCCATTTTTTTGTCGATCCTGGCATCGAGAAAAATCCCGGTTGTGTCATGGCCACCACGACCAGAGGTTGTAGATACGGCATCAGCCTGACCTCAGGCGAGTCCTTAGGATACTCCCCGGGCACTCCCCAGCCCCGATTCGGCGAGCCGATCGCGCGGCGGCAGTCCCGGGCATGGCGCCTGCGATGAGAACCGAGGCCACGCCCGCGAATGCCGGTTGCCAAACGCCCCCGCGTGCCTAATCTGAAAACGATTGCAGTGGGCACCAGAAACCGCTCGTCGAGATCACAGGAGGAACCATGTCCGGGAGACACCTGACCACCCTCGCCGCTCTCGCCGCTCTGACCCTGGCCGCAGCGCCGGCCGCGCTCGGTGCCGAGATCACCTTCGCCTGCGGCTCCACCGGCATCCAGTCCAGGCTGTGCGACGAGGCCGCCAAGGCCTGGTCGGCCAAGACCGGCAACACGGTCAAGGTCGTCGCCGCGCCGCAGTCGACCTCGGAGCAGCTGGCCCTGTACCAGCAGTTCCTCACGGGCAAGTCGAGCGACATCGACGTGTTCCAGGTCGACGTGATCTGGCCCGGCATCCTCGGCAGCCACTTCATCGACCTGAAGCAACAGGTCGACCAGGCGACGATCGACCAGTATTTTCCGAACATCGTCCAGGGGCTGACCCGGGACGGCCAATTGCTGGCCCTGCCCTGGTACACGGATGCCGGGCTGCTGTATTACCGCCAGGACCTGCTGGACAAGTACAAGCTCGAGGTGCCCGGCACCTGGGCCGAGCTGACCGCGACCGCCAAGACCATCCAGGAGGGCGAGCGCAAGGCCGGCAACGACCGCTTCTTCGGCTTCGTCTTCCAGGGCCGGGCGTATGAGGGGCTGACCTGCGACGCGCTGGAATGGATCGCCAGCTTCGGCGGCGGCACCGTCGTCGGAGCGGACGGCAAGATCACGATCGACAACCCGCAGGCCGCCAAGGCGCTGGACACCGCCGCCTCCTGGATCGGCACGATTGCGCCCGACGGCGTGCTGAACTACATGGAGGAGGACGCCCGCGGCGTGTTCCAGTCCGGCAACGCCGCCTTCATGCGCAACTGGCCCTATGCGGCCAGTCTGGCCGAGGCCGCGGACAGCCCGGTCAAGGGCAAGGTCGGCTACGCGCCCCTGCCGAAGGGCGATGGCGAGGGCGCGCGCAGCGCCGCCACCCTCGGCGGCTGGCAGATCGCGGTCTCCAAATACTCCGAGAACCCCAAGGAAGCCGTGGAGTTCGCCGTCTATCTCACCTCCAGGGACGAGCAGAAGCGCCGGGCCCTCGAAGGCGGCTACCAGCCCACCATCCCCGCGCTGTACGAGGATGCCGAGATCCTGGCGAAGCGCCCGTTCTTCAAGACGACGCGGCAGATCCTGGAGATCGCCGTGGCCCGCCCGTCGGCGGTGACGGGCGAGCGCTACAGCGAGGTCTCGTCCCTGTTCTGGAACGCTGTCCACAGCACCCTGTCGAAGAACGGCGACGCCGCGACCAACCTGGC
The DNA here is from genome assembly GCA_019508225.1 of Inquilinus limosus. Taxonomy (GTDB): domain Bacteria; phylum Pseudomonadota; class Alphaproteobacteria; order DSM-16000; family Inquilinaceae; genus Inquilinus; species Inquilinus limosus_D. The sequence continues at coordinate 12,303 of JAEKLZ010000174.1, read as the reverse complement.
CCAGCTGCAGAAAGAGCTGAACCGGCTGAGCCGCGGCGGCCGCTGGTAAGCATCACGCGATAACTCAAGCGACGAAGGAAACGGAATGTCGGTCAAGGTGATCCAGGTCGGCCTGGGCGGCTGGGGCATGAACTGGGCCCACACCATCCTGCCGCAGGTCAAGGCGGTCGATGTCGTCGGTTTCGTCGACGCCAGCCCGGAAGCACTGAAACGGGCCCAGGAGACGCTCGGCCTGGCCGAGGACAAATGCTTCCCCAGCCTGGACGCCGCCATTGAGGCCGTTGACGCCGAGGCGGTCCTGGCGGTGTTGCCGACCGCCGGGCACAAGACCGTCAGCGAGGCCGCGCTGAAGGCCGGCAAGCATGTGCTGGTCGAGAAGCCCTTCACCTCGACGTTGGAGGAAGCGCAGGAGTTGATCGACCTGGCCAAGCGGGTCGACCGGATCCTGATGGTCAGCCAGAACTACCGCTACATGTCGGCGGTGCAGACGGTGGCCGACCTGGTGCGCGACGGCACCTATGGCCGGCCGCTGTCGGCGCTGATCGACTTCCGGCAGAACTGGAAGGTGACCGGGCACCGCTACCACGACATCCCGGGGCCGCTGCTGCTGGACATGGCGATCCACCATTTCGACCTGATGCGCATGATCTTCGGCGAGAACGTGCACCGCGTCGCCTGCCGCAGCTGGAACACGCCGGACAGCCCGTTCAAGGACCACGCCGCCGCCCATGCGCTGCTGGCGCTCGAGAACGGGTTGATGGTGTCCTACAACGGCTCCTGGGTGTCGCGCGGCACGCCGACCACCTGGACCGGCGAATGGGCCATCGAATGCGAAGAGGGGCAACTGGTGTGGCAGGCCCGCGGGATGGCTGGCGAGATTGCCGACAAGCTGGCGCTGCGCAAGCCGGACGGGTCGGTCCGGGACCTGCCGATGAAGCCGGTGGCGCTGATCGACCGGGCCGGCACGCTGAATGCTTTCGCCGCCGCTGTCCGCGGCCAACCGCCGCGCTACTTCACCTCGGGCGAGGACAACATCCATTCCCTCGCCACCAGCTTCGCCTGCATGCGGTCGGGCGCCCAGGACGGCACATGGGTGTCGCTGTCCGAAATCCTCCCCTGACCGCGCAATCCCGGAGACAAGCGACATGGCCCTTCCCCGCCTGCTGGTCTGGAACGAGTACCGGCACGAGCTGCAGAACCCCGAGGTCTCGGCCGTCTATCCCGACGGCATCCATGAGGCGATCGCCGACCCGCTGCGCCAACGCGGCTTCCCGGTCGCCACCGCGACGCTGGACCAGCCCGAGCACGGGCTGACCGACGAGGTGCTGAACAGCACCGACGTGCTGCTGTGGTGGGGCCACAAGGCGCATGAGGAGGTGTCGGACGCCGTGGTCGAGCGGGTGCGCCGCCATGTCATGGGCGGGCTCGGCCTGATCGTGCTGCATTCCGGCCACTACTCGAAGATCTTCCGCCGCCTGATGGGCACCAGCTGCAGCGTCAACTGGCGGGTGCACGGCAAGGACGGCGAGACCGAGCGGATCTGGGTCACCGCCCCGGCGCATCCGATCGCGGCCGGGCTCGACCGCTATATCGAGCTGCCGCAGGAGGAGATGTATGGCGAGTTCTTCGACGTGCCGGAGCCGGACGAGCTGGTCTTCGTCAGCTGGTTCAAGGGCGGCGAGGTGTTCCGCAGCGGCCTGAGCTATCGCCGCGGCTATGGCCGGATCTTCTACTTCCGCCCGGGGCACGAGACCTTCCCCAGCTATCACCATGCCGAGGTGCAGAAGGTGATCGCCAACGCCGCCGCCTGGGCCGCCCAGCCCGGCGTGCGCCGCACGCCGCCGGACAACGCCCGGCGGGATCCGATCGAGGCGATGGGCTAAGGCACCGCAGCCCAATGCAAACGGGCCGGCTGGTTTCCCAGCCGGCCCGTTTCGTGTCATCCGCCCGGATGGATCAGAACGGGATCTCGTCGTCGAGATCGTCCGCCATCGGGCCGCGGCCGCCGCCCGAGGAGCTGCCACCGCCGCCGGAGCCGCCGCCCGACGAGCCGCCGCCAGAGGACCGACCGCCGCCATAGCCGCCACCACCGCCGCCGCCATAGCCGCCGCCCGCGCCGCCCTCGTCCTCGAAGCCGCCGCCACCACCGCCGCCGCCACCCTCACGGCCGTCGAGCATGGTCAGCTCGCCGCGGAATGGGCGCAGCACCACTTCGGTGATGGTGCGCTCGGCGCCGCTCTGGTCGTTGAATTTCCGGGTCTCGAGCTGGCCCTCGATATAGACCTTCGAGCCCTTCTTCAGGAACCGCTCGACCACCCCGACCAGCGCGTCGTTGAACACCGCGACGCGGTGCCATTCAGTGCGCTCCTTGCGCTCGCCGGTGGTGCGGTCCTTCCAGTTCTCCGACGTCGCGATCGAGAAATTCGCCACGCGCCCGCCATTCTGGAAGGCCCGGATCTCCGGATCGCGGCCGAGATTGCCGATGAGAATGACCTTGTTGACGCTGCCAGCCATGATCCAGACCTCACTCCATACGTGTTAGCGGCGGACCCTAGACGGATGGTTCCCTGATTCCAATCACGTTTGAACCCCCGCCGGACTCATTCCTTCCGCCGCGACCGAACCGCACGGCCGGGCTTGCGCAGCGCCGCCAGCCAGGCGCCGACCGCGGCCGCCACCTCCCGGGTCGGCAGCACCAGCGCCGGCACCGCGGCGTCGTGGATGTTGCGCAGCACCGACTGGGCGCCGCGGATCTCCAGCGCGTAGAGGTTGCCGGTGATCGGCTCTCCTCCCTCCCCGGCCTCGCCCAGGCGCTTCGCCACCTTCGCCGTCCAGGTGGCGTCGCCGCGCAGGTCGGTCTCGAGGAAGTCGGCCAGGATCGGCGCCGCGGTGCCGGACACGACGCGGGGCCGCCCCTCGGCGTCGCGGATGACCTCGATCGTGCTCTGCTTTCCCTTCATGCCGGCCTCTCAGTTCGGGAACGCGGTGTTGATCGCATCCTGGCCGCGCCGCCGGATCGTGCCGATGCGGATCTCGAAGGGCCGGCCGCGGGCATCGCGGCAATAGCCGTCGCCCTGGCCGCCGCCGTCCGATGCAGCCCCCTCGGGCGCCGAGGGCCCGAGCACGCCCCAGGCGGGATGGTCGCCGGTCTGGTTCCGGTAGGCGTAGAGCACCGAGCGCAGGATCGCTTCGGCCGAGCAGTCATCCGGGTAGAAGGTCGATCGCTTGCGCCGGCCGTTGCTGTAGATCACCGTCCCGTCATAGGTCTCGCCGCCGTGATGGCGGCCGTCCTCCACCCGGTCGACCGCGCCGGTCGGCAGCGCGACCGCGCGCGAATGGAATCCCTTGGGGTCGCCGTTGCGCCCGATCTCGCCGCAGAAGATGTGGCTGAGATTGACCTGGGGGTCGCTGCGGCTCCACAGCCGCTTGCCGGCATCGCTGCAATCCAGCGACGCGGCCATCGGTTGGCCGGCCCATGACAGCAGCAGCAAAAGCCCGAGCAGGCCGATCCGACGGATCATGAAGTCTCCGGCGTGAGGCCCCGGGGTGCGCCCCCCGCAAGGCTTGACCGGCATCCTATCCCGCTTTCCGCTTGACCGCAACGTTCCCGATATGTTCGAGTCCCGGCATCGGACTCGCTGTCTGCTGGCACGGCCGCAGCGCCCGCAGGCGAGCCGATGGTCGGGCCGGAGTCGCTTTCAGGCTTCGTCCGCCCCATATTGCACATCGGTGTGCCCGGAGGCCGGGGGCACCCTTCCCGCATGAGTGGTTCTGGCGATGCACAAGTTCATCAGCGTCCGTGGCGCGCGCGAGCACAATCTGAAGAATGTCGACGTCGATCTGCCGCGCGACCAGCTGATCGTCATCACCGGGCTCAGCGGCTCGGGCAAATCCTCGCTCGCCTTCGACACCATCTATGCCGAGGGCCAGCGCCGCTATGTCGAGAGCCTGTCGGCCTATGCCCGCCAGTTCCTCGAGCTGATGCAGAAGCCGGACGTCGATTCGATCGAGGGCCTGTCGCCGGCGATCTCGATCGAGCAGAAGACGACCAGCCGCAACCCGCGGTCGACCGTCGGGACGGTGACCGAGATCTACGACTACATGCGACTCCTGTTCGCCCGCATCGGCGTGCCCTATTCGCCGGCCACCGGCTTGCCGATCGAGAGCCAGACGGTCAGCCAGATGGTCGACCGGGTGATGGCGATGGGCGACGGCACCCGCCTGTACCTGCTGGCCCCGATCGTGCGCGGCCGCAAGGGCGAGTACAAGAAGGAGCTGCAGGAGCTCCGGGCCCGCGGCTTCCAGCGTGTCAAGGTCGACGGCACCCTCTACGAGATCGAGGACGTGCCGGCGCTGAACAAGAAGCTGAAGCACGACATCGAGGTGGTCGTCGACCGGCTGGTGGTGCGCGACGACCTGGGCAACCGCCTGGCTGATTCGATCGAGACCGCGCTGGGCCTGGCCGAGGGCCTGGCCATTGCCGAGAATGCCGACAGCGGCGACCGCACTCTGTTCTCGTCGAAATTCGCCTGCCCGGTCTCCGGCTTCACCATCCCGGAGATCGAGCCGCGGCTGTTCTCCTTCAACAGCCCGCACGGCGCCTGCCCGGCCTGCGACGGCCTCGGCGCCAAGTTGGTGTTCGACCCGGAGCTGGTGGTGCCGGACGAAAGCCGGACCCTGGCCAAGGGCGCGGTGGCGCCGTGGGAGGGATCGTCCTCGAAATACTACCATCAGACGCTGGAGGCGATCGCCAGCCATTACGGCGTCAGCACCACCACGCCCTGGCGCGACCTGCCCGAGGCGGTGCGCAACACGATCCTCCATGGCTCGGGCAAGGAGTCGATCACCTTCCGCTACGATGACGGGCTGCGCACCTACAAGACCGAGAAGCCGTTCGAGGGGCTGATCCCGAACATGGAGCGCCGGTTCCGCGAGACCGACAGCGCCTGGACCCGGGAGGAACTGGGCAAGTACCAGGGCACCCGGCCCTGCGAGACCTGCGGCGGCGCCCGCCTCAAGCCCGAGGCGCTGGCGGTGAAGATCGACGGGCTGCATGTCAGCCAGGTGGCGGAGAAGTCGATCGCCGAGGCCGGGCAGTGGTTCGCGGCGCTGACCGCCAAGCTGTCAGTCAAAGACCAGGAGATCGCTTACCGCATCCTGAAGGAGATCAACGAGCGGCTGACCTTCCTCAGCGCCGTCGGCCTCACCTATCTCACCCTCGCGCGCGGCTCCGGCTCGCTGTCCGGCGGCGAGAGCCAGCGCATCCGCCTGGCCTCGCAGATCGGCTCCGGCCTGACCGGGGTGCTGTACGTGCTGGACGAGCCGTCGATCGGGCTGCACCAGCGTGACAACGAGCGGCTGCTGGGCACGCTGAAGCGGCTGCGCGACCTCGGCAACACCGTGCTGGTGGTCGAGCATGACGAAGATGCGATCCGCGCCGCCGACTATCTGGTCGATATGGGCCCGGGCGCCGGCGTGCATGGCGGCGTGGTGGTGGCGCATGGCACGCCCGAGGAGGTGCTGAAGGTGCCCGACAGCATCACCGCCCAATACCTGACCGGCGCCAAGCGGATCGAGGTGCCGGCGAGCCGCCGCCCCGGCCACAAGGGCCAGGTGCTGAAGGTGGTCGGCGCCCGCGGCAACAACCTCAAAAATGTCACCATGGAGGTGCCGCTGGGCACCTTCACCTGCATCACCGGCGTGTCCGGCGGCGGCAAGTCGACCCTGGTGATCGAGACGCTGTACAAGGCGCTGGCCCGGCAGCTGATGGGCGCGCATGAGCATCCGGGGCCGCATGACGCGATCGAGGGCATCCAGTTCCTCGACAAGATCATCGACATCGACCAGTCGCCGATCGGCCGCACGCCGCGGTCGAACCCGGCCACCTACACCGGCGCCTTCACCCCGATCCGCGACTGGTTCGCCGGGCTGCCGGAGGCCAAGGCCCGCGGCTACGGCCCGGGCCGCTTCTCCTTCAACGTCAAGGGCGGCCGCTGCGAGGCCTGCCAGGGCGACGGCGTCATCAAGATCGAGATGCACTTCCTGCCCGACGTCTATGTCCAGTGCGACGTCTGCAAGGGCCATCGCTACAACCGCGAGACCCTGGAGGTGCTGTACCGCGACAAGTCGATCGCTGAGGTGCTGGATATGACGGTCGAGGAAGGGGCGGAATTCTTCCGCGCCGTGCCCTCGATCCGCGACAAGATGGAGACGCTGCACCGGGTCGGCCTGGATTACGTCAAGATCGGCCAGGCCGCGACCACCCTGTCGGGCGGCGAGGCGCAACGGGTGAAGCTGGCCAAGGAGCTGTCGCGCCGGGCCACCGGCAAGACCGTCTACATCCTGGACGAGCCGACCACCGGCCTGCATTTCGACGATGTGCGCAAGCTCTTGGAGGTGCTGCACGAGCTGGTCGACCAGGGCAACACGGTGCTGGTGATCGAGCATAATCTCGAGGTGATCAAGACCGCCGACTGGATCGTCGACCTCGGCCCCGAGGGCGGCGACGGCGGCGGCGAGATCATCGCCGCCGGCACGCCGGAGGACGTGGTCCGCGCCAAGCGCAGCTACACCGGCCAGTACCTGGCGCCCTATCTGCAGCAGGCCCGGCAGAAGCAGCGGGCCTGAGCCCGGGCCCGGACAGCGGCTTTCAGGATACGGCGCAAGCGAGTACGATGGCGTGGATCGATCCCTTATGCCATCGTGCCGCAGTCCGGATCCACGATCCGGCGCTCCGGCGCTCCGGCGCAGGAACGGGAGGCCGACATGAAGCTTCTTGCCATCGCTACCGCAGCGCTGCTGATCGCGTCACCGGCCTTCGCCTGCCCCTACAGCGCCGAGGCGAAGGCCGGACAGAGCCAGATCCAGTCCGGCCAGACGCAGATCCCGCAGACGCCGGCGCCTGACAAGAAGGGCTAGTCAGGCCCATCCGGGAGCGGCCTCAGGCCAGGAACGGGCCCGGCAGCGCCAGGACCTCTGCCAGGCCCTCGCAGAAGGTCGCGATCGGCTGGGCCAGGCGCCCGGCCGGCGGCCGGTGCAGCATCCAGGCCCGCACCCGGGGCTGGAAATCCGTGGTCTCGACCACCTCGACCGCGTTCCGCCAGCGGCTGTCGGCGAAGGCCGAGGGGGTCAGGATGCCGATGCCGAGGCCGCGCGCGACCAGCGACATCCGCAGGTCGGCGCTCAACGCCTCGATCGCCACCTGGAACGGCAGCCGCTCGGCCTCGAAGCGCTGCCGCAGATAGGTGCGGAAACCGCAGCCGCTTTCGTTCATGATCCAGGGAAAGCGCGACAGCTCCGCCAGGCTGGCCGGCTTCGGCACCCCGAGAGAGGGCGCCGCGACCAGCAGCACGCGCTGGGCACCGAGATCCTCGCCGACCAGGTCCTCCGGCGGGCTGACGCCGTCCGGCAGGCACACCGCGACAGCGTCGAGCTCGCTGCGCGCCACCTGATCGACCAGCCGCACCGACCAGCCGGAGGTGATGCGGAGGGTGAGTTGCGGGAATTCGGCGCGCAACCGGTCGAGCGGCACCGACAACGCCGCTTCGGACAGATACGGCATGACGCCCAGCCGGAACTCGCCGCGGACCTTGCCCTCGGGCGCCACGGCGGCACGCAGATCTTCCAGCGACCGCAGAACCCGGCGCCCCTGCTCATAGGCCTGGCGTCCCGCGGCGGTGGGCTTCAGCGGCTTTGACTGACGGTCGAGCAGGGCCGCGCCGAGCCGCTCCTCCAGGTGCTGCACCCGCCGCGTCACGCCCGGCTGGGTCAGGTGAAGCCGGGCCGAGGCCGCGACGATCGACCCGGTCTCCACCACGGCGACGAAGGCCTCCAGATCCGGAATGTTCATACTGATGTCGCATAATCTTTATAGAGACAATTGAATTGTAGCATCTTGAGAAAGGGGAATAAAGCTGTTGGCCGATATACCCGCCCATCATCCAGAGTGGATCATGTCGGTCACCAGCGACTCTCCGACCACGGTGCTGCCGCAGCCCGAAACCGTCCTCACCCGTCCGCTGATCCTGCTGTTCGGCACCTCGGTCGGCATCATCGTCACCAACCTGTTCGCGCCGCAGACCCTGGTCGGGCTGATCGGCCCGTCGCTCGGCCTCTCCGCCGCCGCGGCAGGGCTGGTGGCGATGGCAACGCTGCTCGGCTACGCCGCCGGGCTGTTCCTGCTGGTGCCGCTGGCTGACCTGGCCGAGAATCGCCGGCTGATCCTGCGGATGCTGGCCGGCGCCTCCGCCGGCGCCGGGCTGGCCGCCCTGGCGCCGACCGCCGCCACGCTGCTGCCGGTGCTGGTGCTGCTGGGGGCCGCCTGCTCCGCCATCCAGATCCTGGTGCCGATCGCCGCCGCCATGGCGCCGCCGGAGCAGCGCGGCCGCGTCATCGGCGACGTCATGGGCGGGCTGATGGTCGGCATCCTGCTGTCGCGCCCGTTGGCCAGCGCCATCGCCGGCAGTGCCGGCTGGCGCGGCTTCTACCTGGCCAGCGCCGTCACCATGGCGCTGCTGACCCTGGTGCTGGCCACCCGGCTGCCGCGGCGGCAGCCTGCGGCCCGGACACGCTATCCGGCCCTGATCGCCTCGCTGTGGCACCTGCTGCGCGAGGAGCCGGTGCTGCGTAGCCGGGCGCTGACGGCGAGCCTGGTGATGGCGGCCTTCAGCCTGTTCTGGACCGCGGTGGCGCTGCGACTGGCGCAGGCGCCTTTCGGGCTGAGCCAGGGCGGCATCGCCCTGTTCGCCCTGGTCGGCGCCGGGCCAGGGCGGCATCGCCCTGTTCGCCCTGGTCGGCGCCGGCGGGGCGGCGGTGACGCCGCTGGCCGGCCGGGCCGGCGATCGCGGCTGGACCCGGCCGGCGAGCCTGGCCTCGCATCTCGCCGTGATCGGCGGCTTCGCCCTGGCCGCCTGGGCCGGCGCGGCACGGTCGGGCGGGATGGTTCTGCCGCTGGCGGCGATGGGGCTAGCCGCTGTGGTGCTCGACATCGGCGTTACCGGCGACCAGACGCTGGGCCGCCGCGCCATCAACCTGCTGCGGCCGGAGGCGCGCGGCCGGCTGAACGGGCTGTTCGTCGGCCTGTTCTTTCTGGGCGGCGCGGTCGGATCGGCCGCCGCCGGCGTTGCCTGGGCCGCCGGCGGCTGGCCGCTGATCTGCCTGATTGGCGGCGCCTTCGGGGCCGCCGCCCTTGTGGCGGGACGGTTCGACCGATCGCGCTGAACCTTCACGCCGCCGGCAGGGCGGCGAGGCGCGGCACCGGCGAGCCCGCGATCACCAGGGCCTGGATGACGAAGCCGATCACGGCCACGGCCAGGCAGGCGGCGGCGCCATGGCTGTCGCCGATCAGTCCGCCGATGGCGGCGCCGATCGGGCGGGCGCCGAAAGTGGCCATGGTGATGATGGCGGAGACCCGGCCCAGCATCGCCGGCGGCGTCACCGCTTGGCGCAGGGTGGTCGAAGCGATCACCCACAGCACCGGGCCGGCACCGAACAGGAAGAAGGCCAAACCAGCGATTGGGGCGAAGGGCAGCCAGACAGTCAGCAGCATCAAGAGGGCCCCGGCCAGGCCCGAGAACGGCCCGACCAGCAGCATCGGCCCGAACGGGATGCGCCGGGCGATCCGCGGTGCCGCCAGCGCGGCCAGCACCATGCCGACGCCGTAGACCGCCAGCGTGGCGCCGACCGAGGACGCGCCCAGGCCGAGATGGTCGACCGCATAGGGCACGTAGATCGCCTGCAGCACGAACCAGCCGAGGTTGAAGAACACCGCGGTCAGCAGCACCGGCCGCAGCAGCGGATGAGTAAGCACGAAAGAAGCCCCCTCGCGCAGGTCCTGCAACGCATGGCGGCGCGGTGCCGCCGGCCGATGCGGCTCGCGGATGCCGGCCAGCAGGATCACAGCCAGCACCGACAGGGCCGCGGCGGCGGCGAAGGCCAGGCCGGCGCCGGTCCAGGCCACCAGCGCGCCGGCGACCGCCGGGCCCGCGGCGAAGGCGGCGCTGCGCGCCAGCTCGATCCGTCCGTTCGCGGCCGGCAGCGCCGCCCGCGGCACCAGGTCCGGCACCAGCGACGGCGCCGCCACGCTGTAGGCCACGGTGCCGGCCGCGCCGAGGAAGCCCAGCGCCGCCAGCAGGCCGAGGCTGAGGCCACCGGTCGACAGGAGCAGCAGCACGGCGAAGAGCGAGATCGCCCGCAGCGCCTCCGCCGCCGCCATCATCCGGCGACGCGACGACCGGTCGGCCAGCAGGCCGGCCGGCAGGGACAGCAGCAGGAAGGGCAGAGTCTGCATGGTCTGCAGCAGGCCGGTGCCGCCCGCCCCGGCACCGAGGGCGAGCACGGCAACGATCGGCGCGGCGGCGAGACCGATCTGTTCCGCCGACTGCGCGGCCAGGTTGGACCAGGCCAGGCGACGGAATGCGGCGGGAAGCGGGGCGGTGGCGGGCATGGGAGGGCTCGCAGAGGACGATGAGGTCGCCAGCATCCAGGGCAGGGGCCCTCCCCGCGCTCCGCTTGTTGCGGCCGAATTCTGCCGCAAATATCCTTGAAAATAGCCTTATCAAATCTTATAGATAACTAGATTCAACAATACTCCCTATAAAATCATCTGCCTCACGTCAGCTCCTGCGATGTTGGTTACGCCAATCGAACCACTTGGCGAGCTTCTGAATTTTTTGAACCGCCAAATTCATTAGATTCCAACCGTGATTAATTGGATTTAGAAAAAATTTTGAACTCCAGGAACTGTTGATAAAAATAGGAAGCTTCTTTATTCTCTTGCAACCAACAGAACCAGAAAAATTCGCCGTACCATAATAATATGATTGGATAGAAAATTCAAATTCATAATACATCTTAAATTTTTTCTCACCTATATCTAAATAACTAACAGAAGAATTTAATTTCGGGAAATCATCAAATTTTATTATTTTTATCTCTTTTGTTTCTTTTGTTTCTTTTGTTTCTTTAGAAAAATGCGCTTCAAAATTATAATGTATATATCTTGATAGTAAATGCAAATACGCCAATGGTACACTTATTTCATCGGTCTCTGATAAGCCTTTATTTGATAAAATATAATCTATTTTTATAATCCGATTAACAACATCAAATATTGCCAATCCTTCGGAAACAGATTTCACCACTCCGTTTTCATAAACATAATTTCCTAGGTGCGGCTTTTTGCTCATAGCTTGATTGACTAACGATATGGCATTATCAACGTCAAATGACCATTTGACGATTACAGATTTAGCAGCACCAAGACCGATATTGGTAAGAGGTATAGAAAACCGCGTCCCAATCTCCACTTCATCAGTCGTGGAAATGACAGAGTTATCGGTACCCTTCTGAGCGCGCCATGTATCCGGCGCACCTGTTTTTGAACTTCCCTTCCGAGATACTTTAAAAAATCTACGCCCAAACGCGAGCTCTGGATGGTAAGATGACTGGCGCTGCTTTGAGATCTGCGAAATCGTCCGCCACGTTGCAAGCGCGGATCCAAGCGTCCCAATAGATGCGATCGCTGCAATGATCTGATCTAGTGTCATACCCTCCCCCGGCGCCAGGCGCGCTTTGTTCTCTCGTTGAGCTTAGCGTTTCCACCCACGTTGCTGCCATGGACTCCAGCGCGAGGCCGCTGCGTGAAGTTAGCTTGCCCGGCAGAATCGTCGCCCGCCCCCCCGAGAGACCACTATGGGCAGCCAGATGCTTCCAAGCTATCGCAAGCATCGCAAGAACCGGGTCGCCGCCGGGCCCGGAATTTGAGAGCAAGGGCCGGAGTGTCGGCGAACCCTTGGCCCGCCATCTTCGACGGAACGATCGGCATCCCCATATCAGCGGGACCTGTCGATCCCACCGTCGAACAGGAGCGCATCATGGGTTTCATCCCTCCGGCCCCCGTCCCCGCCCCGGTCTTCGTCAATGATGAGGCCCGCTGGGCCGCCGTGCTGCGCCGCGACCGCGCCGCCGATGGCGCCTTCGTCTTCGCCGTCCGCACCACCGGGGTCTATTGCCGGCCGAGCTGCGCCTCGCGCCATCCGCGGCGCGAGAATGCCAGCTTCCACGCCGACGGCGCCGCCGCCGAGCGCGCCGGCTTCCGCCCATGCCGGCGCTGCAAGCCGACCGAGATGTCGCTGGCCGAGCGCCAGACAGCCCTCGTGGTCGCCGCCTGCCGCAAGATCGAGACGGCCGAGGAGATGCCGAGCCTGGACGAGTTGGCCGAGGCGGCGGGGCTGAGCCGGTTCCACTTCCACCGCATGTTCAAGTCGGTCGCCGGCGTCACCCCCAAGGCCTATGCCGATGCCC
>JAEKLZ010000110.1 GCA_019508225.1 Inquilinus limosus | reverse complement strand
CAGCTCGCCAAATGGCTGCACCCCGACCTGTTCGCCGACCTCGACCCGGAGGCGACGTTCCGCACCCTGCACGAGCGCTTCCTGCCGATCCCGTACCGGCCCGGCTACTGGGTCTCGCTGAGCCCGGCGGGCTGAGAGGGTTGAGCATGGCGGACCGCGCCGTCCCGATCGACACCCATCTGCGCGCCGGCCGCGCCGCCTATCGCGGCCTGGCCCGGCGCAAGCTGCTGCTGCTCGCCGGCCTGGCCGTGGCGCTGCTGGTCAGTCTGGTGCTCGATATCGGCATCGGCCCGGCCCGCTACGGCGTCGGCGAGGTGGTCTCGGCCCTGGTCTCGCCCTCAGACGTGCCGGCGACGCTGCGGGTGGTGATCTGGGACATCCGCCTGCCGGTGGCCCTGATGGCCGTCGTGGTCGGCGCCGCCCTGGCCGTGGCCGGGGCGCAGATGCAGACGGTGCTGAACAACCCGCTGGCCGATCCCTTCACCCTCGGCATCTCGGCCGCCGCCAGCTTCGGCGCGGCGCTGGCCATCGTCCTCGGCGTGGCGCTGATCCCGGCGTTGACCGACATCATGGTGCCGGTCAACGCCTTCCTGCTGGCGCTGGCGGCGTCGCTCGGGCTGCATGTGATGAGCCAGCGCCGCGGCGTGACCATGGAGACGGTGGTGCTGCTGGGCATCGCCATCGTCTTCACCTTCAACGCCCTCCTGTCGCTGCTGCAATATGTGGCGTCGGAGCAGGCGCTGGCCGCCGTGGTATTCTGGACCATGGGCAGCCTGGGCAAGGCCAGCTGGGGCAAGCTCGCGGTCACCGCCGGGGTGCTGGTGCTGCTGCTGCCGCTGATGGCGCGCCGGGCCTGGCAGCTGACGGCGCTGCGCCTGGGCGAGGACAAGGCCCGCAGCTTCGGCATCGATGTCCGCCGGCTGCGGCTGGAAACCATCCTGGCGGTCAGCCTGCTGGCCTCGGTGCCGGTCGCCTTCGTCGGCACCATCGGCTTCGTCGGGCTGGTCGGGCCGCACATCGCCCGCATGCTGATCGGCGAGGACCAGCGCTTCTTCCTGCCGGCCTCCGCCTTGGCCGGGGCGCTGATGCTGTCCGCCACCTCGATCCTGTCGAAGTCGATCGTGCCGGGCGTGATCCTGCCCGTAGGGGTGATCACCGCCCTGGTCGGCGTGCCGTTCTTCTTCAGCCTGATCCTGGCCAGCCGGCGCCGCGCATGGCAGTGAATCCCGTCACTCTCGAGCTGCGCGACGTCTCGGTCGCCTATGGCCGGCGGGCGGTGCTGCACGGCATCACCACGCCGGTGATGACGGGCGGTGAGGTCACCGCCGTGATCGGGCCGAACGCGGTCGGCAAGTCCAGCCTGTTCCGGCGCATCGCCGGGCTGATCGGCGGCTCGGGCGAGGTGCTGATCGACGGCCGCCCGGTCGGCAGTTGGACCCAGGGGGACCCGAGCCGCCCGTGCCACCTGCCGCAGGAGGCGGCGGTCAACGCGGTCCTGACCGTGCTCGAATCGGTGCTGCTGGCGCGCAAGAGCAGTGCCGGCTGGCGGGTCGACGACAGCGATCTCGACGCCGTCACCCGCACCCTGGCGCTGCTCGAGATCGACGACCTCGCCATGCGCAACCTGGGCGAGCTCAGCGGCGGCCAGAAGCAGCTGGTGTCGATCGCCCAGGCGCTGGCGCGCGACCCGCGCATCCTGCTGATGGACGAGCCGACCAGCGCGCTCGACCTGCAGCGCCAGGTCGAGGTGCTGACCCTGGTCCGCGACCTGGCCCGCAGCCGGGGATTGTGCGTGCTGATCGCGCTGCACGACCTGAACCAGGCGGTGCGCTTCACCGACCGGGTGCTGGTGCTGAAGGAGGGCCGCGTCGCCGCCTGCGGCGAGCCGCGGACCGTCGTTACCGCCGCGATGCTGCGCGAGGTCTATGGCATCGAGGCGCGGATCGAGACCTGCTCGGACGGCATGCCGATGGTGCTGGCCGACCGCTCGATCCGCCGGCGCCGCATCGCGGTGGACCGGCTGGCGGCGGAGTAATATCGACCGGCCCTTTATGAGGTTTCGTTCCCCATCATCCCAGACACGGCGCGGCATGGCGGGCGCGCCGCGGACTCGAGATCTCCTCAACACAAGTGCTGAGGTCCGGTGCGTGCTGCGATACTCCAGATCGTAGCGCGCACGGGATGACAATGCTTCCATAGGCTCGGCGATATAATGCCAGCGGTCCGAGACATCGAATCGTCGTTGCGAGCTTAAAAGGGGCACGGCAATCCACTCGTATGGTGGCGTGAATTGCTTGAGTCAGCTTCGCATTCTGCAATGACGGCAGGCCCCATCTTCGATGGCCACTAGCGCGACCTCTACCAATCACTGGGGAATCGGGTAATCGGCTATGGGGAACGATATGGATACTGGACGGAGCAAGATAGGTGCAGAAAATGAAGGATTGCTAAAACGTCTAAAGCATTTAGTAAAAATTGATAGTATGGATAATATTATAGGCATACTGGATTTTTTTAATCACATATTTAATATCTTCTTGAAGATATCCATATTAGTCGGATGGATTTTGGTGTCGCTTTATCTTTACGAAGAGAAGATATTATATAGTGTTTTGAGTGGATCTGGGATAGTTGTATTTATTTCTGTATCCATGTGGTTCTCGATAATTAGCATGATGCTGTACATATACGGTGCGTTCGCGTCGATCTCCGTCGTGAGAGTGTTGATATGGGTTCGATGTTTGATTTTGAAGTTGATTGGATCAAATGGGCATTCAATCGAAATTTCTCCGGCCATGGGAGGTGTTTGGTTCTTTGTGGTTTCCGTTTTTGTGGCGACGGGGGCGCTATCCGTATCGATTTTAAATTATATGAAAGATGGTGATTTATCAATATTGTTCTTGTTAGTGTATTTTGGTGTATGTGGGGTGTTCATCGATATTGCTTTATTCGTTGATGTAAAGGAAACAGTTGTTCAGATTCGATCTGTAGATGGGGAATATGCTCCTGGGTCGCCAATGCCTATTCGAAAGAGGAAATTCTTGGCCCTTTTTCTTGTTGCCATAGGGTGTTTGTTTGTCTTGGGTCGATTCTTATATCCTATGATTGAGGCGCCAATGAGGGCTATCGGCATGAGATCGGGAAACGGAGACTATCTGTACATTGAGCCTGGGGCTGAATTGGATAAATTCAAGTCTATCATGAGTTTGTATCAGATCCAGATTGAGCAGTGCAAACTAGATAACGGTGGGCGTTTTTTTAAAGGTTTAGACATTATCTGGAATAGTTCGGATGAGATATTTGTAAAGGTGGGACACGGGGCGAAAGGGGCGCTGGTGTTTCC
Source organism: Inquilinus limosus (assembly GCA_019508225.1). Taxonomy (GTDB): domain Bacteria; phylum Pseudomonadota; class Alphaproteobacteria; order DSM-16000; family Inquilinaceae; genus Inquilinus; species Inquilinus limosus_D. Next base: position 10,554 of record JAEKLZ010000110.1, on the reverse strand, counting down.
CGTAAAGCACAGTAGCGCGGATGTCATTCGCGCAGGAGATTTGCCGCCCAATTGCAGCCGCCCCTAGTGTCTGCGGTCATGGGCACGAGCGGGCATTACGTGTTGCGCGGCGCCAAGATGAGAGGGCTGCTCTTCCAGCAGTTGGTATGAGCGAGACGCAAGGCCCGCCAAAGTGCGGGCCTTGCGTCTCGCCGGAGCGCGGGCCGTCAGGCGGCCAGCTTCTCCTCGGCATCCAGCGTGGCGGCCACGGCGTGGATCACCGCGGCGATGCGGATCACGGCCTGGACCACGTCCTTGCCGACGCCCTTCTTGGCCACGACCTGCTCATGGCTGTCCATGCACATGCCGCAGCCGTTGATCGCCGACACCGCCAGCGAGTACAGCTCGAAATCCACCTGGTCGACGCCGGGGTTGGCGATCGCGTTCATGCGCAGCCGGGCCGGCATGGTCGCGTAGTCCTTCTCGGACACGAGGTGGGTGAAGCGGTAGTAGATGTTGTTCATGCCCATGATCGCCGCCGCGGTCTTGGCGGCGCCCTGCGCCTCGGGCGACAGGTGCTGCGCCGCCTCGGCCGCGATCGCCTTGATCACGGTGGCGTTGCGCGAGGCATAGGCGCTGGCCAGGGCCGAGCCCCAGATCTGCTGGGCGGTCACGCCGGGCGGGGTCAGGACCGAGGACAGGTTGAGCTTCAGATCCTTGGCGTAGTCGGGAAGGGCGGCCTTCAGCGTATCGATCGACATGGGGGGACTCCGGCGGGACTTGGAAAAGGCAGCGGCCGGCCCGCAGGGGGCCGGCCGGAGAGGACGGGACGCCGGATCAGGCGGCCTGCAGGGTCTCCTCGCCCTTCTGCCAGTTGCAGGGGCACAGCTCGTCGGTCTGCAGCGCGTCGAGCACGCGCAGGACCTCGTGCGGGTTGCGGCCGACCGACATGTCGTTGACCGAGACGAAGCGGATGATGTTCTCCGGGTCGACGATGAAGGTGGCGCGCAGGCAGACTTCCTCGTTCTTCTCGAGGATGCCGAGCGAGCGGCTCAGGTCCTTGCGGATGTCGGCCAGCATCGGGATCGGCAGGTCCTTCAGGTCGGCGTGGTTCTGGCGCCAGGCCAGGTGCACGAACTCGCTGTCGGTCGACACGCCGTAGGTCAGCGCGTCACGGTCGGCGAAGTCGCCGGCCAGCTTGCCGAACGCCGCGATCTCGGTCGGGCAGACGAAGGTGAAATCCTTCGGCCAGAAGAACACCACCTTCCACTTGCCCTTGCTGGCGTCGCGGTCGATCTGGGTGAAGGCGTCCTTCGGGTTGGTCGAGACGACCGCCTGGAGCGAGAAGTCCGGGAAAATGTCGCCAATGGTCAGCATGGGCATCGAGAGGCTCCGTGGGATCTTTGGTGGGATTTCTTGTGTGCGGCGCAACAGGGTTGCTGCTGCAGTGCAGCAAGGAGATAGCAAGCCGGAGTCCCACAATCAAATCGATTGTTCCGACAATTATGATAGTTTCAGCCTATGAACCAGCCGATCACCCTGCGGCAGCTCCGCTATGTCGTCGCGGTCGCCGACACGCGCCATTTCGGCCGGGCCGCCGCCGCCTGCCATGTCAGCCAGCCCTCGCTCAGCGCCCAGGTCCAGGCGCTGGAGGAGATGCTGGGCGGGCCGCTGTTCGAGCGGTCGAAGCGGCGGATCATCCTGACCCCGCTGGGCGATGCGGTGGTCGCCCGGGCGCGCCGGATCCTGGCGGAGACGCAGGACCTGCTGCTGGCCGCCCGTGACCAGGCGGCGCCGCTGGCCGGCGACTTCCGGCTCGGGGTGATCCCGACGCTCGGCCCGTATCTGCTGCCGCGGCTGATGCGCACGCTGCGCCGCACCTATCCGGACCTGCGCCTGTATCTGCGCGAGGACCTGACCGACCGGCTGGTCGAGCGGCTGCGCCGCGGCGAGCTGGAGGCGGCGCTGCTGGCCCTGCCGGTCGAGGACCCGAAGCTGGATTCGCTGCCGGTGTTCGACGAGCCCTTCCTGCTGGCCGTGCCGACCGGCCACCGGCTGGCCCGGGCCAACCGGGTGACGCCGGCCGACCTGTCGGGCGAGCACCTGCTGCTGCTGGAGGACGGGCACTGCCTGCGCGACCAGGCGCTGGAGGTGTGCCGCAGCGCGGCGCGGACGCAGGAGGATTCGTTCGGCGCCACCAGCCTGTCGACGCTGCGCGAGATGGTGGCCGGGCGGATCGGCATCACCCTGCTGCCGGCCCTGGCCTGCACCGCGCCGACCACGGCCGACAGCGACATCGCGGTCAGGCCCTTCGATGCGCCGCAGCCGTCGCGCCGGATCGGGCTGGTCTGGCGCCGCGGCGCGGCGCGGCGAAGCGAGATCGAGATGCTGGCCGAGTTCCTGCGCCAGCACCTGCCGGAGGGCGCGGTGGCGATCCCGCGAGACGAGGAGCCGGACCGTTAAGTGCAGATAGTCGCCGCCGTCAATAGTCCCACTCCATGGTCACGCCGACGCCGCCGCCGCTGTCGCCGCCGGCCTCGGCCTTGCCCTTGATGTTGTCGGTGATGTCGATGGTGACCGTGGCCCGGGTGCTGCCGGCGTCGATGCCCTGTTCCACTCCGACCCGCACGCCCTTGGTGAGATAGCGGCCAAGGCCGACCGCGGAGCCGCCGGAGGCATCGGTGTTGAAGTCGAGCTGGTCGAGGCCGAGCGACTTCTGGATGCCGCCGAGCAGGCCGGTGCCGCCGCCGCCGACCCCGGCCATCTCGGCCGCCGCCTGGGCCAGCTGGATCGCCTGAGTCGGGCTGAGTTGGCCGGTGGCCTGGCCGAACAGCAGGCGCGACAGCACCTCGTCCTGCGGCAGCTCCGGCGACGAGCTGAGCGTGAGCTTCGGCTTCGAGGCGTAGCCGCCGATCTCGATATTGGCGGTGACGTCGCCGGCCCGGGAGGAGGCCAGGAAGTCGAGCCGCGGATCCGTCACCACCCCGCCGTCGAAGGTGATGCGGCCGCGTTCGAAATCCAGCCGCTGGCCGAATTTCGAAATTGTGCCGCGCCGCATCTCGAAGCCGCCCTGGATGTCGGGCGTCGTGGTGGTGCCGACGATATGGAGCTGGCCCTGCATCTCGGCATCGATGCCCTGGCCGCGGACATAGAGCTGGTTCGGCGCATCGACGGTGATGTCGAGGCTGGTCTGCGACGGCGGCTTCTGCGGCGCCACTTGGCGCGGCGCCCGGGCCGAGGCCCGGCGGGCGGAGGGCGGGGGCTGCTGATCCTTCAGCCGGGCCGCGATCTCCGGCGGTGCGTTGACCTGGCGTACCGGGATCGGCGTGACCGAGACCGGGAAGCTGTCGGGGATTTGGATCACCGCCTGGCGCAGCTTGATCGAGCCCTTGAGCAGGGAATCGGCCGACAGGTCGCCGGACATGGTCAGGTCGCTGTCGGCATGGACGGTGGCGAGATCGCTGGAGACCAGCAGCGCGTTGGCGGTCTGGATCCGCATATCGATCGGCAGGCTGCCATTCGCGCCCAGGGTGACGCTGCCGCTGCCGCTGATGGTGCCGCCGCCCGGCGTCTTGGCCGACAGGCTGCTCAGGCGGAAGCTGTCGCCGGCGCCGGTCACGGTGGCGTCGATATTCTGCAGCCGGACGCCGTATTCGGAGTTCTGGTAGCTGCCGTTGCGCAGCGTGACGGTGCCGGAGGCCTGCGGCTTGTCGGGCGTGCCCTCGATCTTGACGTCGAGCGACAGCGGCCCGCCGATGCGGTCGGCGCCAGCGGCCAGGAAGTCATTGAACATCGCCAGCTCGACCTGGCCCTTGGCCGAGCCCGAGATCGCCCCACCGCCCAGCGGCACCGCGGCCTGCAGGTCGAGCCGGGCGCGCCCGGCGGTGACCCGGCTGGTGACGGTGACGCGCTGCCCGCCCAGCGTGCCGTCGGCGGTGGCGTCGATCGCCGGCAGGCCGGCGGTGTTCAGCCCGCCCATCTTGGCGCCGGACACCTTCAGCGAGAACTTGCCGCTCGGATCGGCGGCGCTGCCGGTGATGGTGGCCTCGCCATTCAACTGCCCTTGCAGCGCAAGGCCCGGGCTGGCGATCGACGCCAGACCGAGCGGCAGCCGGGCGATGCGGGCGCGCAGGTCCAGCGCGTCGCCGGCCTTGCCCGACAGGCTGACGCTGCCGCCGCCGCCGACCGCGAGATCGATGGTGCCGAGGTCGACACCCGCGGGACCGGCGCGGATGGTGGCCGGCTTCGACAGGGTGACCGACTGGCCGGACTGGCGCACTGCCAGGCTCTTCAGCCCGACCACGGTCTCGTCCCCGTTCAGGCCGATATCCGCGACCATGTCGGCGGTGCCGTAGCCGGTCGCGGCCTGCAGCTTCAGCGCCAGCTGCTGCATCGTGCCGTCGGCGGTCAATTCGGCCCGGCTGATCGGGGTGCCGCTGGCAGTGGCGTTGGTGACCAGCAGCCTGCCGTCCTGGATGCGCCGGCTGTCGGCCATCGGGTCGAGCATGGTGCCGGTCAGCCGGATCTCGCCGAGCTGGGCCTGGTCGGCATAGGCAACGCGCCGGGCGGTCAGGTCGATCTTGGCGCCGGCCGTGGGATCCAGCGTCAGGGTGGCGTCGAGCTGGCCCCGCAGCGCCTGGCCGATGAAGGCGCCGACCACGCCGAGATCGGCCACGCCCAGGCGGATGGTGCCGCCGACCGGCTTGCCGTCCGCCGCCACCGCGGCATTGCCGTCGGCCTTGATGCCGGCGACGTCCAGCACCAGCGTGCTGATGTCGATGCCGCCATCCGGCTGCTGGCCCAGCACGATGTTGCCGGTGGCCGGCTTGCCGTCGACCGTGCCGGCCAGCTTGACCGTGCCGGCGGGGGCGGAGGGCAGGCCGGCGGCGTCGAGATCGACGGTCAGGTGCTCGACCGTGTGCCCGGCCGTCTTCACCCCTTCGGCGACGACCTGGCCCTTGACGCCGAGCGCGCCGACGCTGCCGGACAGGGCGGTGTCGACCGACACCGCGCCCTCGACACCGGGCGACACCGCGGCGAGCGAGCCCAGCGCCGCCTTGATCCGGCCCTCGATCGCGTCGCCGTCCAGTGAGCCGGAGGCATCGAGCGAGGCCTTGTCGCCCTTCACGCTGACGCCGGAGACGGTGATCTTGCCGCCGGCGTCGCGCTCCACCCGGCCGTTCAGCGTCGCCTCCCGGCCCAGCACGGCGGCGGTCGGCGTGGCCTCGGCGCTCGGCTCGGCGATGGTGCCGCTCCATTCCAGGGTGGCGGCGCCGTTGGCGGCCAGCGTCGGTTTCACCGTGAGATCGAGGGCGCCGGAGATCGGCTGGCCGACCAGGCCGGAGAAGCGGCCGAGATCAGCATAGGTCAGGTGCAGCGTGCCGGCGCCGGACGGCGCCATCGCGTCACCCTGGCCGCTGGCGGTCAGCACCGCGCCGTCGAGCCGGGTCTCCAGCCGGTCGATCACCGCCTTGCCCGACTGGGTGGCGCTCCCGTCGAAGCTGAGCTGCAGGGTGTGGCCGGCCGCCGTCTCGAGCAGCGGGTCGCCGAGCGCCAGGCCGTCGGCGGAGGCGGTGACGTGCAGCCCGATCGGGATCTCGGGGTCGGAGATCTTGCCCTGCGGCAGCTGCAGGGTGTGGCCGGCCGCCGTCTCGAGCAGCGGGTCGCCGAGCGCCAGGCCGTCGGCGGAGGCGGTGACGTGCAGCCCGATCGGGATCTCGGGGTCGGAGATCTTGCCCTGCGGCGTCGCCGTCAGGTCGACCGCCAGCGTGCCGGCGCCGTAGGGGGCTTGGCGCAGCCCGGTGCCGCGGATCGCAGCGACCACCACCGGCGCATCCAGCGCGCCCTTGGCGGTGCCTTCGACCGCCAGCGACTCCCAGCCGGTGCCCGGCGGCAGCAGGGTCGTGAAGCCGGCGGCGGCGCCGGCCTGCAGCGTGTAGGCAAGATCGACCTGGTTGCCGGTCGGATTCACGCTGCCGGTGACCGAGACGTTGGCGGCCGCGGCCTTGGCGTCGAGCTGGCGGATGGTGATCGGGCCGGCATCGGCGATCTCGGCCTCGACCTTCAGCGTCGTCCGACCCTGCAGCAGTGGGGCGGCGGTGGCGGCGAGCGCGGCCGGAACCAGCCGGGCAGCATCGGCATTCAGATCGACGGTCAGGCGCCGGCGGCCTTCGCCCGGCTCGATCCGCGCCTGGCCCTCGACGCCGCCTAGGTCGCCGACCTTGCCGGACAGGGTGGCGCGCCAGTCGCGCAAGGTGCCGGTGCCGTTCAGCTTGAGGTCGACCGGAGGCTGCCCGGGGAACTGGGCCATGCCGGCGATCAGGCCGCCCGGCGGCTCCTGTACCGACACCGCGACGTCGAGCTGCTCGGTCGACGGGATGAAGGCCAACCGGGCGGTGATGTCGCCGGCGGCGCCGTCCAGCCGGCGGACGGCGAGGTTGGCCGCCAGCCCCTGCGACGGGTCGCCCAGCTGGGCGTCGCCGGCCACGCTCAGCGTCGCCGCCAGGCCGGCGATGGCCGGGCCGACCGCGATCCGCTCGACATTCAACCGGTCCAGCCGGATGTCGACCGGCAGCCGCGGCAGCGAGAAGCCGCTTGAGCTCGGCTCGGGCTCCGGCTCGGCGCCGCCGGCGGGCAGCCGGTCGACCGTGATCGTACCGGCCTCGACCGCGTCGACCCGCAGGGTGCGGCGCAGCAGTGCCGCGCGCACCGTCATGTCGAAGGGCACGAAGCCCTCGATCGCGCCGACCGAGACCTGCATCTCCGGCGAGCTGGCCAGGCTGCCGGCCTGGTCGGCGATCAGGCGCTTGCCGGGGCCGGTCTGCGCCGCGGCGAAGACGATCAGCAGCAGCGCGACCGGCAGGCCGATGATGACCGCGAGGACGATGAGGAGGATCCTGAGCGCGCGCATCAGAAGGCCTGCCCGATGCTGATGTAGAGCTGGAAGCTGTCGTCGCTCTTGCGCTTGTTCAGCGGGATGGCGATGTCGGCGCGGATCGGCCCGATGCCGGTGTAATAGCGGGCGCCCAGCCCGGCCGCGTACTGGATGTCGCTGCCGAAATCCGGGACGCTCTTCTCATAGACGCCGCCGGCATCGAAGAACGGCACGATGCCGATCGTGTCGGTGATCTTGTAGCGCAGCTCCAGGCTGGCGATGATCGAGCTGAGGCCGCCGGTCGGGTTGTCTTCCTTATTCAGCGGGCCGATGCTCTGGTACTTGTAGCCGCGCACGCTGCCGCCGCCGCCGGCATAGAGCCGCTTGTCGGGCGGCACGTCGGCGATGTCCGGCCCGGCGATGCTGCTGATGCCCAGCTGTCCGGCCAGGACGATGTCGCCGTCGCCGCCCGACAGGTCGACATAGGCCGACCCCAGCGCCTTGGCCACGATCATGTCGACCGAGGAGCCGAGGAAGGTGGGATAGGGGGTCAGCGACAGCTGCGCCCGGTAGCCCTCGGTCGGGTCCAGCAGGCTGTTGGTGGTGTCGATCTTGGCGCCGAGCGGGATGCCGACGAAGGTGTAGTCCCACTCGCCCTCGTCGTTCTCGACATGGCCGGTCTCGAAGCTGAGGCCGGCCAGCAGGTCGATCTCCTTCGAGTATTTGTAGGTGGCGATGCTCTGCACCAGGCCGCGCGTGCTGGTGTAGGCGTCCAGCACCTCGCGCACCGCCTCGGCCTTGCTGTCGAGCGTGGTGTTGCGATCGAAGAAGCCCGGCACCTTCAGCGAGACGCCGAACTTGAAGTTCGGCTCGGTGGCGTCGTTGTAGCCGAGGCCGCTGACCTCGCCGTCGATCCGCAGCTGCTCGGCCCCGCCCCACAGGTTGCGGTGGCCCCAATAGGCGTTGATGCCGGCGCCGTAATTGGTCTCGTATTTCGCGCCGAAGCCGATGAAGCGCAGCGGCCGCTCCTGCACCGCGATCGTCACCGGCACGTTGCCCTGCGCGTCGACCTGATCCGCGGTGGTGACGCGGACGCTGCTGAACACGCCCAGATCGGCCAGGTCCTTGCGCAGGTCCTGGACCTGCTGCGGCGAGTAGATTTGGCCGGTGACGAAGGGCACGCGGCTCTGGATGAAGCTCTCCCGGACCGTCTCCTCGCCTTCCACCGTGACCGGGCCGAAGCCGGCCTTGGGCCCGGGGTCGAGAAACTCGGTCAGGTCCATGGTCCGGTCGGCATGGTCGACCACCGCGTCGCGCGACGGCACCTTGGCCAGCGGATAGCCCTGGTCGTTCATCTGCGCCACCATGGCGCCCTCGGCGCTCAGGATGGTCGCCGACAGCGCCGGCTTGCCGGGATCGAGGCCGAGCGGCGCCCGGTCGATCACCAGCGGCAACTGGTCCGACCCGTTGGTGTCGGTCAGCCGCACCGTGTCGAACTTATAAGATGGACCGAGATCAATCTTGATCGAGACCTTGACCGGATCCTTGCTTTGCCGCGCCGTCAGCCGGTCGACCAGCCCGGGATCGTCCATGTCCACGCCGTCGATGGTGATGTGGACCTCGCCGCCGTAATACGACAGCGCTCCCAGGGCGCCGTACAGCCGCTCGCGGTCGGCCAGCGCCCGGCGCACCAGCCCGACCGGGCCGGAGGGTGGGCTGGACTGCAGCTTCAGCAGATTCGAGGCCGTGGTCAGCGCCGCGGTGGCGTTCTCATCCGGGATCGGTTCCAGCGTCGCCGCATAGGGCAGCGCGTCGGGCAGCGGCGCCGTCTCAGTCGCCGCGTCGCCATCGGTGGCCGGCGCCTCGTCCTGGGCCAGCAGGGCGGCCGTGGGAACCAGTGCCGCGAGGAGGCCGAGCCACCCGATTCTGCCCAGTCTTGCCCGCAATCCCCGTTCCCCCTTCGCCGCGCTCGCAGTGCTGCCGCCCGCCCGCGCTTCGGTTGTCGCCATGATGGGAACACATACTGGCAGGGTTTCGTTGCCTTAAATATTCTCTCGATTTCAACGATTTGCAGCACCCGACTTGCACTCGGCGCCGATCTGCTTATATTGCGCCGCAACGGCGGCTGGGGCGTTGCGTAAGGCGACCCGTCCGCCGTCCTTTGTTTTGCCCGCACGCTTCCCGCCCTCCCGCCCCCTGGACGGACCATGGATATCCGGAACATCGCCATCATCGCCCACGTCGATCATGGCAAGACCACGCTGATCGACGTGCTGCTGCGCCAATCCGGGGCCTTCCGCGACAACCAGGTCGTGGCCGAGCGGATCATGGATTCGAACGACCTGGAGCGAGAGCGCGGCATCACCATCCTGGCGAAATGCACCTCGCTGGTGTGGAAGGATGTCCGCATCAACATCGTCGACACGCCGGGCCACGCCGATTTCGGCGGCGAGGTCGAGCGCATCCTGAACATGGTCGACGGCGTGGTGGTGCTGGTGGACGCGGCCGAAGGCCCGCTGCCGCAGACCAAGTTCGTCACCGGCAAGGCCTTGAAGCTGGGCCTGCGGCCGATCGTGCTGGTCAATAAATGCGACCGGCCGGACGCCCGCCCGCACGAGGTGCATGACGAGGTGTTCGACCTGTTCGCGGCGCTCGACGCCAATGACGACCAGCTCGACTTCCCGACGCTGTTCTCCTCGGCCAAGCAGGGCTGGGCGGCGGAGAGCCTTGAGGCCGAGCGGACCGACATGGCGCCGCTGTTCGACCTGGTGCTGCGCCACGTGCCGGCGCCGAAGATCGAGGAAGACCAGTCCTTCCGCATGCTGGCCACCACGGTCGAGGCCAATCCTTATCTCGGCCGGGTGCTCACGGGGCGCATCCGCTCCGGCACGGTCCGGCCGAACATGACGGTCAAGGCGCTGTCGCGCACCGGCGAGACCATCGAGACCGGCCGCATCAGCCGGGTGCTGGCCTTCCGCGGCATCGAGCGGCAGCCGATCGAGATCGGCGAGGCCGGCGACATCGTCGCCATCGCCGGGCTGGAGACCGCGACCGTCGCCGACACCATCTGCGACCCGTCGGTGACCGAGCCGTTCCAGGCCCAGCCGATCGACCCGCCGACCATCGCCATGACCTTCTCGGTCAATGACAGCCCGCTGGCCGGCACCGAGGGCGACAAGGTCACCAGCCGCGTCATCCGCGCCCGCCTGCTGCGCGAGGCCGAGGGCAATGTCGCGCTGAAGATCACCGAGACGGCCGAGAAGGACGCCTTCGAGGTCGCCGGCCGCGGCGAGCTGCAGCTCGGCATCCTGATCGAGACCATGCGCCGCGAGGGCTTCGAGCTGTCGATCAGCCGGCCGCGCGTGGTCTACCAGACCGACGAGGCCGGCAATCAGCTGGAGCCGATCGAAGAGGTCACGATCGACGTCGACGAGGAGCATTCCGGCGTCGTCGTGCAGAAGCTGTCCGAGCGCAAGGGCGAGCTGCTGGAGATGCGGCCTTCCGGCGGCGGCAAGCAGCGCCTGGTGATGCTGGTGCCGACCCGCGGCCTGATCGGCTACCAGGGCGAGTTCATGACCGACACGCGCGGCACCGGCGTGATGAACCGGATCTTCCACGACTACGCCCCGCACAAGGGTGCGATCGCCTCGCGCCACACCGGCGTCCTGATCTCCAACGGCCAGGGCGAGGCGGTGGCCTAT
>JAEKLZ010000173.1 GCA_019508225.1 Inquilinus limosus | reverse complement strand
ACCTCGGCATGCTGGATCCGGAACTTCGCCCGGTCGGCCGCCACCTGATTGTCCATGGTCGCCGCCGGCCAGTTGTAGACGTCGCGGCGGGACGCGCCGGCGATCGGCAGGGTGGTGTCCTCGCGCCCTTCGACCGGCGTGGTCGGCCTGGTCGGGTCGTAATCCTGCAGCCAGACCTCGCCATGGGCGGTCGAATGCGTCTCCTCCCAGCGGTCGAGCACGTCGAAATTGTCGCCCTCGTGGATCACCCAGTGTGACGGCACCGTGACCGGCTTGAACGCCTCGTTGCCGTCGGTGATCACCAGGGTATGGGACGTCTTGGTGTGCTCGAAGAAATAGAACCAGCCGCTCTCCTGCAGCAGCCGCTGGGCGAAGGCCAGGTCGGTCTCGTTGTACTGGGTGGTGTATTCGCGGACGGGGTTGCTGCGGTAGATCCGGAACTCGACCGGCTGGACCCCGTGCTCGGCGAAGATCGTCTGCAGGATTTCCTGCGCGGTCATGGCCTGGAAGATCCGGCTGTCCTCGGCTTGGGCGAGGAACCAGAGCCGCGGCACCACCTCCAGCCGGTAGGTCCAGCGGTCGCGCCGCGCCATGCCGATCGCCTCCATCCTGCGGACCACGCCGTGGAAGAAGCGGTCCTCGGGGGGACGGGTCGTCCCATCCGCCGTGTCGCCGCCCCGGGGGATGCGCCGGACGGTCAGCCCGACCGGCTGGTACAGCAGCTCCTGCGGCTTGATGCTGCGGTCGGTGGAGACGACGGTGAGCGACATCTCGTACGGGCGGCTGAGCTCCTCGACCGCCGTCAGCTCGATGGCGTGCAGGGTGCCCTGCTGGACCGGCAGCGTGTCGTCGCCGAGCGGCGAGGTGAGCAGCAGCATCGGCTCGTTGCGACGGTCAGCCGGCATTCCGTATCTCCTGAAGTCGGTCGATCATCCCGCGTCCCCGGACAGGTCGCGGACCGAGACCGGGAGCGATCCCGGGTAAGGCAGGTTGGCCAGAAGCGCCTCGAACCGCTCGCGCTCCACCGCATCCTCGATCAGCTCGAGGCAGGCCTGCCGGAGCTGGTCGAGCGTCGTCGCCCGGGCCAAAGCGCGCTTGACCAGCAGCCGCGCCACCGGGCCGGCCGAATGGGCCAAGGCGCGGGTCACCGCGGTCACCGCGGCCACCGCCTCCACCCCCGGGCGCGACTGGCCCGCCATGGAGGCGAGCGAGGCGGGCTCGGCCGCCGCCGGCACAGCCACAGCCTGGCTCGCCCCCAGGCTGCCGGCCGGACGCTCGGCCATCGCCCGCAGCGCGTCGCTGACGAACCGGTCCCGCAGGTCGCCCGGCGGCAGCAGGTCGCCCAGCAGGCCCAGCAGCTCATCCGGCGAGCGGGCATCCTGCATGGCGCGGCGCAGATGGATCCGCGCCATCGGGCCGACATGGCGCGCCAGACTGCGCTCGATCGTCGACAGGGACGTGCCGTCCAGCCCGCCGAAGGTGCCGATCGTCGGCGGCGACGGCTCCGACGGCCGCGGCGCCCGGCCCGGCGAGGACGACACCACCACGGTGGTCTCGCCGTCATCTGCCGTGCCGGCCGGGTCCGGGACGCCGGCGCCGATCGGGGCCCCGTCGCCGGACAGGTCCTGCAGCGCCGCCGACATCTCGCCGGCGCTGGCGAAGCGGTCATCCGGCTGCTTGGCCAGGGCGCGATCGACGACCCGCACCAGGCCCGGCGGCAGGTCCGGCCGCTTGTCCTGCAGCGGCGGGTGCGGCGCGTTGATCAGCTTGTAGATGACGTCGGTGTAGTTGAGGCTGCTGAAGGCGCGCTCGCCGGCCAGCAGCTCGTACAGCACGCAGCCCAGGGAGAACAGGTCGCAGCGCTGGTCGATCGGCCCGCCGCGGCACTGTTCGGGCGACATGTAGCTGGGCGTGCCGACCATCATCGCGCCGAGGGTGGAATCGGTGGTGGTCAGCCGCGAGATGCCGAAATCCGTGACCTTCAGCCGGGCGTCGGCGGTCAGCAGGATGTTCCCTGGCTTGATGTCCCGGTGGATGATGCCGAAGCCGTGGGCGTAGCCGAGCGCGTCGAGCACCTGCAGCGCGATGCGGACGACGTCGGTCAGGCCGGCCTGGGTGCCGCGGCGGAAGGCCTGGTTGAGGCTGAGGCCCTCGACATACTCCATCACCAGGAACGGGTTGCCCTCGTGCACGGCGTAGTCGTAGATGCCGACGATGTTCGGGTGGACGCAGCGGCCGGCGATCTTGGCCTCGTTGCCGAAGCGCCGCAGATACTCGTCCCGGTCCTCGCCCTCCAGCAGGTCGGCCCGCACCAGCTTGATCGCGACGGGGCGCTCGATATGCGGATCATACGCCTTGTACACGACGCCCATGGCGCCGCGGCCGAGCACCCCCTCGATCTGGAAGCGTCCGATCGCGTCCGGCAGCGGCGGGGCGGCAGTGTCAGTCACCCAGCATTCCCATCGCCGTCACCAGGCTGCGGCGCATTCGGTTGAAGGACACGGCAAGCGACCCGATCTCGTCGCGCGACGAGGTCGCGAATTCCGGCACCTCCATATTGCCCAGGCTGATCTCGTCGGCAAGCCGCGAGATCCGGCGCACCGGCACGATGATGAAGAAGTGCAGCAGCAGGTTCAGCAGCACCATCATCACCGCGAAGACGATGGTCAGCCCGCCCATGATGACATACAGATTCGACCGCGCCTGAGCCAGCGGCACCCGCTCCGGCACCGACACGACCTGGGCCCCGATGGTGTCGCCGAGCTTCCAGCCGAAGCCGTTGTCGCGGCCGTAGATGTCGATCATCGAGGCCGGCGCGGCCTCGGGGGTCGAATGGCAGGCGAGGCAGCTTTCGCTCGAGACCCGGACCGGCTGCGAATAGGACAGGATCGACCCGCCATTCTCCCCCACGCGCTCGGTCACCAGATGGTCCAGCTCCGGCTGCGCCCGCAGCGCCTTGATGATGTCGGCCTCCCACGGCACCGGCCGGTCGGCCGGGTTGGTGGGGTTGGTCGTCGGCTGCCGGAAGGCGTAGTCCGGAAACGCCTTCGCCCATTCGTCGAAGGTCTGCTGGGCGGCGAAGAACGGAATGCTCTGCGGCAGGAACTGGGCCTTCATCTGCGGGGTCAGCAGCGGCGCCACCTGGGTGTCGGTGTAGTGCACCGTGGCGTTGGCGGCCCCCATGATGGCGGCGGCCTCCGCCAGCACCGCGCGGCGTGCCTCGCGCTCGCTGGCGGCGTTGACGAACAGCGCGGCCAGGCCCAGCCCGGCCAGGAAGGCCGCCAGCATCACCAGGTTGAACTTGACCCGAAGCGTCATGGCGTCATTGCCCGATATTCAGGAGCTTGGCGATCTGGATCTGCGTCAGCACGCCGCTCGACGGGTCGCCGAGGCTGGCCTGGAAGGCGCGGATCGCCTCCCGGGTCCGGCTGTCCATGCGGCCGCTGACCGTCCCGCTGTAGAAGCCGCGGCGGGCCAGCGCCGCCTGGATCCGGCCGGACCGCGAGCTGGTCGGCCGTGCCGGCGGCTGGGTCGCCTGCACCGGAGCGGCCACTGCCGGGGCGGCCGGCGGGGGCGGAGCCACCTCGCCGCTCGGGGCCGGGGCCTCGGGGACCACCGGCTGCTGCTGATCCGCGGGGCCGATATCGGCGACCTGCGGCGCGGCCTCGGCCGGCCGTGGGGGCGGCACCAGCTGCAGCGGCGCCCCCGCCGGCGGATGCACGGCTTCGGGCGCTGCCGCCGGCGCGGCTGCGGGCGCGACGGCTGCCGGCTCCGATGCGGCCGCCTGCGCCTCCGGCGACGGCTGATCGGTGGTGGCGACAGGCACCGGCGCGGCTTCGACCGGATGTGGCTCCTCCGCGGGAGCCGGAGTCGGGGCGGGTGCCGGCGGCGCGGCCGCGACAACCGCCGCGGGCACATCCTGCACCGGCGACATCGGCCCCTGCGGCGGGGCGAAGACCGCCAGCCGCTCCGGCCCGGCGGCGTTCTGGGCCTGGAACACCGCGGCAAGCCGGCCCCAATCCTGGCCGGCCCCGCCCAGCAGTCCCGGCAGCGCCCGCCCCAGCGAGCCCACGCCGGCATCGTTGCGGGCGACGATGGCGAAATGCGCCCCCGTCGGCAGCCCGGTCTGCAGCGCATCGATGGCGTCGGCGGCGTCGCGGTCGGGCGCCACGCCGAGATCGGCGAACAGCACGCCGTTGGTGCCGCCCAGGGTGTTCAGCAGCGCCTTGATGATGATGCCCTGGGTTTCGAGCCGCGTCGGCTGATGCGGGTCCGAATCCGACGGCAGCAGGAACAGCCGCTGGTTCGAAACGGCGGCGTAGCTGCAGACATAGATGATCGCCGTCCGCTGCGGCGCGCCGGAGGCCTGGGTGACGAAGCTGCCGATGGCGCTGCGCATGGCGACCGAGGTGGCGTCGATCGCCTCCTCCACCGCGAAGCCGCGCTGCCGCAGCCATGTGGCGACGTCGCGGGCCGACTGGCCGCAGGCCGTGAGCGACGCCCCGCCCTGATAGGTGCCGTTGCCGATCACCAGCGCGGCCTTGCCGGGCTCCGCCGCGGCCAGCCGGGGGGACAAGGCGAGCAGCGCCGTCGCCAGGAGGGCCGAGAGTCGCCGGATCCGCATGGATCGTCCTTTCCGTGTCGTCTGCATCTAGATGATCCCCGCGTGGCGCCAGACCGACGCCCGGCGGTCGCGGGTCTCCTCCGCCTCCTTGAGGAAGCGGTCACGCTCCTCGCCCTGCGGCGGCAGGCCCAGCGCCTCGGCCCAGCGCGCCACCGGCGCGTCGACGCCGAAGCGCTGGATCATCGCCGTCGCCAGCGTGTCGTTGCCGCCGCAGCGCAGGCCGCTGCCCAGCCGCAGGCTGGCCAGGGCGCCATGCGGCGGGTCGCCGTTCTGCAGGATGCGGGCCGCGATCCGGCTGTTGAGCCGCGCCGCGGCCTCGCCGACCCCGGCCTCGGGCCGGGCCACCGGCACGGCCTGCCCGGTGCCGACCAGCATGCCGACCAGCTCCGCCGGGTTGTCGCGCTTGCCCGTCACCCCGGGCAAGGCCAGCAGGTCGCTGACCCGCCGCGGCCCTTCGGCCAGCGCGGCGACGACGGGCTCGTAGAAGCCGCGCTCCAGCGACGCCTGCCCCACCGGCATGTTCACGGCATAGGTGAAATCCTCGGGCCGGCGCGTCAGGGTCAGCCACAGCCCGGCGAGCGCGGCGTTCCGCGCCTTGCCGCTGAGCCCCCGCGGCCCGCGGACGAAGATGTCGTGGCGCAGGCTGCGCGGCAGGCACATATCCTTCATCAGCTCGCGCAGCCCGGCATCTTCAGTCTTGCCGATGACCGCGCGCTGCGCCTCGCTCAGCATCAGCTCGGGGAAGTTCTCGAGGATCTCGCCGGAGGCGACGTAGTCGAGCTTCGCATCGCCCAGCGCGGCGGCCACGTCGGCGTGGAAGCAGGGCCGCCAGTCGGCATTCATGTATTCATGGGCCAGGTATTCGGACGGCATGTCTGGCAGGTCCTTCTTCAGCACCCGGACCAGGTCGCTCTGGTCCAGGTGGAAGGCGCCGGCCTCGCCCAGGGCCTGGACCAGCTGCATCGCCCCTGCCGCCTTGCGGTCGCTGCGCCCGTCGATCCGCTCCCCGGCGGTCCGGATCAGGCGCTGGAGGCCCAGCACGCCCTGCCAGGCCGGCAGCGCGTTGTAGCTGAGATGCAGCACGCCGCCGGGGCGGAGGCGGCTGCCCATGATGCGAACGATGCCGGCCCGGACCTCGTCCGACACCCAGCTCCACAGGCCATGGGCACTGGCGACATCCACCTCCGGCAGCAGCTGGAGATCGAAGGTCGCGATGTCGGCCTCGATGAACTCGATGTTGTCGATCCCGGCATCCGCCGCCAACTCGCGCGCCTCGGCGATATGCGCCGGCATGAAGTCGACGGCGATGACCCGCCACTCCGGGTTGCTGGCGGCGAGGCACAGCGCGCCGCGGCCGCGGCCGCAGCCGAGTTCGAGATAGGTCAGCCGGTCCGGCTGGCGGGTGAAGCCGGGCAGCACGTTCCCCATCAGGCAGGCCAGGGCGATGTGCCCGGGCGTCTGCGGCGCGTAATATCCGGTGGTGTAGGCCACGTCGGTGACGTAGCCGCCGTTCCAGCTCATCCAGTCTCTCCCAACTGCTCGATCAGGCCGGCCTCGAACAGGGCTTCGTCCGCGTCCTCGCGGCGGGCCTCGCCGGTCGGCAGCCAGCTGTTCCAGCCCAGGCGCGGCGGTGCCGCGGCGGAGATCCCGAGCGGCGGCACGGCGGCCGCCGCCAGGATCGGGTTGATGGCGAAATCGGTCTCGAATCCCAGATAGGCCCGCACCAGCGCGGCCAGGCGGCGCAGCAGCGTGCGGTCGGGCAGCATCGACTCGAAGCCGCCGAGGTCCAGGGGACCGATGTGCAGGATGATGCGCGCCTGTGCGTCCCAGGCCCGGTTGCCGGCCGCGGCGTCGATGCCCAGCTGGCAGAACTGGCCGGGCCGGTCCCCCGCCGGCAGCGCCGACATCTGCTCGGGCTCCAGCGCCAGCCAGGCGCCGGCGAACTGCTCGACCTCGACCGTCCGGCCGAGCCAGTCGGACAGCAGCGCAGCCAGGCGGTCGGCCGAGCGCGGCCAGGCCGAGAAGTGACCGGCATAGAACAGCAGCGGGTCGGTGCCGACGGCGAGTCGCGGCGCCAGATGCGGCGTGGCGTAGCCGGTGAGCGCCAGCAGGATGTCGCGCAGCCCGTCCGCCGGAACGGACGCGGCGGCCGGGTCGCCCAGCGCGTTGGCGGCGGCGGCCCGGTGAGGCCGGTACTTGATCCCGGCCCCGGCGAACTGCGCGATCGGCCGCTGCGCCAACAGGTCGAGGAATTCGGCCAGCGCCGGGGACCGGCGCCGCTGCTCGCCATTGACCATGTCGGTGTAGGGGCGCGGCAGCACGCCGGACGGCCCGGTCAGCCCGATCAGGCCGATCGTGGCGCGCAGCCCATCCTCGCCACGCTCGACCGCCAGCACGTCGGACGGAACGAAGCCAAGGCCCGATACGGCGTGGAAGCGCACGGCCTCGCCCGGCTCGGCCCGGCCGGCCGCCTGCATCAGCACGGCGATGGCGGCGTCGAAGCCGAAACGCGCCGGCTCCTCCACCAGGGTCTGCAGCAGGGACCGGTCCCGCGGCCGGGCGGGCACGGCCGCCTCCTCGGGAGCCGGGACCTCGGCCGCCGGCGCCGCCTCGGCGAACACGGTCTCGGCCGGGGCCGATCCGCCCGCAGGCGTGGGCGCGCCGGTGGTCATGCCAGCACCCGCGCCCCGGCCCGGGGCGGGAACGCGGCGGCGGCGCCGGACTGGCCCTGCAGCACCGCGGTGGTGCGGACGAAGGAATTGACCGTGGCGTGCAGCGCCAGGAAGCGGTCCAGCACGGTGGCCAGCAGGAAGAGGCCGGCGCTCTCCCACACCCGCGGGTCGAATTCCAGCGTGACATCGATGCCGCGGCAGAAGCCGCCAGGGCGGGCGCCCGGGATGCGCGCGGTGCCGGGCTTCGACCGCACGCCGACCAGGCCGGCAATCAGGGCGCGGGTCTCGACCGTGTCGCGCAAATCGTACAGCCGCAGCACCTCGCGCAGGCTGTCGGCCGCGGCCGGGCCGCCGACGATCGAGAGATGGCCGAGCGACAGATGCGAGATCAGCCGCCAGCTGTGATGCTCGCGCAGCGGCGCCCGCAGCGACGGGGTCGGGGCGGTCAGGCAGGTCACGCCGCGCACCGCGCTGACCCCTTCCGCCAGATGCAGCCGCGGCTGGCCGCCGCCGAAGGGCAGCTCCGCCGGCAGGTCGCGATTGGTGCACAGCGCGTCGACCGACAGCACCGTGTCCGCCGGCCGGTCGACCGAGAGGGCCGGGTCGAACGGCGCCAGGAAGACGTCCGTGCCGCTCACCGCACCCGGGGTCTGGCGGCGGACCACGGCGTAGAAGCCGCTCGGTTCCTCCTCCACCTGCTCCACCGCCGGGTGGCGGTAGAAGGGCCGCCAGGGGCGCGACGAGCCGTCGCCGCGCAGCTCGCGCACCCGCTCGACGCTCCAGATCTCGAAGGCCTTCGGACGCCGGTTGTCGGCGGCCACGGGATATTCGGTGCGCTGATGCGTCAGCGGCACCGGCTCGCAGGGCTGGGCGAACAGGTTGACCATCGGGGTGCAGCCCAGCGCCAGGCAGTCGGGCTGCAACCGCCGCTCCAGGTCGGGCGCCGGCCGGTCGAAATAGACGAAGATCTCCAGCCGGTTGCGCTCATGAATCAGGGTCCGGGCGTCGAGGCCGCAGAGGTCGACGAACAGGAACTTCTCCGGCAGGGCGAAGTATTCGGTCAGCAGCCGGAAGCCCGAGAAGGACCGCGCCGGCCACGGCACCAGCGCCTCATCCGGCGCGAAGCCGACCGGCTTGATGGTGCCGGACGGCAGCAGCGTCGGGGCGATGTCGTTCGGCCCGTCCGCCAGCGCCACGCCGACGACATGGCCGCACAGCAGCTCGTACAGCGGCAGGCTCTGGTCGAAGGCGCCGCGCAGGAAGCAGCGCAGCCGGTCGACCCCCAGCTCGGCGAAGGTCGCCTCGGGATCGCTGGTGCGCAGCACGATGCGCAGGCTGCTGCGGGCGCCCTGCGCGTCGGGATGGACCGGGGCGGCCAGCGGCATGCCGGTCAGCCGGGCGCTTTCGATCTCCACCGGCCACAGCGTGGTGTCGTAGGCGGTGCGGAAGCGGCAGGGCACGCCCTGGATCGGGTCGGTCTTCAGCGCCGTGCCGGCCGGCACCACCGCCGGGACACGCAGGTCCGGCTGGCAGGCGAACTGGACGATCGCCGCCGACGGCACCGGCGCCAGGTAGTGCGGGTACAGCGACCCGAGCAGCGCGTCGGTCAGCTCGGGGAACTCGTCGTCCAGCCGCTGCTGCGCGCGGGCGGCCAGGAACGACACGCCTTCCAGGAGCCGCGCCACATGCGGGTCGTCGACCGCATCGGGGGTCAGCCGCAGCCGGCCGGCGACCTTCGGATGGGCCTCGGCGAACTCGCCCGCCAGGCTGCGCAGGGCGGCCAGCTCGCGGTTGTAGTAGGGCAGGAAGGCGTCCGACATGGGGTCAGCCTTCGTAGAGCGGGCGCAAGGTGACATCCGAGGTCGTGGTGTCGACCACGGTGTCGAACACGATCGGCTCCGGCGCCGGATCGACCCGCAGCAGCGCGTCGATCCGCAGCCGCAGCGTGGCACGCAGCAGGTCGCCGTCATCGGCCAGCTGCACCTGGACCTGGGTCAGGCGCGGCTCGAATTGGCGGATGGTCTCCTCGACCTCCAGCCGCAGCGCGTCGCGCTGGCGGCGCTCGTTGAACGCCCCGGCGGTGAAGTCCGGCATGCCGTAGCCGAGCGGCGACAGGCGCAGCGCCGGGGTCGTGTCCGGCACCGACCGCCAGGGCCGGCGGGCGTTCAGCAGCGCCTCGAGGTCGCGATGCACCGACCGGCGCAGCAGCTCGACCGATTCCGCCGCCGACGGCGACGAATCGGCGCCGGACTCCGGATCGATCAGCCGGTCGAGCAGCGGCCGCCGCGCCGGAAGCGGGGCGCGCGGCCGCGAGGCGATGGGCCGTTGGGTCATGCGAAGTCCAGCGCGGCCAGCTGCAGCACCGGCACCGCCTCCTCCCCGACCATGTAGACGCGCTGGCCGATGCCGCGCACCGGCGCCGCCTCGGTCCATTCGGTGGCGCGGCCGAGGCGCAGGCGGTCGCCCGCCGCCGCGTCCGACGGCAGCAGCGCGGGCGGGTACAGCGCCGGCAGGTAGACGTCGCCGTCCGGCCCGTCGCGCACCACCATGGTGCAGCGGCGCCAGAACAGGTCCCGCGGCCGCTTGGCCGGGTGGAACTCGACACTCTCGACCCGCTCGGTCGGGATCCAGAAATATTTCGCCGTGGTCGTCAGCACCTCGAAATTGCCGATCGACAGGTCGTCGGCGTCGCGGAAATCGGCGAAGTCGACGCCGTCGCGCTGGCCGGCGACAGCCGGGCGCGCTTCCTCCGCGGCTTGCACGGCTTCGGCGGCGCCGGCCTCGTCACCGGCCCGCAGCGCCACCAGCGCCTGCAGCAGATGGGTCTGGGTCTCGGTCGGCTGGCCCAGGAACTCCGGCGGGCGGCCCTCGGCCAGGACCTGGCGGCGGGCCGTCTCCGCCCTCAGCAGCTGGCGGAACTCGGCAACCACCAGCGCCGAGGGCGGATCGATCGTGCTGGTCGCGTCCAGCAGGGAATCGGCGCGCTCGTGGTTGCCGGCGAACACCAGCAGCTCGGCCAGCAGGATCCGCGCCCCGCTGTCAGCCGGGGCGGCCTTGACCGCGGCGTTGGCGGCCTCGATCGCCCCCTGCAGATCACCCTCGCGGAACAGCTCTCCGGCTTTCGTCAGCATCGAATTCTCCTGGGTCTGGGCATGGGGGCGATCGGGCATCAGGCGGCCGCGTCCTGGGCGGACAGGCCGGTGACCAGGCGGAACACCGCCGACACGTCGTCGAGCTGGTGGTGGGGCTGCAGATGGATGACGCAACCGAACGCGCCGGGGCGGCCCGCCATCTCGTGCACCTTGATCCGGCTGGACACCAACGGCTGGCGCGCCCGGCTGTCCGGCCCGGCATTGAGGCTGGCGTTGGTGTAGCCGGATATCCAGGTCTGCAGGCGGCGCTCGACCTCCTCCGCGGTCATCGAGGAGCCGGTCATCTCGCGCCCCATGATCTTGATGTAGTGGGCGAAGCGGGACACGCAGAGCATCGCGTTGACCTGCGCCGACAGGCGCCGGTTGGCGACGGCGGGGGTCGGGTCGCGCCCGGGTGCGTCGGCCGCCCGGGTCTGCAGGCTGTGCACGGCGGCGAAAGCGGCATCGCCATAGGGCAGCGTGTTCAGCGGCATCAGCCCCGCCGCCACCAGGTCGCGCTCCTGCCGGTCGGTCAGCGCCAGGTCCAGCGACGGCCGGTTCCAGACCGTCTCGGGCCCGAGCACGAAGGGCTCGGCCGGGAGGTCGAGCACCAGCCCGCCGCCGACGCGGTCGGTGCCGACGCCGCGGATATCGGCCGGCCAGTTGTGCAGGGCCTGAGCCCGGGCGACGGTGGCGGCGAAGGCGTAGCAGGCCACCGACCAGGTGCGGTGCCGGGCCTCCGGCGCGTATTCCTCGTAGCGCAGCCCGTCCGGCCGGGCCGGGTCCGGCCGCCACGGCGGCCGCGCCAGCACCCGGGGCATGGCGATGCACAGGAACCGCGTGTCCTCGCGCAACGCCAGGGTGCGCCAGCGGGCATGGTCGTCGTCGCGGAACGCCGCCGCCGCGTCGTTGGACAAGGCGAGGTCGCCGAAGCCGTCGACGCCGAGCAGCCCGGGGGCGGCGGCCAGCACGACCGGCATGAAGGACGCGGCCCCGATCGCCGCCAGCGCCGACAGCAGCGAGACGTCGTCGACCGGGGCGCCATCCCCGGGGCGGCGCCGCTCCGGCACGTGCCGAAGCTCATGGTCGACGACCAGCAGGCCGAAGGGCTCGCCGCCCGCCCGGCCGAACTCGGCCTCGTAGACCAGGCGGAACAGGGCCGACTGGTCGAACTCGCTGGCCTTGGCCGCGTCGCGGTCCAGCTCCGCCCAGGAGGCGGAGAGCAGCCGGGTCTTCAGCCGTGAGGTGGGATCGAGGCCGTCGACCAGCCAGGCCAGGCCGCGCCAGGATCCCTCCAGCCGCTGCAGCCGCGGATGGTGCAGGACCTCGTCGAGCTGGGCCGCGATCATCCGGTCGATCGCCGCGATGTCGTGGTCCAGCAGGCCGCGGAGCAGGCCGGGGTCGTGCCGTATCCGGGCGGCCAGCGGGGCGCCGAACCAGCCCGCCAGCGCGCCGCGGTCCTGACGCAGGAAGCCGGCCAGGCGCGAGCCGGCCGCGCCGTCCCCGGCGCCGCCGACCCGCCCGGCCAGGATCCCGGCGCGCAACGGGGCAGCACCCTGCCCCGCCGCGTCGGCCGATGGCTGCCCCGCCTCCGGCATGTCAGACCCGCTCGGGGATGCGCGCCACCATCCGCAGGCTGGCCGTCAGCTCCTCCATCTGCAGCCAGGGCCGCAGATAGGCGATGGCGTTGTAGGCGCCCGGCCGGCCCGGGATCTCCTGAACCTCGACCTTGGCCTCGCGAAGCGGGTACCGGGCCTTGCTGTCGGCGCCGGCATTCTCGTTGATGTTGACGTAGTTGCCGATCCAGCGGTTCAGCCAGCGCTGGCAGTCCTCGGCCTCCATGAAGCTGCCGATCTTGTCGCGCGCCATGATCTTCAGGTAATGCGCGAAGCGGCCGGTGGCCATGATGTAGGGCAGCCGGGTCGAGATCCGGGCGTTCGCCGTGGCGTCCGGCCGGTCGTATTCCTTCGGCTTCTGCACCGTCTGGGCCCCGAAGAACACGGCGTAGTCGTGGTTCTTGTAGTGGCACAGCGGCAGGAAGCCGAGATTGGACAGCTCGTATTCGCGCCGGTCGGTGATGCCGATCTCGGTCGGGCATTTGGCGTCGATGTCGCCGTCATCCGACATGAAGATGTGCTGCGGCAGGTTGTCGACCTTGCCGCCGTTCTCGGCGCCGCGGATCGCGGTGCAGAAGCCGTATTTCGAGAAGGCCTCGGTCATCCGCACGCCCATGACGAAGGCGGCGTTCATCCAGCAATACTGCTGATGGTCCATCGGCAGGGGCTTGCCGGCGGCGTCGATCGGCGCCTCCTCGTAGGTGAACTCCTCGATCGGCTTGGTCCGCTCGCCATAGGGCAGGCGGGCCACGACGCGCGGCATGACCAGCGAGACGAAGCGGCTGTCCTCGCTGTCGCGGAAGCCGCGCCACTTCAGGTATTCCGCCGTGTCGAAGATCTTCGCCAGGTCGCGCGGCCGCGACAGCTCGGTCCACTGCTCGAAGCCCATCATCCCTGCGCCGGCGGCCGAGACGAACGGCGCGAAGGCGGCGGCGCTGACATTGGACATCAGGCGTAGCGTCTCGATGTCGTCGGGGTGGTTGGTCCACTCATAGTCGCCGATGATCGTGCCGAACGGCTCGCCGCCCGGGGTGCCGAACTCGTTCTCGTAGATCTTGCGGAACATCAGGCTCTGGTCGAACTCGACCGCGCGCGTCAGATCCCGATTCAGCTCCCGCTTGGAGAGATTCATCATCCGGATCTTCAGCATCGTGCCGGTTTCGCTGTTCATGACCAGGTAGTGCAGGCCACGCCAGCTGCCTTCCAGCTTCAGGAACTTCGGATCGTGGACGACCTCGTTGAGCTGGTCGGACAGCTTCGTGTCGATCAGCTGGATCGCGCGCTCGATCGTCCGGGTCAGGTTCCGGTCGAAGGTGACCGTGCCGACACGGGCCTGTTCGATCAGCGTCCGCACCAGGTCCTGGGCGCGGTCCGGCTCGGTCTGCTTGGTCGCCGACACGACCTGGTCGAGCAGGCCGAGCGTCTCGGTTGCGGCAGGGGCCGACGCGGCGGCCGCAGCCTCGGGGGCGGGAACCTTGTCCACCATGGTTCAGCCTTCCTTCTTGAGACCGAGCTGACCCGAGATCGCCTCGAAGTCGTCCTTGTTCTTCAGCACCTGCTCCAGCAGCAGCTCGAGCTCCTCCGAACGGTCGGCCTTGCTCATCAGGTCGCGCAGCCGGTTGCGGGTCTCGAGCAGCGATTTGAGAGCCGGGATCTGGTCCAGCACGCGGCCCGGCTCGAAATCCTCGATGCCGTTGAACTTCAGGTCGACCGCCATGTAGCCGCCGTCGTCGCTGAGCTTGTCGTTGACCTTGAGGTGCAGGCCCGGCCCGAGCCGCTGCATCACCTCGTCGAAATTGTCGCGGTCGATCTGCACGAACTTGCGCTCTGCCAGCGGCCGCAGCGGCTGGGTCGGATCGCCGGAGAAGTCGCCGACGACGCCGACGACGAAGGGCAGCTCGCGCACGATCTGCGCGCCGTCGGTCTCGACTTCATAGGTGATGTGGACGCGCGGCCGGCGCACGCGGCCGAGTTTTTCGTGGATGCTGGCACTGGCACTCATCGGGTCTCTCCTCGGGTCATGGGATGCGCCGGGTCAGGCGCGCAGGGTGTGGCGATGGACGGGTCGGGGGCAGCGCCGCACCTCATTCCTCCGGCGGCCGGATGCCGAGGCCCGACAGGACGGTGGCCCGCGCCGCCGCCTCCGGCATCATCTCCCTCAGCAGATCCGGCAGGCCCATCCGGGCCCGGCGGACGGCGTCGTCGAGCGTGTAGCTGAGCGGGGAATGCGGCTCGTTCGTGCGGAAATAGGCGGCGATGCGGGAGATCTGCTGCAGCATCTCCTCGCGCGTCACGGCCCGGTCCGCCGGCACCCGTGCGGGCTGCTCGCCTTCGGCCGCGACCTCCTCGGCCGCCTCGGGCAGATCCTGCACCGGTGCTGCGGGCGGGGCGTAGCGCTCGATGGTGCGCCGCAGCTTGTCCAGGAGATCGAGGACGCGGCCGGTCGGCGGGGCGTCGGCCCCGGCCACGGCGGTCAGCGCCTCATCCATCCCGCGCCAGGCCTCCAGGGCCGCGACGACCTCCCGATGCAGCCCGGACAGCCGGTCGCGGCCGATCGACTTGGCCTCGGCCTCCAGCTCGGCCAGCGGCGGCACCCCGGCGGCGAGCCGCTGGGCCTTGCGGGCCGGGTCCAGGACCTCGACCTCCTCCGCCTGCTCGAACCGCCAATAGGTCAGCGGCGTGCCGTCGGCGCGGTCGAACAGGATCAGCTTGCGCAAGGGCTGCAGCAGGGTGCCGTTGCCGCCCTCGCCGCTCAGCCCGGCAACCGGCGCGACGCGGCCGGCGATGCCGTCCTCGTCCGGCGTGGGGAATAGGCCGTTGGTCCAGTAGCGGGACGCCAGGCCGGTGATCAGCCGCGCCCCGGCCATCAGCCCCGCTAGCCCGTCGGTGCGCACCAGGCTTTCGGTCAACCAGGCCGCGATCTCGATATCCTTGCCGGTGCCGGCCAGCGCCTCAACGCCCAGCTCGCGGACCGTGAGCCAGTGGCGCGCGCCACCCGCATCCGCCGCGGGGTCGTTGTCGGCCACCCGCTCCGCCGCCCGTGCCTCCGATCGGGCATCGCGCAGGCGGAAATACAGCGATTGCGGGGTGACATCCAGACGCGGATCGCTTCCAGCCGGATTCTCTTCCGAGATCGGCTGCAGGAGCCCGTCCACATCCAGTAAATCTTCTTGATCCGCCGCCGCCATATTCTCCATCCCGTCGGACAGAGCAGAAGGACTCCACTCTTCATCGCCCATTTCTGCTCAAGATCGTTACTAGATTATTTCATTATTTCTTAAGAGAGTTACCGCCGTAACCCATCTGGACTGGACAGCCCGGGGCGAACAAACAAATCTCGGCAGCAATCGGCCGTGGGATGCGGCGATCCAGAGGAGCGATGATGCCGGCTGTCGACTTGCGGTCGCTGGTCGACCGACTGAACGATCTCTGCCGCCGAGGGTTGGAGGCAGCTGCCGGTCGGACGCTGTCCCGCACCCATTACAACGTCGAGATCGAGCACTGGCTGCTGCAGCTGCTCGAAGCCCCGCAATCGGACGCCGCGCTGATCGCCCGCCGCTTCGAGATCTCGGAGGAGCGTCTGGCGGCCCAGCTGACCGCGGCGCTGGACCGGATGAAGACCGGGAACGGCCGGGCCCCGGGGCTGTCGCCGGACCTGGTCGAGCTGATCAAGGATGCCTGGCTGTTCGCCTCCGTCGAAGCCGGCGCCGGCCATGTGCGGTCCGGCCACCTGGTCCTGGCCGCCATGGCCGACGAGGCGCTGGGCAGCCGGCTGCGCGACGTGGCGCCCGAGCTGCGGCACATCCTTCCCGACATGCTGCGCCGGGACTTCGCCGGCATCGTCGCGGACAGCGCCGAGACGCCGGTCGCGGCTCACGGCGCCGCGACGGCCGCGGGCCAGAAGGCGGCCGCCCCCGGCGGCAGCGCGGCGCTGGACAAGTACACCGTCGACCTGACCGCCCGGGCGCGGGAGGGCCGGATCGACCCGATCCTCGGCCGCGACGGCGAGATCCGCCAGGTCATCGACATCCTGACCCGGCGCCGGCAGAACAACCCGATCCTCACCGGCGAGGCCGGCGTCGGCAAGACCGCGGTGGTCGAGGGGTTGGCCCTGCGCATCGCCGCCGGCGACGTGCCGGAGGCGATCGCCAATGTCGCCATCCGCACCCTCGATCTCGGCCTGCTGCAGGCCGGGGCGGGGATCAAGGGCGAGTTCGAGAACCGGCTGAAATCGGTGATCGAGGAAAGCCAGTCCAGCCCGACCCCGGTGATCCTGTTCATCGACGAGGCGCACACGCTGATCGGCGCGGGCAACGGCGCCGGCCAGGGCGATGCCGCCAACCTGCTGAAGCCGCCGCTGGCCCGCGGCGAGCTGCGGGTGATCGCGGCGACCACCTGGGCCGAATACAAGAAATACTTCGAGAAGGATGCGGCCCTGACCCGCCGCTTCCAGACCGTGAAGGTGGATGAGCCGTCCGAGGACATGGCCGTCGCCATGATCCGCGGCCTGGTGCAGACCCTGGAGAAACACCACGGCGTTCGCATCCTGGACGAGGCGCTGGACGCCGCCGTCAAGCTGTCGGCCCGCTACATCCCCAGCCGACAGCTGCCGGACAAGGCGGTGAGCCTGATCGACACCGCCTGCGCCCGGGTGGCGATGAGCCAGGCCGCGCCGCCGCCAGCCGTCGAGGACACTCGGCGCCGGATCGAGCTGATCGCCGCCGAGCTGCGGGTGCTGCGCCGGGAGTTGCTGTCCGGCGCCGACCATGCCGCCCGCGTGGCGACGCTGGAGGCCGAGACCGCGCAGCTGGCCGCGCGGCTGGCGACGCTGGAATCACGCTGGGGCGAGGAGCGCCGCCTGGCCGCCGCGATCGGCGAGACCCGGGCGCGGGTCGAGGCCGAGCCCGATCCGGCCGCCCTGCAGCAGGACCTGGCCGCGCTGGCCGGCGAGCTGCGCACCCTACAGGGCGAGCAGCCGCTGGTGTTCCCGGTGGTCGACGCCCAGGCGGTGGCCGAGATCGTCGAGAGCTGGACCGGCATCCCGGCCGGACGGATGCGGTCGGACGAGATCCGCACCGTGCTGACCCTGCGCGAGGCGATGGAGCGGCGCGTCGTCGGCCAGCCCCATGCGCTGGAGGCGATCGCGCAGTCGATCCGCACCTCGCGTGCCGGGCTGACCGATCCGCGCAAGCCGATCGGCGTGTTCCTGATGGTCGGCACCTCCGGCGTCGGCAAGACCGAGACGGCGCTGACCCTGGCCGAGCTGCTGTATGGCGGCGAGCAGAACCTCACCGTCATCAACATGAGCGAGTTCAAGGAGGAGCATAAGGTCAGCCTGCTGATGGGCAGCCCGCCCGGCTATGTCGGCTACGGCGAAGGCGGGATCCTGACCGAGGCGGTGCGCCGCCGCCCCTACTCCGTCATCCTGCTGGACGAGATGGAGAAGGCGCATCCCGGCGTCCACGACATCTTCTTCCAGGTGTTCGACAAGGGGACGATGAAGGACGGCGAGGGCCGTGACATCGACTTCAAGAACACCGTCATCATCATGACGTCGAATGCCGGGACCGACCTGATCGCGCGGCTGTTCGCCGATCCCGAGACCGCGCCCGATGCCGAGGGCCTGGGCGTAGCGCTGCGCGAGGAGCTGGCCAGGAGCTTCAAGCCCGCCTTCCTCGGCCGGGTCACGGCCGTGCCTTACCTGCCGCTGGCCCGGGACACACTGCGCCAGATCACCACCCTGCAGCTCGACCGGATTGGCGGGCGGATCGAACGCAAGTTCGGCGCCGCCCTGCGCTACAGCCCGGAGCTGATCGACACCGTCGTCGCGCGCTGCACCGATGCCAGCGCCGGCGCCCGCGCCATCGAGAGCCTGCTGACCAAGACCTTGCTGCCGGATCTGTCGGCCCAGTTCCTCGCCCGCATGGCGGAGGGACGGCCGGTGGAGCAGGCCACGGTCGCGATCGACGGCTCCGGCGCCTTCCTGTGCCACCTGCAATAAGACGAAAGGGTCAATGCAGCCATGTCCATCTACATGAAGTACGACGCCATCACCGGCGACGTGACCGAGACCGGCCACAAGGACTGGATCGAATGCCATTCGTTCCAATGGGGCGTCGGGCGCGCGCTGTCGAGCACCGTCGGCTCCTCCGCCGACCGTGAATCGACCGCGCCGTCGATCGGCCAGGTCACGATCACCAAGGACAACGACGTCGCCACCGGCAAGCTGATGGCCGAGGCCCTCGGCGGCCACGGCAAGACCGTGAAGCTCGACTTCGTCCGCACCGACAAGGGCAAGCTGGACGTCTACCTGTCGCTCGAGCTGACCAACACGCTGATCAGCGACTATTCGATGGGCGGTTCGGACCGTCCGGGCGAGTCGGTGACGCTGAGCTTCACCAAGGTCGCCTTCAGCACCAAGCAGATGAAGGACGACGCGACCGAGGGCCAGAACTTCACCTCGACCTACGACCTGGAGACGGCGCAGCTGACCTGACCCGTCTTCCCGCCTCGTGCCCGGCCCGGCGACACCCCGTCGCCGGGCCTTTTGCTGTCGGGACGGCGGACCGGCGGCGACGTGCCGGCCCCTTGCCCGAAATGGAACCGCCCGCCAGGAAGCCTGGCGGGCGGTGCTTTCGCCTGCAGACCGCGCCGGCTTCAGATCAACAGGATCTTGTCACCGACCGCCATCCAGCCGCCCGGCTCGCGGATCAGCGCCGCGACGTCGTAGGAGCCGAGCACCCGCGTGGCACCACGGCGGCGGAACAACTCGTTCATGATCTGGGTGGCGGGGCCGGTGCCGCCGCCGGTCCGCCCGGCGACCGTCGTCTCCTGGAAGGCCCGCCAGTGGATCTCCGCGGCTGCAGCCATGCAGGTGCCGTTGAAGGTCTTCGTCGTGGCCACGCTGGCCAGCGCCGCGGCCCCGCCCAGGGCCGCCTGGGCCCCGGGGATCGGAATCAGCGAGCCCGCCAGCTGGGCGCCGCGGATGCCGGCCTTGGCGTATTTCGCCTTCAGCACCCGGTTGCACCACTCGGCGATCGTCTGCGACTGCCTGTACCGCTTGGCGATCTGCAACAGCCGGTAGATGTGGACGCCCGTGGATCCCCCGGCATTGATGTGCCGGACGGCGCTGAACCCGTCGAAGTTCTGCGCGGGAATCGAGGAGGCGGCGCCCGCGACGCCCCAGATCCCGGCGCCGATCTGCTTGTAGGCGCGGGTCTGCAGGTACCGCTTCGTCACCGGGCTCGGCGTCTCGTCATGGCCGTTCGCGGCGAAATGCAGGTTGGGCAGGATCTCGACCTGGCCCCGCCGGGCCATCAGCATGGCGGCCTGATAGACCGGAGCGATGGCCGCGAGGCCCGGCACCGACCAGTTCGCGTTGCCCGCCAGGTTGGCCGCCACGCTCTCAGTGCCTGTCACTGCGCCCATAACGGCACCGGCCACATCCGCCGCGGTGCAGAAAAGCTCACCGAATTCAGCCATCGAAAGCTCCATCCCAAGCCGTGCCGGGTCCGTCGTCTACGTTCCCCAGCATTCTGTCGTTGCCTGACGAACATACCGGCCGGCATGGATTTTCCCACCATCGATCGGCTACAATCGTAATATCCACTAATAATAATGGAAATGAAAATCATTAAATAAGAAGAATCAGATTCTATTTTCAATAAATAACCAAGATCACGAATCTCACTGCTGGAATCATCAGAGAACAGCCACCACGGCCGTGACGTTGTCCCGGGCCCGCCGGGCCAGCGCGGCCTCGACCAGGCGCTGCGCGACATCGCCGTCCCCGGCCAGGATCTCCATGATCTCGTCCGGATCGACGGCCTTGTACAGGCCGTCGCTGCACAGCAGGAAGCGGTCCTCCGGCTGCGCCACCCCCAGTGCCTTGTCGACCAGGAGGTCGGGGCCGCCGGCGCCGAGTGCCCGGGTGATCACGTTGCCCTGCGGATGCGTCTCGGCCTCGTCCGGCGTGATCGCCCCGGAATCGACCAGCTCCTGCACCAGGCTGTGGTCGGAGGTCAGGCGGTGCAGCGCGCCGTCGCGCAGCAGATAGCCGCGGGAATCCCCGGCCCACAGGAAGGCGAAATGGTCGCCATGGACCATCAGCACGATGACGGTGGTGGCCAGCGTCGCCTGCGGCACCCGCACGCGCCCCTGTTCGAGCAGCAGGCTGTGCGCGGCATGCAGCCGGTTGCGCACGGCGGCGAGCCGCTCGGACGGCGGCATGTCGGCCGGGATCTCGCCGAGCATGGTGACCACCCGGGCCGAGGCGACGTCGCCTTCGACATGACCGCCGGCGCCGTCGGCGACCGAGAACAGCCCGAGCTCCGGCCGGCAGATGTAGGAATCCTGGTTCTGCTGCCGGATCGCGCCAGGATGCGATGCGGCCCAGTGGCGGAGACCCTCGCTCACCGCCCCAGCATCCGTGCGAAGCCCGCGCTGTCCGGCAGGGTGTCCAGCACCAGCTCGGCCGCTTCCGCCAGCGGACCGCCGTCGCTCCACCACCGGGCGCCCTGCCCGCCGGGGTCCGGGGCCGCGGATGGCAGGGGAGCCTCGCGCAGCCGGTCCATCACCGCCTCCGGCCCGAGATCGTAGGAGATCGCCTCACGACCGATCCGCTCCACCGCGTCAAGGAAGGCGTCGCCCTGATCCGCGCCCCCGGACGCGCCCTCGGCGGCGATGGTCAGGGGGAAGGACCGCCCGACCCGGTCGATGCTGGGCATCCACAGTCCCAGCACCGGGTGATGACCGCACTGGCCGGGTGGCAGGGCAAAGCGCCAGACCGGCGCGACGCGCCACACTTCGGCCCAGCCCTCGCCCAGAGTCCGCTGGACATCGGCGAGGACGCCCTGCAGCCAGCCGTCCCAGGCCTGGATGAAGCCGAGCGACAGCCCGACGCAGAGGAAATCGCCGCGCGACGGGATCTTGCCGAAGAAACCGACCGTCGGGCTGTCCGCCTGCGGCCCGGTCATTGCAGCACCGGACACTGGAAGCCCTTCAGCAGGTCCTTGCCGAACGGGTTGCGCGACGATCCCGCCCGCAGGGTGAAGCTGGCCTGGCTGGCGCCGGACCGGAAGGCCAGCACGAACTCCTCGGGCCGGCCGGAGGGCGACAGCCGCCCCTGCTGCAACAGCCGGAACAGCGCCCAGGGGCCGCTGGCGCCGATGGATCCACCGCCACCGGCCGATACGCCGCCCGGGGTGAGGCCGCCATCGGCGACGGCCGGATCGAAGGAGATCCGCGCCGGGTTCATCCCATCCGCCCCCGGCCAGGTCAGCGATGCCTGGCGAGCCTGATCCCCCGTGGTGGCGATGGTGGTGCCGCCCAGGGCCAGAGTCGCCGGCCCGGACCCGTCATCCGCCGGGGCGAGGTCGAAGCGGATCTGCGGCTGGTTGCCGCCGGACGGGAAGAACGCGTCCCGGATCGCCGCGGCGCGCTGGAACTGGGCCAGCGTCGCCGGGCTGACGGGCGGGGTGACGCCGCCGACCGGCTGCAGCCGCCAGACCGGGCCGCTGGTGTCGACGAAGGGGCGGATCTGGCTGTCGAAATAGCTGTCGAACAGCCCGTCCGGCCCGAACAACCGGGCGAAATCGTCCAGCGGCGCGTCCTGATCCGAGGATGGCGAGAAGGGGAAGCGGCGGGCGACCACGGCCTTGCACAGCTGGCCGGGACCGTCCGCGCCGGAGAAGGCGGTCGCCGCCGCATGCCGCACGCTGCTGCCGATCATCGACTGGCCGGAAGCGGCGATCTGCTGCAGCCAGCGCGCCACCGGCGCCGGCTGGCGCTGCGATTCCGCCAGCAGCAGCTGCACCGGGTCGCCGCTGCCCTGCAGCGCCGCCGGCACGTTGGCGGCGTCGGGGCCGAGCTGGGCCAGCTCCTGCTGCAGCGTGTTGATCAGCCGGGTGACGCCGGTGATCGGCGCCGCCTGGCCGTCGCCAACGAAATCCTTGAGCGGCCGGAAGTGCTGGTCGAGGGCATCGACCGCCGGCATGGCGCTGTCCGGCGTGGCCGCGCCGATCACCGCGGCCAGCGCCTTGCGCTGCTCCGCCCCGGCGTCGCCGCCCGGCTGGCCGGCAGCTTGGCCCGCCGGGGCCGGCGGCGGGGCCGGCATCACCGTCAGTTGCTGCGCGATCGAGACCAGCAGGTCGCGCATCGGCGATTGCGGCGAGGACAGCACGTAGAGTCCCTGGATCGCCGCGGGCCGGTCGGCGAAGGGCGCCAGCACCAGGTCGGCCAGCATGCCGTCCCACTGCGCCTGGAAATCGGCGGCATAGAGCGCGACGACGTCCCGCTCGAGCGTCCGCAGCGCCGCCTCGTCGGACGGCACGACATCGTTGCGCCCCAGCACCCAGCTTTCCTCGGCCACGGCCTTCGCCGCCCCGGCCAGCCGGGGCAACAGCACGGTCTGGAAGCCGGCCGCGGTGTAGAAGCCGGGGATCCCGTCGGTCAGCGGCTTGCCGGAAACGCGGGTGAAAAGCTGCGCCCCGGCGGAGCCGAGCTCCGCCGCCGGCGTCCAGCCCGGCACCGCCGCGGCCGAGGCCTCGGGCCGGATCCGGCCATAGACGCGGGCGGCCAGCGACACCCGGCTGAAGGAGGCCCGGGCGGTCTCCACCAGCGCCCCGTCCAGCGTCACCGCCGGCAGCGGCTCCGCCAGCAGGGCGTCAAGGTGGACCGCCAGATGCTCCCGCATCTGCGCGTTCAGCACGCCGGGGAACCGCGCCTGCCAGTCGAGCGTCATCCAGTCGCGCACCAGGGCCGGGTCGAGCGGGCCGGCGCCGCCGAGCATCAGGTAGATCCGCGTCGCCTGATACAGGAAGTCCGGGTTGTCGATCTGGCCGCGCATCTGCTGCTCCAGCCGCCAGACCAGGCGCGGCAGCAGGATCCGCTCCAGCGACCGATGGTAGATCGACCGTTCGACCGCCTCGAGCTTGTCGGCCTGCGACAGGCCGAACAGGCCGGCCAGCCAGCCGGCCGGTTCGCGCGGCAGCGCCCGGGCGGTGTCGAGCAGCGGCACGACGCTGGGCAGGTCGTCGTCCGACACCTGGTCGAGGCTGACCCCGGCCAGCTGCTGGCGATAGCCGGCGATCGCCTCATCGGCGCGCTCGACGGCAACGCGGTTGGTCGCCTCCGCCCGCCACAGACCGAGCGACACGACCAGCGTCGCCGCCGCGATGGTGCCGAGCGCGCCGATACGCAGCAGGCGCAGCCGCCGCATCCGCTTCGAGCCGGTCGCGACCAGCAGCGCCTCGCCGAGGATGACCTCGCCCAGCATGCGCTTGAGGAAATAGTTGCGCCCGGCCACCGGCTTCAGGCTGGGGGCGCGCTTCTGGTCGACCCCGAAGGACCGGGCCAGCATCCCGGTCAGCCGGTCGATCGGCGTGCCGGCCTGTGTCGCCGAGGTGATGTAGACGCCGCGCAGGAACGGCGCCGGGTCCAGCCGGGTGCCGCCGAAGGCCTGGGCCAGGAAATCCGCCAGCGGCCCCTGCAGGCTGGCGAGCTGCAGCGGGAAGCCGCCGAGCAGCGCGCGGCGGTCCGGCGCGCGCTCGGCCTGCAGCCGCTCGTAGACGCGCTCGTCCAGCCGGTCCAGCAGCAGGCGGAACTCGGCGTTGAAAGCCTCCACCCCGCCGGCGAGCGGGAAGGTCATGCCCCAGACCTGGCCGCGGCCTTCGGCGTCGAGATCGTCGAAATACTCGTTGAAGCCGGCCAGCTGGTCGGCCTTGCTGAACATCATGTAGACCGGCACGCGCAGGCGCAGCCGGTCCGACAGCTCGGTCACCCGCCGGCGCACGGTGCGGGCATGGGCGGCGCGCGCCACGGGATCGGCAGCGGCGATGTCGGTCAGCGAGACGACGACGATGGCGCCGTTGACCGGCTGGCGCTTGCGGGTGCGGCGCAGCAGGTCGAGGAACCCCTCCCAGCCGGCGCGGTCCACCGCCTTGTCGGAATCCTGCGTGGTGTAGCGCCCGGCGGTGTCGATCAGCACCGCCTCGTCCGCGAACCACCAGTCGCACAGCCGGGTGCCGCCGACGCCGCCGACCGGCATCGCCTCACCGTCGAGCT
>JAEKLZ010000109.1 GCA_019508225.1 Inquilinus limosus | reverse complement strand
GTCGGGCAACCGACTATGACGATAAACGCCTTTTGGAATAGACGCTGCGGACCCGGGGGCGGTACCCGGCGCCTCCACCAAATCTCCGGTGTTGGACGGAGCATGGGGGCGAAATAGGATCGACGCGTGTAGTAAAGGAAAGGTTTTCGTCCGGCATGGTTCCGCCGTTATCGGGCCATTGCAATAGTTGCCAACGACAACTTTGCTGAGGTTCGCGCGGCTGCGTAAGCAGCTAAGCGTCCTCGATCAATCCCTCGGCGGTTAGCCCCGTCGAGGTGGGGTCAGGGGCACCCAGCAACAGAACGCCCCACTTCTCTCTTCCAAATCTCGGCCCGGAATGTCGGACATGAGCGGCTTTCTGCCGCGCGTCTCCCTTTTCAACCCGGCAGCCCCGGTCTAGTGTGATCGGATGGACGACGAACTCCGATATGACCGCATGGTCGAATCCGCCCTGCGGGGCGTGGTCAGGGAAGCTTTGGCCCATGTGGCCGAGAAGGGACTACCGAGTGAACATCACTTCTACCTGACCTTCGTGACCAATCATCGAGGGGTCGCGATTCCCGAGTACCTGCGGCAGAAATACCCGCAGGAGATGACGATCGTCCTGCAGCACCAGTTCTTCGGGCTCGAGGTCTGCGAGGACCGGTTCTCGGTCTCGCTCAGCTTCTCCAGCAAGACCGAGCGCCTGGTGATTCCGCTGGCCGCGATCACCACCTTCGCCGACCCGTCGGTCAATTTCGCCCTGCAGTTCCAGTCCGCCAAGGAGGCCGCCGAAGCCGAGGCCGCGGAACACGGTACCGCTGACGAGGATTCTGCCGAGTCGGTGCAGGACGATACCGGCAAGGTGGTCCAGGGACCGACCGGCAAGGGCCCGTCCGAAGCCGCGCCGGCCGATGGCGCCAAGATCGTGACGCTGGACGCGTTCCGGAAGAAGTAGGCTGTCACCCCAACCTGTCATGCCCGGGCTTGACCCGGGCATCCAGGAATGTCGAGGCGGCTCTCGGTGGCCCCTGGATCGCCGGGTCAAGCCCGGCGATGACAATGAGACTTTGACCTACCCCGCCGCCGCTCCCCGTCCCTCGCGCAGCCGGGCGGCCAGCCGGAACGGCGCCTCGGCCAGGTTGCCCAGCCGCTTCAGCCCGGAGATCTGGCGGCCGAAGGCCAGCACCTCGCCGATCCGGCGCTCGAGGAAGGCGTGCGTCGTCTCCTGCCCCTCCGACCGGTCGTCGAGCCAGACCAGCAGGGTCGAGGCATAGACCCCGGCCAGCAGGCCACGCTTGCTGTAATAGTTGAAGTCGGTCGACCGGTCGCCCGCCGCCCGCCACATCGCGTCGACGGTGCGGTGCAACTGGTGCAGGCCGCGGCGCGACAGCGGCCGCAGCGCCCGCCGGGACAGGTCGCGCCGGACCGCGTCGCGATACGGCGCCAGCAGGTCCAGCCGGACCGTCACCGCCCAGGCGATCTTCTCACGCACCCGCAGCCCTTCGAAGGCCTCGCCCTCCT
Source organism: Inquilinus limosus (assembly GCA_019508225.1). Classification (GTDB taxonomy): domain Bacteria; phylum Pseudomonadota; class Alphaproteobacteria; order DSM-16000; family Inquilinaceae; genus Inquilinus; species Inquilinus limosus_D. The sequence goes on along the minus strand of JAEKLZ010000109.1, from coordinate 7,499 downwards.
CCGTCAGCCGGTCCAGCATCGCCCGGTCGGCCCAGTCGTGCAGATGATCCGCCAGCGCCGCGACCCCGCCGGGAAACAGGATGCTCACCTCGTCGAGGCCGAATCCGGCACCCTCGGCGCCGAGCCGCAGCGCCTGCCGGGTCCAGCCGTCGAAGGCGACATGCGGCAGCACCGCCAGCAGCAGGGCGTCGCGCTCGGCCGTGTGGTCGCTCAGGTCGGTCATGGGGATTCCCTCAGGCTCTGTCGGCGAGATGGTGGGCCTCGGCGTCGACCGCGAGGTCGCTCAGGTCGCGCAGCCGGTCGAGATACAGCACGCCGTCGAGATGGTCGACCTCGTGCTGCACCACGCGGGCGTGCAGGCCCTCGGCCTCGCGCTCGATCGGCTTGCCGTCGAGGCCGAGGCCGCGATAGCCGATCTTGCGCCAGCGCGGCACCAGGCCGCGGAAGCCCGGGATCGACAGGCAGCCCTCCATCCCGACCGCGATGTCGTCGCCCAGCGGCACGATCTCCGGATTGATCAGCACGGTCGGCCCCTCCGGCGCCGGCGGCTCACCCTCCTCCTGCCGGCCCGGCGGCACCTCGAACACGATCAGCCGCAGCGGCCGATACACCTGCGGCGCCGCCAGGCCGATGCCCGGCGCGTCCCGCATCGTCTCGATCATGTCGGCGGCCAGCCGCGCGATCTCCGGGTCCTTCGGGTCCGCCACCGAGTCGGCGATTTGGCGCAGCACGGGATGCCCCATGCCGGTGATCTTCAACAGAGTCAAAGCCTTATCTCCTGGGCAACCGGCAGAACCTGATCCGTCCCGGCTTGGCAAGAAAAAAATCGCATGGTACAAGACACGCCCCGCAAACCCCTGAGCCGGCCTCGCTTCCGGCGGTGAAAGGAGCTTTGGCAGAACGTGCAAGTCCATGTCCGTGACAACAACGTCGACCAGGCGCTGCGTGCGCTGAAAAAGAAGATGCAGCGCGAAGGCATCTTCCGGGAGATGAAGCTTCGTCGCAACTACGAGAAGCCGTCCGAGAAGCGGGTCCGCGAGCAGGCCGAGGCCGTGCGCCGCGCCCGCAAGATGGCGCGCAAGCGGCTCGAGCGCGAAGGCTTCTGACGCCCTGACCGCGGCGCCGCCACGGTGACCGACCGGATCGACCGCACCGCCGGAGGCCCCGCCTCGCGGCGGTTTTGTCGTTTCACCCGACATGGCAGGGCGGACCCGGCGCCGACAGGTGATGTCATTCCCCGCATAGCTGATGTAGGAATCAGGGCAAGGCGCCGTCCGCAGGACGGCCGCCGGCAACGAAACCCGGGGGAAACATGCTCATCGGCGTGCCGAAGGAAATCAAAACCCACGAGTACCGTGTCGGCCTGACCCCGAGCTCCGTCCGCGAGCTGGTCCATCACGGTCACAGCGTCATCGTCCAGACCGGTGCCGGCGCCGGGATCGATTTCGGCGACGACCGCTACCGCGCGGCGGGAGCGGAGATCGTGGCTTCCGCCCAGGAGATCTTCGAACGCGCCGAGATGGTGGTGAAGGTCAAGGAGCCGCAACCCGACGAATGCCGCATGCTGCGCCGCGGCCAGGTGCTGTTCACCTATCTGCACCTGGCGCCGGATCCGCGCCAGACCGAGCTCCTGATGAAGTCCGGCGCGGTCGCCATCGCCTATGAGACCGTGACCGATGCCCGCGGCGGCCTGCCGCTGCTGGCGCCGATGAGCGAGGTCGCCGGCCGGATGTCGATCCAGTGCGGCGCCCATTGCCTGGAGAAAATCCAGGGCGGACGCGGCATGCTGCTGGGCGGCGTGCCCGGCGTGCCGGCGGCCAAGGTTGTCGTGCTGGGCGGCGGCGTGGTCGGCACCAATGCGGCGCGCATGGCGATGGGCCTCGAGGCCCATGTCACGGTGATCGACAAGTCGCTGCAGCGGCTGAAGGAGCTGGACCTGCAGTTCGGGGCAGAGCTGAACACCATCTACTCGACCGTCGACGCGATCGAGGAATATGTCACCGGCGCCGACCTGGTGATCGGCGCGGTGCTGGTGCCCGGGGCCGCGGCGCCGCGGCTGGTGACCCGCGCCATGATCGCGAAGATGAAGCCCGGCTCGGTGGTGGTCGATGTCGCCATCGACCAGGGCGGCTGCTTCGAGACCTCGAAGCCGACCACCCATGACGACCCGACCTATGTGGTCGACGGGGTGGTGCATTACTGCGTCGCCAACATGCCGGGCGGCGTGGCGCGGACCTCGACCGTGGCCTTGAACAATGCCACCCTGCCCTTCGCCCTGGCGCTGGCCGACAAGGGCTATCGCCGGGCCTGCCTGGACGACCCGCATCTGCGCGAAGGGCTGAACGTCCATTCCGGCCAGATCACCAACAAGCCGGTGGCCGAGGCGCTGGGTCTGAACTACGTGCCGACCGAGGTGGTGCTGCGCGCCGCCTGACCCGGCGCTGCGCAAGGTGGAGGCCGCCGGAGCGATCCGGCGGCCTTTCCTTTACCAGTTCGCCAGCGACTCCTGCAGGATGCGCTCCAGATCGGCCGACCCGACCGGCTTCGGCGCGCCGACCAGCAGCCGCTGCTGCTTCAGCGCGCCTTCGACCAGGGCCGGGATGTCGGTCTCGTCATAGCCCAGCGCGGCGATGCCGCTCGGCGCGCCGACCTGCCGCATCAGGTCGATCAGCGCCCGCGGCAGGCTGTCCGGCCCGGGATCGCTGACCGATCGTCCGGTCAACAACTCCGCCGCCCGGATGTGCTTCTCCGGCGTCGAATCATAGGTGAAGCGGAACGCCGCCGGCGAGGTCACGATCACCGAATAGCCATGCGGCACGAAGGCGTGGTCGCGGCTGTAGCCCTCGGCTTGGAAGACGTGCTTCAGCCCGGCGATCGGATAGGCGCAGGCGTGCGGGATGTGCACCCCGGCGGTGCCGAAGCCGATTCCGGCCATGGTGGCGCCCAGCATCATCGTGCCGCGCGCCTCCAGGTCGTCGCCATTCGCCACCGCCCGGGCCAGGAAGCGGCCGCCGAACTCGATCGCCCGCAGCGACCAGATGTCGGCCACCGGGTTGCTGCCCTGATAGGGCGGCCGGTCGTCCGGCGTGGCCGGGCGCGGCCGCGCGTCGAACGGCTTGGAGATGTAGGATTCGACGGCGTGGCAGACCACGTCGAGCCCGGCCGAGGCGGTGACGCCGGCCGGCGTGGTGCGTGCCAACTCAGGGTCGACCAGCGCCAGGCTCGGGCGGATGTATCGGTGCGAGATGCCGGTCTTCAGCTTGAGCTCGGGAATGTCGAGGATGGCGACGGTCGTCGCCTCCGATCCCGAGCCTGAGGTGGTCGGCACCGCCACCAGCGGGAACAGCGGCCCCGGCGGCTTGCGCCCGCCGCCGATCGGCGCGTTGACATAGTCCATGATCGCGCCGCCATGGCGCTTGATCAGGTTGGCGACCTTGGCGGTGTCGATGGTCGACCCGCCGCCGAGCGCGACGAAGCCGTCGACCTCGGCCGCCAGCGCGACCTCGGCGGCGAGCTCCAGCGAGTCCAGCGTCGGCTCGACCGCGATGCCCTCGAACCGGGTCACGCCGATGCCGCTGCGCTGGATGATGCCGATCACCCGATCGATCAGCTGGAAGTCGTGCAGCACCGGGTCGGCCATCAGCAGCACCCGGGAGACGCCGAGGCGCTTCAACTCCCAGCCCAGCTCCTCGACCGCGCCGGCGCCGAACTTCAGCGGTGCCGCCTCGATGGTGAAGATGCTCTCCAGAGATTCGCTCACGCCCGCCTCACAGCCGCTGCAGCGCCTGGTAGATCAGCTCGAAGAAGCCGTCGGCGTCGATGTCGCGCAGCACATGGCAGTTCTTCGGCTTCTTGTCCGGGCGGTTCCACTTGGCGGCCATGTCCCACCAGTCGACCACCGTCATGCCCAGCGTGTGCTCGCCCGCCAGCTCGACCGCCACATGGCAGTCGCGGCCGCCGAACAGCTCCGGCTGCAGCAGATAGGCGATGACGCAGGGGTCGTGCAGCGGCCCGCCGGCGGTGCCGTAGCGCTCCATGTCGAAACGCTCGTAGAAATCCAGCATGCCGTGGACGCTCTTCGCCACCGGCGTGCCCAGCGCCGCCACCTTGTCCAGCCAGGCGCGGGAGATCAGCGCCTTGTGGGTGACGTCGAGCGGCACCATGGTCAGCTTGATGCCGCTGGTCAGCACCACATGCGCCGCGTGCGGGTCGACATAGATGTTGAACTCGGCCGCCGGGGTGGTGTTGCCGCCCTCGAAGAAGCCGCCGCCCATGAACACGATCTCGCGGATCCGCGGCGCGATCTTCGGCTCGCGCACCAGCGCCGCGGCGATGTTGGTCAGGGGCCCCAGCGGACACAGCGTATAGGTGCCCTCCGGCGCCGCCATGATGGTGTCGACGATCCAGTCGACGGCGTGGCCGGGGACAGGTTTCGTGGTCGGGTCCGGTAGGCCGGAGCCGTCGAGGCCGGTCTTGCCGTGCACCGCCTCGGCGGTGACCAGCGGCCGCACCAGCGGGCGGATCGACCCCTGCACCACCGGGATGTCGGTGCGCCCGGCCAGCTCGCACAGCTTCAGCGCGTTAGCGGTGGTCAGGTGCAGCGGCACATTGCCGGCGACGGTGGTGAGGCCGGCGATCTCCAGCTCCGGCGAGCCCATCGCCAGCAGGATGGCGATGGCGTCGTCCTGGCCCGGATCGGTGTCGATGATGATGCGCCTGGTCGCTGCCATCGTGGCCTCCCCTTGCGGAATTCTGTCGGGAGGCTGGCTAGCACCACCGCCGTGCGGCGTATAGAGGCGGCTTACTCGGCGGCGAGAAGAACCGGCGCGTCGTCCTGCTCGCGGGTGGCGTCGTGCACCATCCGGCGGATCGAGGTGACGCATTTGCCGCAACGCGGGGCGCAGCCGAGCCCGGCATAGACCTGCCCCGGGGTCTTCGCCCCAGACTCGACGGCACACCGGACCTGGGTGTCGTTCAGGGCGTTGCAGATACAGATGTACATGCGTCGGCGGCTCCGGTGTGGCGCCGATGGATGTAGATGAGATTGCGAATGAGTGTCAATAGGCGCTCTATCCTGCCCGCGATTCCGCCCGTGCGGCACGCAGGCGCACCGCGGTCAGGATGGCGAAGAACGGTCCGCCGATCGCCGCGCCGATCAGGATGTAGGGGAATAGTCCGAACCAGGCCGCCGGGGCGAACAGGTACAGCGCGTCGTCGAAGTCGAAGCCGAGGATGCCGACATAAGCCTTGGTCTCGACCGCGCCCGCCGCCTCCAGCTTGGCCGAAAGGATCGAGGCCGCCAGCACCCCGGCGCTGGCCACGATGCCCAGCAGCGGCCCGGCCTCGCCCAGCCAGCTGGTGCGCAGGCCGATGCCGATCGCCAGGAACATCAGCGCGTTGACCGCGAGGTCGCAGACCGTGTCGTAGAGATGGCCGAAAGGCGAGGAGCTGTTGCCGAGCCGCGCCAGCTCGCCATCCGCCCGGTCGAGCAGGCAGGAGACCAGCCAGATCACCCCGCCCCAGACGGTCCATGTCGCGTCGCCGACGGCGAAGGCGGCACAGCTGGCGAGGCCGGTGACCAGGCGCGCCGTGGTCAGGTGGTTCGGCGTGACCCGGGTGCCGACGAGCGGCCGCACCATCATCCGGGTCAGGCGATGGGTCCAGGAGGTGTGGGGCTGGGTGTAGATCGACATCAGGAAGCTTGCTCGCGTGCGACATCCGGCGCCCGCAGCAGGCGCCGGCCTTCGATGACGTACCAGATCAGCAGCGCCGGCGCATGCAGCAGCAGCTCGCGGATGCGCTTGATCAGTGCGACGGACAGGGCGAGCTCCGGCGGCAGGCCGAACATCACGCCCAGCGCCAGGATGCTGCCGTCCTGGATGCCGAGCGCGCCCGGCACCAGGAAGGCGGCGGTGCGGACGGCCTGGCCGATGCTCTCCATCACCAGCGCCTCGGCGAAGCCGATATCGGCGCCCAGCACATGCAGCGCCAGCCAGATCTCGCCGGCGCCGAACAGCCAGGAGGCGAGGTGCAGGACGGCGGCCCGGGCCATAGCGCCGCGGTCGCGATAGATTGCCAGCACGGTGTCGTGCAGGCCGGACAGCGACGCCAGCGCCGGCCAGTCGAATTCCTTGGCGATGCGGCCCAGCAGCGTCTCGAACAGCCGGAACATGCCCCAGCGCTGCGCCAGCACGAAGCCGATGCCCATCAGCACCGCGATGCCCAGGCCGATCGCGGCCCAGCGCAGCTCGTCGCCGCCGCCGATCGCGATCAGCACCACTAGGCCGATGGCGAAGAACAGGATCTGGGTCAGGAATTCGAGAGTGAGGTCGACCAGCATGCCGGCACCGGCCGGCAACGTGCCGGCCCCGTGCAGCGCCAGCACCCGGGCGCCCAGCACATTGCCGCCGACCTGGGCCACCGGCAGCACCGCATTGGCCGATTCCCGCACCAGCCGCGCCCACAGGAAGATGCCGGGCCCGGCCGACCACAGCGGTCGCATCGCCGCGCGCCAGGCCAGCGCCGAGCAGCCCATCGCCAGGAAGTGCGAGACGACCACCAGCAGGATGCCGCCGCTGGCATTCAGCAGCAGCTGCAGCACCGCATCGGCGTTCTGCGAGGCGACCAACAGGATGATGGCGCACAGCCCGGCCAGCCCGATCACCGCCGTGGCGATCCTGATCAAAGGCTTGCTCATGCGCGCCACACGAGGGCCGGAAAGACTTCGAAGAGAGTCACGATGCGGCGCAGGTCCTGATGGCGGGTATCTCGGGCGGGCGGATTAAGGGGGTCGGCCGGGCCGGAGTCAACCGATCCCAGGCCCATGGCGGCGGCCGGCGGACGGGCGCTCCCGGATCAGATTCGTTCAAACATCAGACCATTTGACATCCGAGGTTCCAAAATGCTGGCCTAGACCGCCCGTGCTGGATATGGTGCGGTCAAAGTTTGCGCAGTGGAGGAAACATGGCTGGCGTTACGCTCCGTGGCATTCGTAAGTCGTTCGGCGACCTCGAGATCATCAAGGGCGTCGATCTCGACATCCGCGACCGCGAATTCGTCGTCTTCGTCGGCCCGTCGGGCTGCGGCAAGTCGACGTTGCTGCGGCTGATCGCCGGCCTCGAGGACATCAGCGCGGGCGACCTCGCCATCGACGGCCAGCGGGTCAACGACCTGCCGCCGGCCGAGCGCGGCATCGCCATGGTGTTCCAGAGCTACGCGCTCTACCCCCACATGACGGTCTACGAGAACATGGCCTTCGGCCTGAATCTCGCCAAGACCAACAAGGCCGAGATCGAGCGCAAGGTCGGCGATGCCGCCCGCATCCTGCAGCTCGAGCACCTGCTGAAGCGCAAGCCGAAGGAGCTGTCGGGCGGCCAGCGCCAACGCGTCGCCATCGGCCGCGCCATCGTGCGCAACCCGAAGGTGTTCCTGTTCGACGAGCCGCTGTCGAACCTCGACGCGGCGCTGCGCGTGCAGATGCGGATCGAGATCGCCCGCCT
>JAEKLZ010000108.1 GCA_019508225.1 Inquilinus limosus | reverse complement strand
TGGCGGACGCCGCCCAGCTCTCCTCGCTCAGCGACGAGACGCCGGAAGGCCGCTCGGTCGTGGTGCTGGCCAAGGAGAAGTACGGGCTGCGGGCCCGCGAGGTCGGCCGCATGCAGGCCCATTTCGTGCCCTTCACCGCCCAGACGCGGATGAGCGGCGTCGACGTCGAGGGCTCGGTCATCCGCAAGGGCGCGGTCGATGCCGTCATCGCCCATGTCCGCGAGGCCGCCGGCAATCCGCGCCTGGCGATGCCGAAGGAGCTGGACCAGATCACCGAGCGCATCGCCAAATCCGGCGGCACGCCGCTGGCCGTGGCCAAGGACGGCAAGCCGCTCGGCCTGATCCACCTCAAGGACGTGGTCAAGGGCGGCATCCGCGAGCGCTTCGCCGAGCTGCGGCGGATGGGCATCCGCACCGTCATGATCACCGGCGACAACCCGCTGACCGCCGCGGCGATCGCGGCCGAGGCGGGGGTCGACGACTTCCTGGCCCAGGCGACGCCGGAGGCCAAGCTGGCGCTGATCCGCGAGGAGCAGGGCAAGGGCCGGCTGGTCGCCATGTGCGGCGACGGCACCAACGACGCGCCGGCGCTGGCCCAGGCCGATGTCGGCGTGGCGATGCAGACCGGCACGGTGGCGGCGCGCGAGGCCGGCAACATGGTCGACCTCGACAGCGACCCGACCAAGCTGATCGAGGTGGTGGGCATCGGCAAGCAGCTGCTGATCACCCGCGGCGCCCTGACCACCTTCTCGATCGCCAACGACGTGGCCAAGTACTTCGCCATCATCCCGGCGATGTTCCTGGCCTTCTACCCGCAGCTCGGGGTGCTCAACGTCATGGACCTGCACTCGCCGCAGAGCGCGATCCTGTCGGCGATCATCTTCAACGCGCTGGTCATCATCGCGCTGATCCCGCTGGCGCTGCGCGGCGTCCGCTACCGGGCGCTCAGCGCCGCCGCGCTGCTGCGGCGCAACCTTCTGATCTACGGCCTGGGCGGCCTCATCGTCCCGTTCATCGGGATCAAGGCGATCGACCTGATCGTCACCGCCCTCGGCCTGGCGTGAGGGGAAGATGAGCAATCGATTCCTCTCTTACCCGTCATCCCCGCGAAAGCGGGGATCTCTCGCCGACCGTCCCGCCATCCTCGAAGAGATTCCCGCTTTCGCGGGAATGACGACCGAGGGGAAGACGGGGCAGCACACCGGATACTCGCCATGCTGAACCAGATCCGACCCGCCCTCGTGATGATCGTCCTGCTGACGATCCTCACCGGCATCGCCTACCCCTTCGCCATGACCGGCATCGCCCAGGGGCTGCTGCCGGCCCAGGCCAATGGCAGCCTGATCAAGCGCGATGACGGCACCGTCATCGGCTCGTCGCTGATCGGCCAGGACTTCACCAGCGAGACGTACTTCCATGGCCGCATCTCGGCGACCTCGGGCACCGATCCGAACGACCCGAGCAAGTCGATCGCGCAGCCCTACAATGCCGCCAATTCGGCCGGCTCCAACCTCGGCCCGACCAGCCAGGCGCTGGCCGACCGGGTGAAGGGCGACGTCGACGCGCTGGCGGCGCAGGGCATCCACAACCCGCCGGCCGACATGGTCACCAGCTCGGCCTCGGGTCTCGACCCGGACATCAGCTCGGCCAATGCCGAGCTGCAGATCGCCCGGGTCGCCGCCGCCCGCAACCTGCCGGCCGACCAGGTGCGGAAGTTGGTTCAGGCCGCCACGAGCGGCCGGCTGCTCGGCATCATCGGCGAGCCGCGGGTGAATGTCCTGCGGCTCAACATGGCGCTGGACGGGCTGAAGACCCCGTAGTCATTCTGGCTCCATGTCCCTGACCGATCGGTCCGACGACGATCATCGTCCCTCGCCGGAAGCTCTGCTCGAGGCGGTCGCGAAAACCCGCGGCCGCCTCAAGATCTTCCTCGGGGCCGCGCCCGGCGTCGGCAAGACCTACGAGATGCTGTCCCAGGGCGCCGCGCGGCGGCGCGACGGGCTGGACGTCGTCATCGGCGTGGTCGAGACCCATGGAAGGGTCGAGACCCAGGCCCTGGTCGGCGGCTTCGAGATCATCCCCCGCCGCCGCGCCGAGCATCGCGGCCGGACCCTGGAGGAGATGGATCTCGACGCCATCCTGGCGCGCAAGCCTGCCCTGGTGCTGGTCGACGAGCTGGCGCACAGCAACGCCCCCGGCAGCCGCCACGACAAGCGCTACCAGGATGTCGAGGAGATCCTGGATGCCGGCATCGACGTCTGGACCACGCTGAACATCCAGCATGTCGAGAGCCTGAACGACGTCGTCGCCCAGATCACCCGCATCCGGGTGCGCGAGACTGTGCCGGATGCCTGGATCGACGGCGCCGACGAGATCGAGCTGATCGACCTGACGCCGGAGGACCTGCAGAAGCGGCTGGCCGAGGGCAAGGTCTATATCCGCGACCAGGCCCGGCGCGCGGTCGACCATTTCTTCAAGCCCGGCAACCTGACGGCGCTGCGCGAGCTGGCGCTGCGCCGCACCGCCCAGCGGGTCGACGACCAGATGCTGGGCTATATGCGGGCCCATGCCATCACCGGCCCCTGGGCGGCCGGCGACCGCATCATGGTCTGCGTCAGCGAGGCGCCGAACGGCGAGGCGCTGATCCGCTACGCCCGGCGGGTGGCCGACCGGCTGGGGGCGCGCTGGATCGCGGTCTACATCGAAGGGTCGCGCCACCACCGGCTGGGCGAGGCGGGGCGCGACCGCATCGCCCGCGCCTTGCTGCTGGCGGAGAAGCTGGGCGGCGAGACGGTGACGATCCCGGCCAACGACATCGTCGCCGAGATCCTGAGCTATGCCCGGCGCAACAACATCACCCAGATCGTCATCGGCAAATCCGACCGGTCGCGCTGGTTCGAGCTGCTGCACGGCTCGGTGGTGCATGATCTGCTGCGCAAATCGGGGTCGATTTCGGTCCACGTCATGGCGGGGGAGGGGACGGAGGCCCAGCCGGGGGCGGAGCGGATCCAGACCCGCCCGGCCGATGCCGGGTTCGACCCGCGGCCGTATCTGGTCGCCGCGGTCGGCGTCGCGGCCACCACCGCCGCGGCCCATCTGGTCGCCTTCGCCGCCACCACCAACAGCATCGCGCTGGTGTTCCTGCTGCCGGTGCTGTTCTGCGCCGGGCGCTACGGGCTGGGGCCGTCGATCTTCGCCTCGCTGCTCAGCGTCTTTGCGGTCAACTTCTTCTTTCTGCCGCCGCTGTACAGCCTGGTGATCGCCGACCCCTCGAACGTCACCACGCTGGTGTTCTTCCTGGTGGTCGCGGTCGTCACCTCGAACCTGCAGAGCCGGGCCCGGCTGCAGGCCAGGGCGGCGGCGGCGCGGGCCCGGGCGACGGCGGAGCTGTTCGGGTTCAGCCGCAAGCTGGCGGCGATCGGCTCGGCCGACGACCTGCTGTGGGCCGCCGCCTACCAGATCGCCTCGATGCTGAAGCTGCGCGTCGTCGTGCTGATGCCGCAGGACGGGTCGCTGCAGGTGGTGGCCGGCTATCCGCCGGAGGACCGGATCGAGGAGGCGGAGCGGGCGGCGGCGCAGTGGAGCTGGGCCAATGACCGGCCGGCGGGGCGGGGGGCGGATACGCTGCCCGGCGGCAAATGGCTGTTCCTGCCCTGGCGCACCGCCTCCGGCCAGATCGGCGTGGTTGGCATCGACCGCGACCAGCCGGGGCCGCTGCTCAGCCCCGACGACCAGCGCCTGCTCGACTCGCTGATGGACCAGGCGGCGGTGGCGATCGAGCGGGTGCGCCTGGTCAAGGATGTCGACGAGGTCCGGGTGGTGGCGGAGACCGAGCGGCTGCGCGCCGCGCTGCTGACCTCGATCAGCCACGACCTGCGCACGCCGCTGGCCTCGATCATCGGCGCCATCTCCAGCCTGCGCCGCCACGATGCGGCGCTGGACCCGAAGGCGCGATCCGAGCTGATGGAGACGGCGGAGGACGAGGCCGAGCGGCTGAACCGCTTCGCCATCGGCTGGTGCTCGACATCGCGCCCGGCCTGCCGCTGACCCTGCTCGACCCGATCCTGCTGGAGCAGGCGCTGGTCAACCTGATCGACAACGCCGCCAAATACGCCCCGGCCGGCACCGTCATCACCGTCTCGGTGCGGCAGGAGAAGGGGCTAGTGCTGCGGGTGCTGGACGAGGGCGACGGCATCCCGGAGGACAGGCTGGAGGCGATCTTCGACAAGTTCCACCGCATCCACCACGGCGACAGCGCCCAGGCGGGGACCGGCCTCGGCCTGGCGATCTGCCGCGGCTTCGTCGAGATCCTGGGCGGGCGGGTCACCGCCGGCAACCGTGGCGACCGGCGCGGCGCGGTGTTCACCGTGACCTTCCCGCCAGAGCTCGCGGCCCCGGTGTTGCCTGGCATCTCGATGGGGCTGTGATGTCCATCCTATGCCAGACCCCAGACGTAGGTTGGGTTCGCGGAAGCGAACCCAACATCGTGCAGCCGGAGCCATTGTTGGGTTCGCAAGGGCGAACCCAACCTACGAGGGCGTCCTTATGATGCCCCCCGACACCCGCCCCGTGCCGCGCATCCTCATCATCGACGACGAGCCGCAGATCCGCCGCTTCCTCAAGATCAGCCTGGCCGCCGACGGCTATGCCCCGATCGAGGCGGCCGGCGGCACCGAGGGGCTGGAGCGGGTGGTGCAGGACCGGCCCGATTTGGTGATCCTCGACCTCGGCCTGCCCGACATCGACGGCCAGCAGGTGCTGAGCCGGATCCGCGAGCTGTCGGCGGTGCCGGTGATCGTGCTGTCGGTCCGCGCCGGCGAGGCGGAGAAGGTCGAGGCGCTGGACCGCGGCGCCAACGATTATGTCACCAAGCCCTTCGGCATCGCCGAGCTGACCGCCCGGCTGCGCGCCGCCCTGCGCCGCGGCGGGCTGGAGGACGATGCCGCCGAGGCGGTGATCGAGGCCGGGCCGCTCGTGGTCGACGTGCCGCACCGAAGGGTGCGCTTCGAGGGCCGCGAGATCCGGCTGTCGAAGAAGGAGTTCGAGATCCTGCGCCTGCTGGCCGCGCATCACGGCAGGGTGGTGACGCATCAGAAGATCCTGCGCGAGGTCTGGGGCCCGGCCCATATCGACGCGATGCAGTACCTCCGCGTCTATGTCGGCCAGCTGCGCCAGAAGCTGGGCGACGACCCGGCCCGGCCGCGGCTGATCGCGACCGAGGCCGGGGTCGGCTACCGGCTGGTGGTGGAGGGCTAGGAAGGGACTCACAGGACCCGACCGGCTATACTGCCGTCCGTTTTCCACGATGCGGATGGCGGGAGACGATCATGGCCGAGACCGATAAGCCCGGGCATCCCGATGCTGTGGTGATGGTGGAGGTGCCGGTCCAGGCGATCGCCACGCTGTATCAGGCGGTCGGCCGCGCCGCCGGCGGAGCGGCGCCGGGAGCCGGCGTCGAAGTGGACTCGCCGGCCCAGGCGGTCGCCCTGCTGTACCAGGTGGCCGGCCGAGCCGCCGGCCTGGACCTGCAGAACGCGGTGCAGAACCAGCAGGTTCTGAACCAGATCGCCAGTGCGGTGGTGTCCAAGGCGATCCAGATGGTCATGGCGATGGGCAGCCGCGCCGCCGTGATGGCCGCCGTGCCGCCGGACGCCGCGGTCGTCGGCGAGGCCCCGGCGATGCTGACGGGCACCGTGTACCAGACGATGGCCCATTCGACCGGCATCGGGTTCGAGACCGCGGTCGCGGCCCAGCCGCAGCAGGACACTGGGGGCCAGGCTGCGGCGAACCAGGGCGTGATGCAGATCTACAGCCTCGACACCACCGCGGATGCGGTCGCGGCCAAGCCGTCGCGACGGCTCGACGACACCGACTAGCACCGCTGGGCGGCGCCGGCCCGAATTCCGCCTGCGCGGCCGACGCGCAGCGCCACGGGCAGGCACAGCAGCGGCGCCAGGGCGACCAGGCCGAACAACCAGCGGGTGGCGCTGGCAGTGCCCTCGATCCCGCCCGGGTCCAGCAGGCCGCCGAGATTGGCCACCATCCCGGCCAGGGCGGCGGCCAGCGCCGCGCCGAGGATCGAGGCGGCGACGAACAGCGTCGTGTTCCAGGCGTAGTAGTCCAGCCCGCCGATGTCCTCGACCACCGAGGGCAGGATGGTGATGGCGATGTAGACGCTGACGGCGTGCAGCGCCGTGCCGCCGGCCAGGGCCAGCGAACGGATGGCGTTGACGCCTGGGAACAGCGCCCCCCAACCCGGTTCCGGCTGCGACATCGGTCGTCTCCTCAGATCCGCGGGTCCCGTGCGATGGCGGGTATTCCAAGCGATTTCTTCGTTATTAGCGAGGGGCTCCAGCATAAGTCAAGTTATGGCTTTGTAAATTAGGGGCGGGCGAGGCCAGCGCCAGACGCTACGTCGCTCCAGGACTCGATGCTTCACTGCTCTCTGCTAGCCCGAATCCTGGATTCGAAGCCGGCGAGCAGAATTGCATGGCCTTTTCCGCAGGACATCCGTGTGGCGGCGGGAATTGGCGCCGTCGATGCGCCGGCTCGCGGGATAGGAATTCTCGCCGTCGTCGGCGATCGCCTTTTCCACCCTGGCAGCATTTCTTTCCCGGAGTCCTGATATCTTTCCCCGGGCATAACAATATTCGGCTATCTGACTAGAATGATTCTTAATTTGATTTCATATAACGCGGGCAATCTCATGTAATGCGCAGAAATAGTTCTGCTTCGGATCAATAATTTTCCTAAAATATAATCGATTTTCGGATTTATATTGCGAATCTCTGGGCCGCTTTCACAAACAGCCGGCTCCCGCGTCGATCCCTCCGAATTCCGGGCCCCAGGCCTGTGGATATTTCGGGAGGGATTATGACCGACCGTGACGGCGTGATGCCGGGCGGCATGGGCGCGGCAGCGCCGGATATTTGGGACAGCTGGATCAGCAACACCACCATTCTTCGCCGGCGCGCCATCCGGCTGACCAATGGCAATATCGACGAAGCCGAGGAAATATTGTCCTCGACCATCATCAAGACCGTCAGTCACGTCCGCCGGCATCACACCGTCATCCGCGAGCCGAGGGCATTCTTCCTGTTCGCCCTGAACAACGAATTCATCAGCCATTGCCGGCGCCGGCGGAACGAGCGGCAGATCCACGATTTCCATGTCGATGTTTATGCCGATCATTTCGATCAGCCGGCGCATGACGGGCCGGATCCGGAGCAGCAACTGCCGCTGCAGCAGACGCTGAAAGCGGTGCTCGCGGCGGTCGAGGGCTTGTCGCCCTCCTATCGAATCCTGTTCCGCATGCGGTTCTGCGAGGAGCGGTCCTACAAGGACATCGCCGAATCCTTGAGCATCTCGCAGCCGCTGGCGCGCAAGCGCGTGCAGTTCCTGCGTGAGAGGCTGCGCGACGCGGCGGCCGAGGCGCATCGGCACGTCCCGCGGAAAAATGGTTCACACCGGGCGGGGCCGGACGTCTCTAAGGGCACGAAGGCATCCACGGCGAGAACGGCAGGGCAGGATCATGGCTGACACCGTCAATCCCCAGATCACCGATGCGGTCACCCAGACCAACGTCAAGGTGGTGGCGGAGGCGCCGGCCCAGGCCATCGCCGCGCTGTACCAGGTGGTCAGCCACGCCTCCGGCCTGTCGGTCCAGAACGCGGTGCAGAGCCAGCAGGCGATGAACCAGATCACCACGGCCATCGTCTCCAAGGCCTGCCAGCTGATCATGGACGTGGCGGCGAAGGCGTAGGCGGGGAGGCCGGACCATGCCGCTGAACCCCTTCCGCTCCCGCCCAGGCTCCGGCCCTGCGCCCCAGCCGCAGGCCGCCGGGGCCGCCGCGCCCGAGGTGCAGCCGGACGCCGCGCCGTCCTCGCCGCCCTCTCCGCCGCAGCCCCCATCGCCTCCCGCGGCCCCGTCGCCGCCGCCCCCGCCGGTCTCGACCGCGGCGCTGAACCAGCAGATCGTCCAGGCGGTCGGCTTCGCCAACCAGCAGAACGCGGCGGCGCTGCCGCAGCTGGTGCAAGGCCCGCCCGAGGTGATGGTGACCGAGGCCGCCGGCCTCGCGGTGCAGGACGCCACCAGCTACATGAACGGGATCATGCAGATCGCGCTCGCGGTCCAGGCCGTGGCCGCGAAGAAGATGGCCGAGAACCCCGAGGCGGCGGCGACCGAGGCGCCGGTCCTGGCGGCGGCGCAGGCGATGGTCGCCGCCGCCGTCGCGGTGTTCGGCACGGTCACCAGCACCGCCGGCACCGGCGCCCAGACCTTCATCGGCGACCTGTCCTAGCGGGCCCCGGGCGCATCCGCGCCGGGCCACAGCACGAGGAACCTGCGATGACGACCTTCGGAGCCTATCTGTGGGGCAGCGGCCTGCCCGGCGACCGCAGCTATGCGCTGGCGATCCCGGAGCTGAGCTATCCCACCTACAAGAGCGACCTGACCGACGCCAAGGACTTCTACCTGTACAGCGTCGATGTCGCCGATGCGAAGATCAACGGCACCCCCGATGCCTGGACCGATTCCAAGGCCGAGCCGGACGATCTGTATCTGCTGCCCGCCGCGCTGAGCTACCTGGCCGCCGCGGCGAAGGAGGGCGGGCATGTGATCATCGACGTGGCGGTGCCGGGCTGGAACTCGATCGCCTATGAATCCCTGCCGTTCCTCTACATCAACAACGACAAGATGATGCTGGAGCAGCGCAAGTCATCGCGGCGGATCCAGCTCGTGGTCGGCGGCGAGGAGCCCGCCGCCTGCGATCTCAGCCTGGACCTGCGCAGCGGCGACAGCGCAATCGGCAAATCGGGCGTGTTCCGGATCACCGAAAGCGCCGCGATCCGCGACTATGCCTTCCTGCAGCCGACCTTCGTCCATCGGATCCAGGTCCAGCGCGGCTTTGTCGAGAATATCGACAGGATCTTCGTCGCCGACGTGTTCGCGAATATCAGGCGGTTCGGAAAGATCTTCGCCGACCGAAGCTTTCCCGATCCGGCCTCCGCCACGCACCAGGTCCTGGCCGCGCTCGCCGGGGAATGGGACCTCGGGCACAAGGACCGCGGCTTCAACATCGCCGCGGCGCTCGGGGTCAAGGGCGACGCCGGAATCGAACTGGCCGCGCTGGTGCTGAACGAGAAGAAGCGCAGCCGCATCGCCCATGCCGAGACCCGGCTGGTCTCGTTCATGAACGTCGTCTGCTCCAAGGCGGAGTGGGCGGTGGACAGTCCCGTCGCGGTCTATATCGCCGGACTGGCCGGGCTGGACCCCGAGGACGTGGTGGGGATGCGCCGGCGCTTCCTGATCGACGAGCAGTCCGCCGCCCGCCTGGTGTTCTTCAGCTCGTTCCAGCCCTGCTACATGTGCCGCGCGGAGCCGGACGGCGCCCTGATCGGCCGTATCACGGCCGTGGACGGAATCGCGATCGCGCCCGATGGCCGCTCCCTGCGCTCCTCCTTCGGCGGGACGTATCTGAGCCGGATGGAGCGGCTCTACTACTACGACATGGATTCGAACATCTTCTATCCGCGGCTGGTCGTGGACGCGGTCGCGGGCGAGGAGGGGCAAGGGAATATGCTCGCCCTCGCGCAGATCCCGGCCAAAGGCTTCGTGTCCCCCCAGGGGCAGCCGGTGTTCGGGCCGGTCGCCATCGGCAACGCCAAGGAGGACTATGCGACCGACACCGCCCGGAAGCGCATCACCAACAGCAGCTATCTCCCGGTCGCCGACGACGCTTCCCTGAGCTTCAAGCCGGACGAGCAGGTGGATTACGGCGAGCTTCAGCCCGGCCCGAAGCAGCCCATCGGGATGCGGACGACGGTGGCCCCGGCCAGCCTGTCGGACGCGGGGCTGAAGACCGCAGCCCTCGCTGCCGTGCCCCAGGCGATCCCGCCGGCGGGAAGCGTCGGGGTTGTCCCCTCCGACGCCGCGCCCGCCACCCCGGCCGATGCGAGCCCCGCGCCCGACGGCGGCGCCCAGCCCACCTCCGGCCAGCCGCGGGCGCCCGGCCTCTCCGCCGACCAGATCCGGGCCCTCCAGCGGGCGGCCGTGCTGCTGAGCACGCTCGGCCGCAGCTGACCGCCGCCGCCATCCGGACCAAGCGAAAGGACATCCGATGGACCGCGACGTCGACTACATCCGCGAGGAGCTGGACGTGGTGCTGGCCAATTATCTTCGGCAATGGGCCTCGGCGCTGACCGAGGCCGAGCGGCCGCGCGCCGCGACCGGCTGGTATCCGCCCCTGGTGCAGCACCTGACGCGGGCGCAGTCCGCCCTGCGCCGCGCCGCCGACGTGGTCGCGGTGGAAAGCGGCGCCGTGGCCGCCGGCGACGCGATCCCCTGCTGCGAGCAATGCGGCCGGCCGCTGCCGGCCGGCGAGGCCGACGAGTTCCTGCGTGGCGAGGAGAGATGCGATGACCGATGCAAAGGACGGTGCCGGGGCCACCGGCGCTGAAGCCGCCCCCGACACCACCAGCGGGGCCGCCACTGGGGCCGACGGCCTGCTGGCCCGCCTGGTCCGGTCCGGGGCCGAGGTCGACTCGGCCCAGGCGGATTACGGCGGGCTTCGCCGTTTCCTGCCCGGCCTGCTGGCCCGCGCGGCCGGCACCACCGAGCGGCAGAAGGAGGTGGCGGCCGAGACCCGCGAGGATCTCGCCGCCACCCGCCAGGTGATCGAGGCGATCACCGCCACCGCCCGCCGGCTGACCCGGTCGCTGGCGGAGGAGAACGACGCCCTGGTCGCCCTGTTCAGCGACCCGGGCGCGCTGGAGGCGGTCGCCCGTTCGGGCGGCGGCGTGCTGTCGCAGCTGCAGGCGACGGCGTCGCCGGCCCCCGCCCAGGCCGCCGAGCCCGCGGCCGCGCCGGCGCTGCTGTCGCCCAAGCAGCAGTTCCTGCTGCCGCAGATCACCGAAGCCCTGCGCCGGGTGATCGAGCGCGAGGTCGAGCGGCGCGTCGACGAGCGGCTGGCGCCGCTGCGGGCGCAGCTGGCCGGGATCATCAACGGCGCGCGGACGCCGCCGCCGCCGGCCGAGCCGCGCGGCCGGCTGATGCGGTGAGCGGCCTTGCGAATTCTTCGGGGCCGCTTTCACAACTGCACGGCCCCGGCGTCCTTTCCTATGCGTGAAGGCGCCGCCTTCGCGAGATCAAACCCCGAGGAGCACGGACATGCCAGACCCCGTCACCGTCAACCCGATGGTCACCGACGCCGTCACCCAGTCCAACGTCAAGGTCGTGGGCGAAGCCCCGGCCATGGCGATGGGCATGCTGTTCCAGACCATGGCGCATTCGACCGGTATCCTGTTCGAGAATGCGGTCGCGGCGCAGCAGCAGCAGAACACGCTGGCCCAGGCGGCGGCGAACCAGGGCGTGATGCAGATCTACAGCCTCGACACCACCGCGGTCGCCGGCGCCACCGAGAAGGTCGGCCAGACCGGCGTCGCCGACAACCTGACCTCGCTGCTGACCGTGCTGCAGTCGCTGGGCGGCGGCCGCTGATCGGCACTCAGTGTCGCCGGCCCCGGCCGGCGTCACCGGCTCCCTCCCGGTCTCCGGGAGGGAGCTTTTTCATGTGTCAGCGCTCGTCGAGGTCGAGCCAGTTGGGCCGGGTCTTCTCGCCGATCATGCAATCGGTGCCGCCGGCCTGGGCCGGGATGAAGCCGGCCGGAATCACCGCCGGCGTCCGGCCCGCGATCTCCAGCACCAGCTTGCGCCGGATCGCGTCGGCGAATTGCGCGGTGCTGCGGACCGCCACGGTGAAGGCGCCTGGGCCGCCGATCACGCAGTCGCGGTAATAGGCGTCCAGCATCTCGGGCTGCGGCAGGCCGCCGAAGCCGCCGCGCTTCAGGATCACCGGCAGGCCGTTGATGGTGATGCCCTGCGCCAGCGCCATCTCACGCGCACCCGACACCGGCCAGCCGGCGTTGTTCGGCCCGTCGCCGGAGATGTCGATGGCGCGGCGGATGCCCTCGAAACCATTGTTGTCGAACAGCCCGGCGGTGAACAGCAGGGCGCCGGAGATCGAGGTGCCGCGCCGGGTCAGCGTGCCGGAGGCCTCGGACAGGTCCGCCGCCGCCATGCGCGCCGCGGCGGCGCCGTCGATCAGCCGCCACGGCAGGATGATGGTCTGCGATCCGGGGCCGGCCCATTCGACATAGGTGATGGCGATGCGGCCATGGACGCCGGAGGCGATGGCATCGATCACCTCGGGATGGGTCAGGGCGCTGACATAGCCGTCGCGCTGCAGCGCCTGCTCGTCATCGTCCATGGAGCGCGAGGCGTCGACCGCGAGCACCAGCTCGAGATCGACCGGCTGGTCCTGGGCGGCCGCGGAGGCCGCCGGCAGGACCAGGACGAGGATCAGGCCGAGTCCGACGAAGCCGAAGCGCATGTCGCCCCCCAGTGCCAGCCGCCGACATCCATCGATGTGGGGACGGTCCGGGCCGCTGTCACCGGCGCGGCGGGGCTGTTTTTGCCCGGGCGGGTTGCAATCGGGAGGGCTTTCCCCTATATCAAGCCTCGAGATCGGTTTCGACACGATCCGCGCGCCGTTCCAAGGAACGGGCCCCGGATCCCCCTCCCAACCATGATCCGAACGATAAGGCAGGCGCTTCGTCTGCCGATCGTGCTTTGCGCCGCGACGGGCGGGCCGACGGCCCGCGCATCGTGGCTTAAGCGATATTGAGTGCAACGAGGCCCCAAGGGCCCGAACCGTAAAGAACAGACATGAAGACCGTACAGATCAAGACCAACTCCCGCCGCCGGCGTCGTCCGATGCCGCGGCTGGCAACCACCCCGCTGCGGCAGCCGGCGCACAAGGCAGAGCTGTCCCGCGACGAGATTCGTCAGATCGTTCTCGACATTCTCGGCTGAAAGGCGTAACCCCGCCCGACCCGTTTAGTGAAAAGGCCTTGTGAAGGCATCTTTCGCGAGATGAAGCAGCGCCGGAACTACGAGAAGCCGTCCGAGCGCCGCATCCGCGAGGAAGCCGAAGCCGTCCGCCGCCAGCGCAAGGCGCTGCGCAAGCGGATGCAGATCCAGGGCTACTGATCCGGCGAACGGGGCTTCGGCCCCGACCGGTCGTTCCGATGGATGAGACCAGGGGCCTTCGGCCCCTTGTTTCGTTGTGCCGACTCCATGCGGCCGCGATGTTGGTTCGCAAGCCCCCTTTTGTCATGGCCACGGCCCCCCGGATCAAGTCCGAGGGGCGCGCCTCGCCATGACGGGTTTATAGTTCGGGCCGTTGGTATGACCCGGGGCGCCGCGCCCCTGACGAACCGGGAGGCCGCCCGATGGATGTCGCCGCTTTCAGAAATTCCCTGGACCAGGACCAGCCGCCCGCGACCCTGTCGCCGCCGCTCGCCGCGCTGTGGTGGGACGCCAAGGGCGACTGGGACCGGGCGCATGGCTGCGTCGATTCCGAGGACG
>JAEKLZ010000107.1 GCA_019508225.1 Inquilinus limosus | reverse complement strand
AGGGCCGATCGATTGCGCTCCTGGCGGCCACAAGCCCCACCGCAAACGACTTGAAGGGGGACGATCGTGAAACTCCGTCATCTGGCGGCCGCCTTGCTGGCGACCGCCATCGCCATTCCTGCGTCCTCGGCGCTGGCCGCCACCACCAACACCGCCCCGTCGGCCGCCGCCCAGCGCAGCCTGATCGGCGACCTGATCACCGGGCTGATCAGCGCCGACCTGCAGCGGGCGGTCACGGTCAGCGGCATCCGCCAGCATCTGACGGCGCTGCAGGCCATCGCCACCGCCAATGGCGGCAACCGCGCCGCCGGCCTGCCGGGCTACAAGGCCTCGGTCGACTATGTGAAGCAGCGGCTGCAGCGGGCCGGCTACCGGGTCACCGTCCAGCCCTTCCCGTTCGACTTCTTCCAGGAGACCGGCACGCCGGAATTCGCGCGGGTATCGCCGTCGCCGCGGACCTACACACCGCACACCGACTTCGCAACGACGCTCTATTCCGCCTCGGTCGAGGTCACCGGCCGGGTGGTGCCGACCAGCAACATCGTCCTGCCGCCCTCGCCGACGCCGAGCTCGGCCAGCGGCTGCGAGGCCGCCGACTATCCGGCGGAGACGGCGGGAGCCATCGCGCTGATCCAGCGCGGCACCTGCACCTTCGCCCAGAAGGCGGAGATGGCGGAGGCGGCCGGCGCCATCGGCGTCATCATCATGAACGAAGGCCAGCCCGGCCGCACCGAGGTGGTCGAGGGCGTCGGCCTCGGCGGGCCCCGGCCCTATCCGGGGGTGTTCACCACCTTCGAGGTCGGCAACGAGCTGTACACCCAGGCCCAGTCCGGGCCGGTCAATGTCCGCATCAAGATCCAGGCAATCAACGAGCGGCGGACGAACTGGAACGTGATCGCCGACACCTGGTTCGGCAACCCGAACAAGATCGTCACGGTCGGGGCGCATCTCGATTCGGTGCAGGTCGGCCCCGGCATCAACGACAATGGCAGCGGCACCGCGACCAATCTCGAGGTCGCCGAGCAGGTCGGCCGCCGCCAGCTGCTGCTGCGCAACAAGGTGCGCTTCGCCTTCTGGGGCGGCGAGGAGCTCGGGCTGCTCGGCTCGACCCACTATGTCGCGTCGCTCAGCGACGTCGAGAAGAAGAAGATCCTGCTGAACCTGAACTTCGACATGCTGGCGTCGCCCAACTTCGTGCGCTTCGTCTATGACGGCAACGGCTCCGACACGCCGGATGCCGGGCCGAACGGGTCGGGCCTGATCGAGAACGTGTTCCTGGCCCATTTCGCCCGGAAGAACCTGGCCACCAGCCCGACCGCCTTCGACGGCCGGTCCGACTACGGCCCGTTCATCGAGAACGGCATCCCGGCCGGCGGCCTGTTCAGCGGCGCCGAGAACGTCAAGTCCGAGGCCGAGGCGCGGATCTATGGCGGCACGGCGGGCCAGCCCTACGATGCCTGCTACCACCAGCCCTGCGACGGCATCGCCAACATCAGCGACACGGCGCTGGACCAGTTCTCCGACGCGGTGGCGAATTCGGTGATCGTGTTCGCGATGCGGGGCGACCCGGTGACCGACACCGCGGAGTTCGCGGCCTCGGCCGCCAAGCGCGCCGCGGCGGCCAAGCGCAGCCCCCTGTTCAAGGGCGCGCTGACCATCCGCTGACGGCGAGTGTTCTGACGATGGGGGCCGGGCCATCGCGCCCGGCCCCTTTTTCGTGCCTCAGCCGAGCGCCCGCCCGGTGTCGGGGTCGAACAGGTGCAGCTGGTCCTCCGGCACGGCGAAGGCCAGCCGGTCGCCGCCGCGCACCGGCGCCACGCCGGGCAGCCGGGCCAGCAGCGTGGCGCCGTCACCCAGCCGGCCATGCACCACCGTGTCGGCGCCCAGCGCCTCCACCAGCTCGACCGCGGCCTCCAGCCGGTGCTCCGGGTCGGCCGGGCCGTCCAGCGTCAAATGCTCGGGCCGGATGCCGGCCAGGACGCTCCGCCCGCCCAGCCCCGCCGCCCGAGGCGTGGCGACGCGCTGGCCGCCGGGCAGCACCACGCCGTGGCCGTCCGCCGTCACCGTCGCCGGCAGGAAATTCATCGCCGGCGAGCCGATGAAGCCGGCGACGAAGACCGAGGCCGGCCGCAGATAGATCTCCAGCGGCGGGGCGATCTGCTCGGCCGCGCCGCCATTCATCACCATGATCCGGTCGGCCAGGGTCATCGCCTCGACCTGGTCGTGGGTGACGTAAAGGCTGGTGACGCCCAGGCGCGACTGCAGCCGCTTGATCTCGATCCGCATCTGGGTGCGCAGCTTGGCGTCCAGGTTGGACAGCGGCTCGTCGAACAGGAACACGGCCGGCTCGCGCACGATGGCGCGGCCCATGGCGACGCGCTGGCGCTGGCCCCCCGACAGCTGCCGCGGCTTGCGCTCCAGCAGGGTCGACAGCTCCAGCGTCCCGGCCGCCGCGCGCACGCGGCTGTCGATCTCGGCCTTGGACAGGCCCTGGATGCGCAGCCCATACGCCATGTTGTCGTAGACCGACATGTGCGGGTACAGGGCGTAGTTCTGGAACACCATGGCGATGTTCCGGTCCTTCGGCTCGAGCTTGTTCACCACCCGGCCGCCGATCGCGATGTCGCCGCCGCCGATGCTCTCCAGCCCCGCCACCATGCGCAGCAGAGTCGACTTGCCGCAGCCCGATGGGCCCAGCATGACCAGGAACTCGCCGTCGGCGATGGCGCAGTCGATGCCCTTGATGGTTTCCTGCGCGGCGCCGGGATAGGTCTTGCGGACCTGGCGGATCTCGACGGTGGCCATTATTTCTCGCTCTCGATCAGGCCCTTCACGAACCAGCGCTGCATGACGAGGACAATCACCACCGGCGGGATGATCGCCAGGATGGTGGTCGCCATCACCAGGTTCCACTCGGTGTCGGCATCGGTGAAGGAGATCATCTTGCGCAGCGCGATGATGATCGTGTTCATGGAATTGTCGTTGGTCACCAAGAGCGGCCAGAGATACTGGGTCCAGCCATAGATGAAGGTGATCACGAACAGCGCCGCGATGTTGGTGCGCGACAGCGGCAGCAGGATGTCGCGCAGGAAGCGCAAGGGGCCGGCGCCGTCGATCCGCGCCGCCTCCACCAGCTCGTCCGGGATGGTCAGGAAGAACTGGCGGAACAGGAAGGTGGCAGTGGCCGAGGCCATCAGCGGCACGGTCAGCCCGGCATAGGTGTCGAGCAGGCCGAGATTCACGATGACCTGGTAGGTCGGCACGATGCGCACCTCGACCGGCAGCATCAGCGTGACGAAGATCATCCAGAAGAACACCAGCCGCAGCGGGAAGCGGAAGAACACGATGGCGTAGGCCGACAGCAGCGAGATCGTGATCTTGCCGACCGCGATCGCCAGCGCGACCACCGTGGTGTTCCACAGCACCCGCAGCATGTCGATGCCGCCGATCCGGCCGGAGCCGCCGAACAGCGCGCCGCCGTAATTGGCCAGGAACTCGCCGCCCGGCACCAGCGGCAGCGGCGGCGACAGGATCGCCTGGGTCGGGTAGGTCGAGGCGATGAAGGTGTAGTAGACCGGGAAGGCGACCAGGGCGATCCCGACGATCAGGACGAAATGGGCCAGGAGAGTGCCGAGCGGCCGGTTCTCGATCATGCGTAATGCACCCGGCGCTCGACATAGCGGAACTGGACGAAAGTCAGCGCGATCACCAGAACCATCAGGATCACCGACTGGGCGGACGAGACGCCCATCTGCTGGTTGACGAAGCCGTCATTGTAGACCTTGTAGACCAGGATCTCGGTCGATTTGCCCGGTCCACCGCCGGTCACGGCGTGGATGATGCCGAACGTGTCGAAGAAGGCGTAGACGGTGTTGACCACCAGCAGGAAGAACGACACCGGCGAGATCAGCGGGAAGATGATGGTGCGGAAGCGGTGGGCCGGCCCGGCGCCGTCGATCGCCGCGGCCTCGATCAGGCTTTTCGGGATCGCCTGCAGCCCCGCCAGGAAGAACAGGAAATTGTAGCTGATCTGCTTCCAGGCGGCCGCGGCCACCACCAGCGTCATCGCCTGGCCGCCGTTCAGCAGTGGGTTCCAGTCGAAGCCGGCCTGGCGCAGCAGCACCGCCACCGTGCCCATCGACGGGTTGAACAGGAACAGCCACAGCATGCCGGCGATCGCCGGTGCGATGGCATAGGGCGACAGCAGCAGGGTGCGGTACAGGCCCTGGCCGCGCACCACCCGGTCGGCCATCACCGCCAGCAGCAGCGCGATCGCCAGGGCCGAGACCGCCACCGCGACCGAGAACACGACGGTGACCTGCAGCGAGTTCAGATAGCCTGGGTCACCCAGCACCCGGCCGAAATTGCTGAACCAGACGAAGCGGGGCGGCGTGGTGCCGAAGGTGCTCTCGCGCAGCATCGACTGGCGCACCGCCTGGGTGGCCGGCCAGAAGAAGAACAGCACGGTGATCGCGATCTGCGGCGCCACCAGCAGATAGGGCAGGACGGTGTTCGGGAAGATCGCGCGACGGTTCATGCAGGCCGGGTCGTGATGGGGAGACGATGCACGGGGCCGGGCCCGCCGAGGCAGGCCCGGCCCGGGATTCGTGACTTACAGGTCCGCCGCTTCCTTGATCGCGGCGTTGGCGCGCTCGACCGCCTTGTCCAGCGCGGTCTTGGCGTCCTGCTGGCCGTTCAGCATCAGCTCCAGCTCCTCGTTGATGATGTCGCGGACCTGCGGCAGGTTGATCACCCGCACGCCCTTGGAATTGTCGGTCGGCGCCTTGCCCATCATCTGCAGGATCGGGATCTCGCGGGCCGGATTCTTGTCGTAGAAGCCGGACTTCTTAGTTTCTTCATAGGCCGCGACGGTGACCGGCAGGTAGCCGGACTTCTGGTGCAGCCGGGCCTGGATCGGCGTCTGCGACAGGAACTCGAAGAACTTGGCCACGCCCTTGATTTCGGCATCCGGATGGCCGGCCAGGACCCACAGGCTGGCGCCGCCTGGGATGGTGTTCTGCGGCGCGCCGGCGGCTTCCGGATAATAGGGCAGGGTGCTGGTGCCGAAATTGATGCCGGACTTGACCACGTCGCCGAGGCCGCCCGAGGATTCGGTCATCATGGCGCATTCGCCGCTGGTGAACTTGATCTTGGCCTCGGAGGTGCGGCCGCCATAGGAGAACACGCCGGCCTTCTGCAGGTCGGCCAGGGTCTGGAAATGGCGGACATAGAAGTCGCTGTTGATCAGCAGCTGCGGGTCCAGCCCGGCCAGGCCGTTCTGCTCGGTGGCGTAGGGCACGTTATTCCAGGCGGCGAAGTTCTCCTGCTGGATCCAGGTCAGCCAGGTCGAAGTGAAGCCGCAGGGCCAGCCGGCCGCCTTGATCTTCCTGGCCGCGTCGAACAGCTCCGGCCAGGTCTTGGGCGGCGCGTTCTCGTCCAATCCGGCCTTCTTGAAGGCGTCCTTGTTGTAATAGAGGATCGGCGAGGAGCTGTTGTACGGGAAGGACAGCAGCTCGCCATCGGCGGTGCTGTAGTAGCTGACCACCCCGCCGAGATACTGCGACTTGTCGAAGGTCACGCCGTCGGCCTGCAGCACCTTGGCCACAGGCACGATCGCGCTGGCGGCCGCCATCATGGTGCCGGTGCCGGCGTCGAACACCTGCAGGATGTGCGGTGGCTGGCCGGCACGGAACGCGGCGATGCCGGCGTTTAGCGTCTCCGGATAGGTGCCCTTGAACACCGGCACGACCTTGTAGTCGGACTGGCTCTCGTTGAATTCCTTGGCCAGGGTCTCGACCACCTCGTTGTTCGCCCCGGTCATGGCGTGCCACCACTGGATCTCGGTGGCGGCGAGGGCGGGCAGGCTGAGGGTCAGGGCCGCTGCGGCGGCGGCGGTGGCAAGGCGCAATTTCATGGCATCTCTCCCCGAATATCTTGGCTCGACGCTCTCCGGGCGCCGCATCCCCGCACCATGCCAGCGCGCCTGGGCTTTTGCGACAATTTTCACATCCGCGCATCGGCGCGCGCAAACGCGCCCGGTCGGACCCGTCAGCGCAGCGTTCCCCGGGCCCGCTTGACCGCCTTCTGCCAGCCCTCATACAGCCGGGCCCGGGTGCCGGCCGGCATCGCCGGCTCGAACAGCCGGTCGCGCTGCCAGGCCTCGGCCACCGCGTCGACCGAGGGGTAGACCCCGGCGGTCAGGCCGGCCAGATAGGCGGCGCCCAGCGCCGTGGTCTCGATCACCTTCGGCCGCTCGACTGGGGTGTCCAGCATGTCGGCCAGCATCTGGCACAGCCAGTCATTCGCCACCATGCCGCCGTCGACGCGCAGCGCCTGCGGCCGGGCGCCGCCATCCGCTGCCATCGCCTCCATAAGGTCGCGGGTCTGGAAGGCCACCGCCTCCAGCGCCGCGCGGGCGATATGGGCCGAGGTCGAATCCCGGGTCAGTCCCATGATCGTGCCGCGCGCCTCGGGGTCCCAATGCGGCGCGCCGAGGCCGGTGAAGGCCGGCACCAGATAGACTCCGGCGGAATCCTCGACCGACCGGGCCAGGGTCTCGCTCTCGGCCGCGTGTTTGATGATCTTCAGCCCGTCGCGCAGCCACTGGATGGTGGCGCCGGCGCTGAAGATCGCGCCCTCGATGGCGTAGGTCGGCTTGCCGTTCAGCCGGTAGGCGGTGGTGGTCAGCAGGCGGTGCCGCGAGATCTTCGGCTTGTCGCCGATGTTCAGCAGGGCGAAGCAGCCGGTGCCGTAGGTCGACTTGATCATGCCCGGCTTGAAGCAGGCCTGGCCGAAGGTCGCGGCCTGCTGGTCGCCGGCCATGCCGGTGATCGGGATGGCGGCGCCGAACAGGATCTTGTCGGTGGTGCCGAAGTGATGCGCGTTGTCGTGCACCTCCGGCAGGATCGCGCGCGGCACCCGGAACAGGGCCAGCAGCTCGTCGTCCCAGGCCTGGGTCCGGATGTTGAACAGCATGGTGCGGCTGGCATTGGTGGCGTCGGTGGCGTGCACCCTTCCGCCGGTCAGCCGCCACAGCAGGAAGCAGTCGACGGTGCCGAAGGCCAGCTCCCCGGCCTCGGCCCGCCGCCTGGCGTCCGGAACGTTGTCCAGGAGCCAGGCCAGCTTGGTGGCGGAGAAGTAGGAATCGATGATCAGCCCGGTCTTGCCCTGCACCGCGGTCTCGTGCCCGGCGGCAACCAGCTCGCGGCAGAATCCGGCGGCGCGCCGGTCCTGCCAGACGATGGCGTAGTGCAGCGCCCGGCCGGTCTGGCGGTCCCACAGCACCGTGGTCTCGCGCTGGTTGGTGATGCCGATGGCGGCGATGTGGTCGGCGGTCAGCCGGGCCCGGGCGATGGCGTCGCGGCAGGCCGACAGGGTGTCGGCCCAGATCCCCTCCGGGTCGTGCTCGACCCAGCCATCGGCCGGGTAGATCTGGCGCAGCTCGCGCTGGGCGCTGGCCACCGGCCGGCCCTGCGGGTCGAACACGATCGCCCGGGTCGATGTCGTCCCCTGGTCGATCGCCAGGACATATGTGCGTCGCCGCATCGTGCTTCCTTTGTCCCGACCCATGTTCGCAAAGCACTATCCGAAGCGCGTTTCCGAACGTCAATGGACCACCATGGTCCCCACGCGCGACGGATTCAGTCCTCCGCCGCCTCCAGCGCCGCCACGTCCGGCGCATCGACCACCGCCCGGCACAGCCCCGACGCGAAGCCGGCCCGGGCCAGGACGGCCATGTCGCGCATCCGGTGCGCCGCCCGGTCGGCCCCGGTCCGGAACGGCCCCAGCCGGCGCCTTCGCGCCAGCCGGATCGCCGCCGCCCGGTCCGGATCCGTCCCGGGCGCGCCGCCATACAGGGACAGGGCGTCGGCTGCAACTGTCTCGTCGATGCCGGCCTCGCGCAGCTTGACCCGGATCGCCCGGGCCGACCGGCCGCGCCGGGCCAGGCCGGCGATCCGCATCTCGGCGAATTGCGCGTCATCCAGCGGGCCCGCCGGATCCGGCGCTGCAGCACCCGCCGCAGTTGGCCGGTCGAGGCGGCGTAACGGCCGAGATAGTCCAGCGCCGCCCGCTCCAGGGCGGCGGCGTCGAGCGCGGGCGGTCGGCGGGGCGGGCGGTCCATGCGCGAAGGTGCCCTGTCGGGGCGGCTGGTGCCAAGCAGCTTCGTTGGATTCGCTCAAGGCGAACCCAACCTACGCCCCGGCGCTGACGTCCTTTCCGCCGGGCGAGACCGCCAGCGAGCCTCAGTTGAAGGCCATCCGCGAAGCCATCGACCGCGCTTTCCGGCAGGCGGGCGTGCTGGAGGTCCGGACGGAGATGGGGTTGTTCCTCAGCCGGAAGCGGAGTTGACCAGGGGCCAAGTCTGGCCGAGAGGCGCTATTTGCGGACATCGCGCCGGCGCCCTGATACAGGACGTCAGCCGAAACCACCGAATCCAGCAGGTCACAGCCGACCTGGCGCCACGCAGGTTCGCCAAAAGCAGCGCCACGCGACCGTCCCGATACCGGAAGTTTACCGAGCTGCTGGGGTTCAACCCAAAGCGAACATCGACAGCCGATCACAAATGACTGTTAGAGCGGTCAAGCCAAGTGTCCCCGCCCCGGAGCCCGCCAAGATTGAGGCGATGCCTCGCATTAAGCATATATCAGAAGCGTATGGCGGAGGTTGATGTCTCTACCACCAAGCCGCGCGTGTCGGGTCTCGAACCGGGGGTGGGCGCCGACGGACGGCGTAGAAGTTGGACCGTCAAATAGTGCGAGCGGCCCATGGTTGACGATGGCCATCGTCAATTGCTGTCGGGCGAAGGCCGTGTCGCCGTCCATGACGTAGCCGAGCATGCAGCCAAGCGGAAGATCTTGGGCGTACTGCTCAGTAATGAACCGCATCATGCCTTCAGCGACGTATGCCGACGCGAGGGAGCTTCGACCGTTGGTGCCAATGACGTTCAGGCGCTTGCACTCATAGGCGAGATATCGCTCGCGCTCCCAGTCGAACAAAACGGCGATGTCGATCTTGCCCTTACTATATTTTGTTCCATCGGGCGCCAGGCCGAACGGTTCCTGTTGGTAGGCGACATAGTGGCATAGCCGCCGCACGACCGGGTCGACGCAAAGTCGATCTACGAGGTTGATCGTGATCGTGTCCTCGGTCGGCTGCGGGCCGAGCATCTCGACGCAGACCGGCCAGAGCGCCGCGATCCGATCCATGAACCGATCGTCGAAGCCTCTGAAACGGTCAACCCAAACCTCCGCATCGCCGATCAGCACTAGCCGAGGCTCCTCCGGCGTTCCGCGGCAGTGCGCAGCTGTTGGAGTTCGAGAGCGATGTCGTCAGCGTCGGCGAGCGCTGTCGACCTCAACCAGAACCGCAGTTGCATCGGCTTCACGAGGTAGAGGCTCTCGCCGGCAAAGATCCGCAGATCTGGCATCAACTGAAAGTTGCCGTCGAGCGGCTGATTCACATGTTGTGAGAGATCCGTGAGAACCGAAGCTAAATCACTATCTTCTTCCTCTCTATAGTCATCGGGCAAATCGAGTTGAAGCCGCAATACAGCCAAATCAGCGCCGCAGGCCGCAAGATATGCGCCGATGCCGCCTCCACTCGGGAACCAGCCTCTCAGGCTGTCGGTGAGAGTGCGCGAGTAGAGACGTCGCTGGTTGCGGTCAGGTGCCTGCCACAGGGCGGGGAAGAACCCTTCGTGCGGCTGAAGCGCCGGAACGATGAAGTCCACTGTGTCGTCGATCAGCGCGGTCTCATCGTCAGATAAGCCGAAATAAATGTAGGCGAGGCGGTCGATCCTCCGGAGGAGTTCACCTTGGTCATCCTTGAGGGCAAATGGGCCGTTTTCAATTTGATAGATCTCGTCAACGATGCGGATGAGTTCTCGCGCCGCCTCGGACGCAGCTTTAGAATCTGCCAAATCCGCTGGCGAGGGGAACGGAAGGCGGAGTAGGTCCTCCTGATGAACCTTCGGGCGATCCGACCCGAAGGAGCCTGTACCGTGGAACGCATACCAGATCGCCACGCGGCTATTGAGGAGTGCAGTCAGTAATTTGGCTTGCCCTTCCTGCCCGTCGGGAACCGTAATCGCCTGCAGGATGTGCTGAAACGTTAGAGTCGCGTCGCAATAGGCCGCTCGGAGACGACTCTGCGTGGTCTCGACCCCTTGCGGTATGAGGACTCGCACTCCCTCGAAACCGGCCTCGAATCCCCGCCGGCGAACACTGGACGACACTGCTGGCCTGAGGCCATGCGGCGACTGCGCCAAGCGCGTGAACGCTCCGATCGGAAGGTCTGGGAATGTCCCGACATAGTGGCTCTCAACGGGCTTAACCCGAGATGCTTGGCCCTCGTCCTCGTCGCCAAGAGGTTGATAGCCTTGGCCAATCACCCACCGACCTGTCAAACGTTCCTTGCGGCGGCTGAGATCGCCGTACTCTCTGACCAGGTTTCCTAGTTTCGGAAGGCGCGAGAGATAGGCGAAAAGCTTCGCGTCCGGCTCACGCATCCAGAGCCGTTGCTTGAAGACAAGTGGATTGTCGATCACTGTTGCAACGTCCAACGAGAGCTTATCAATGGTGCTCAGAGTAATGACGCGCTTGATTCGGAGGTTAAGATCGGCCTTCGGCACCCAGTACTCAAACCGATACGGAAATGCGTTCGGGAGCTGGGGACCGTAGAGGATTAGCGCCGCGGGCCGGTGCGCATGCTCGAAAAGCTGGAAACGCAGGTCGGCAAAATTCACCACCCTGCGCACGCGGCAAGCTGTGAAGAAAGCATTGCGGGCGCTGACAGTCGCGCTTGCGTGATTGTGTAGAAAGCCCATCGACGGCAGGAGGAAGGCAACCAAGCCTTCGTTGGTGAGGTGCTCAACGGCTTTCCAACTGAACGCCCAAGCGTCCTCGCCGCCAGGCATTGGTCTGCGGTGCTGCCGACTCCACTTGATGGACGTGCGGTCGCCACCACGTCGGCTTGTCCAGGGCGGATTGCCGATCACAAGATCGAAACTGGCCTCGCTTGCCTTGGCAAAGAAGTCCTGATGGACAAGTGAGTTGCCCCAGAGCTCCGGTAGGATTTTGCCGTGCTGGATAAGCTCGCGAATGTCTCTCGGCGAGACCTCTTCCAGCAACGCCACATAAAGTGAGAAGACAGCGACCCGAACCGCGCCAGGGTTGATGTCCCAGCCGTGGGTGCGGCCGAGTAGGCTCAGCAGCGTTTTCCAAGGTATCTTGCGGCTCTGATGGGTTCCTCGCCAGTGCTCGCATAGGCGCTGGAAGGTTCGCACCAGAAACATGCCAGAGCCGCATGCCGGGTCCAAAATGCGGCCGAACGCCTTGGCCTTGTCCGGCAACAGTGCCCAAGCCTGGGAAACGACCGTATCTGCCAGGAACATCGGTGTGTAGAAAGCACCCTTCTCCCGACGCTCCTTTTCCCGCTCGCCAAAGAAGCGGTCGTAAACCGCGCTCACGAGTTCGATAGGAATATAGCGGAAATCGTAGCCCCAGAAGCGCTGCTGCCCTCCACGCGCCATCTCCTCGCGGCCGCTTCGGAAACGGTCGAGAATGGTCAGGTGCTCGGTACTAATTGTCGGGGCCGGAGCGTCTGGCTCAAATGAGCACGGCGCGACAAAAAGGTCGCCATTGAAGTCTTCTCGGAGCGTCCGGAAGAGTGCCCGCAAGAGCTCGACGTTTCCGGTCCGAAGCAGTTCTGAGAAACTTATGCAACGGCCTGCGCTGACGCCTGCGAAATACGCCGGAGTGACGATTTCCCGATCCTCCAGGTACGCAACGAACATCGCCTGGATCAACAGGGCTTGCGCGGCGTCGGAATTGAGCCGCGCTTTCTGTAGGAGCGCGTGCGAGGCGACGAGGTTGTCGAGCAGGACTTGGTCGATCCGCTCTTTCGGCCTGAACTGGTCAGCATGGTCTCGCCAAAGGCGACCTGATTCAGCTCCATGTATCAAGTTGCGAAACTCAAGCGCCTGTGTCGCCTCGCCGAGAGCTTGGATGAGGCAACGACGCTCAAAGGCGTCTGCGGACTCATGGAGCGGTTTTCGAGCGAGGGAATAGGCGCGGAGCGTTCCCTCGACAATCACGAGGAGGAGACTCGCCAAGCCCTGGTTCCAAAGCGCGCCGTAGAGGCTCATGACCTTGTTTGGGTCGAAGCGATCGCAGACGTAGATCGCGATTGTGGGCACACTCTGGACACAAAAGATCGCCGATACACCCATGTCGTCGAGAGCTGCTCGGATCGCCAGCGCGTGGGGTACATCGACTACGGCTTCCGAATTTTCGTAAAATTCCGGCGAGCGTCGGTGAGTGAGGCCGAGCCGCTCCTTCCAGGCTGACGTCAATTCGTTCGCAACGGCGGAGGTCATGCGCGCTTCCTCCGGCGATCAGCAGAAACTCGGACAGGGGGAAAGCGCAGCGACGACTGAGCTGGGGTCTGCTGATCCTTCAGTAACTTAGCGCGGAGCCCATCCAAGATCGGATCGAGGCGGCAGAAAAGGACCAATTCCTTTACACTCGGAATTATACCAGGCGGCACGAGTTCGCAGACACGCCGCTCTAAATCAATAACCAGTGTTGATCCAACTAGCGTCGCCCACGATGAAGAGTTGCACAAGGTGAAGAGGGCGTCGGCAATGTCGGAAAGATGACCGACCCGTACCCCAGCGCCTTCCGTGATACGACTGACGACGCCAGCAGCGATGAGATCCCCAATTGTGAAACATGGCAAACGACCCCGCCGTCGCGTGAGCGGAGGCAGTACGCGCTTCCAATGGCGATGTGTTTCGAGAGATAGCCCGACCGAATCGCGAAATTGGGTTAGCGTGTACTCCATGGGGTTCTGGACGCTTGTTCCTGGGGTTAACCCCATTAAGCCGGGAAGTTCCGCTCGTCAAGCATGTTTACGATATGTTCTCGTCTCTCGACGCCATCTTTTACTGGCCGATTTGGCCCTTCCTGACCACCGGGACCCGATTGGGCCACGCCGCAGCGGTCTTATCAGCCGTCGCCCGATTTAGCACCGAGTGAAGGTCCGGTTTCGGGGACGGCGGGGTCGTAGGAGGTGTCCGCTCCGGAGGCACCCGGAAAGCCTCCGACCGTCCGCAAAGCGGACCAACCGTCCGTTCAGGCCGCGAGCAGCCTGCCGACCTCCCGACAGGCCGCACGGCCATTCCAGGTTCTCGGCAGGCGCTCGGCGTCGCTCGCGACCGGCCGTATCCCGATTCCGGTTGAGCCCGCCCCGCCAATCGCCCAACTTGGCGTCCCCGACAGCGACGCCGGAGAGCCGTGATGCCCGAGATCGTGAAGGCCTGGCTGGTGCGCAAGCCGATCTCGGCGATCCGCTCCTTCCTCGAGGTCGAGGCGGCGGGCGGCATCGTGCTGATGGCGGTGGCGGTGCTGGCGCTGATCGTTGCCAACTCGCCGCTGGCCGGTGCCTATGACAGCCTGCTGCACCTGCCGATCGGACTGCGCATCGGCGATTACGGGCTCGAGAAGACGCTGCTGCACTGGGTCAATGACGGGCTGATGGCGGTGTTCTTCCTGCTGGTCGGGCTGGAGATCAAGCGCGAGATCCTGCAGGGCGAGCTGTCGTCGCGCGAGACGCTGATGCTGCCCGGCATCGCCGCGGTCGGCGGCGTGGTGCTGCCGGCGCTGATCTACGCCGTGATCAATGTCGACGACCCGACGGCGCTGCGCGGCTGGGCGATCCCGGCCGCCACCGACATCGCCTTCGCCCTCGGCGTGCTGTCGCTGCTGGGCAGCCGGGTGCCGGTGTCGCTGAAGGTGTTCCTGACCGCGCTGGCGATCATCGACGACGTCGCCGCGGTGGTGATCATCGCCCTGTTCTACACCGGCGACATCGCCTTGCCGGCCCTGGCCTGGGCCGTTGCCGGCATCGCCCTGCTGGGCCTGTTCAACTGGCTGCGGGTGCAGGCGCTGTGGCCCTATCTGGTGGTCGGCGCCGTGGTCTGGCTGTTCGTGCTGAAATCCGGCCTGCACGCCACCCTGGCCGGGGTGGTTCTGGCCTTCCTGGTGCCGCTCGACCGCACCGCGGAGGATGAGGACGAGCCGCCGCTGCTGCGGCTGGAGCACAGCCTGCACGATGTCGTCGCCTTCCTGGTGGTGCCGATCTTCGGCTTCGCCAATGCCGGCGTATCCTTCGCCGGCGCCAGCCTGTCGAGCTTCCTCGAGCCGGTGCCGCTCGGCATCGCCGCCGGGCTGGTGATCGGCAAGTCGCTCGGTGTCGGCGTCGCCGCCTGGGCGTCGATCCGCCTCGGCTTCGCGGCCCTGCCGGCCGGGGCGACCACGGCCCAGCTCGCCGGCGTCTCGGTGCTGGCCGGGATCGGCTTCACCATGAGCCTGTTCATCGGCTCGCTGGCCTTCGACGATCCGGCGCTGCAGGACGCGACCAAGATGGGCGTGCTGGCCGGGTCGCTGGTCGCGGCGGCGCTGGGCAGCCTATGGCTGATCGCGGTCAGCCGCCCACGGGCGGTGCCGGCCGGGGATCAAGCGGAGGACTGAACACCCGCACCGCCTTCGGCAGCACTCGGAACCTGGCCGGGGTGTGGGTGGTCACCTCGCCGTCGGTGTTGACGTCGCGCGGCCGGCGGGTGCGGATCTCGACCGACCGGCAGCGGAAGGCGTGCACCTCGTCCCAGCGGCCGTGCCGGCCGGCGCGGAAGGACGGATACATCAGCGCCAGCCACATCCAGTGGTCGACCTCGATCGAATAGACGTCCAGCATGCCGTCATCCGGCGCCGCGTCCTCGGCGATGGTCATGCCGCCGCCGTAGAAGCGGCCGTTGCCGACCGCGATCTGGATGCTCTTGCCGCGGATCACCCGCCCGTCATCGATGCGGATCTCGGCGGTGAACCGCTCCAGCCGCCGCACCAGCCGCAGCGCGGCGAGCATATAGCCGAAGCGGCCCCAGCGCTTCTTGGTGCCGCCGTCCAGCGACTTCGCCAGGTCGACGCTCATGCCCAGGCTGGCGACGTTGAAGAACGGCCGGCCGTTGACCTCGCCCAGGTCGATGGCGCGCATCCGGCCGTCGACGATGACCTGCGCCGCTGCCACCGGGTCGGTCGGCAGCTCCAGCGTCCGGGCCAGGTCGTTGGCGGTGCCCAGCGGCAGGATGCCGAGTGGCAGCCCGGTTTCCATCAGCGCCGGTGCGGCCCGGTTCAGCGTGCCGTCGCCGCCGCCGATGATGACGC
Source organism: Inquilinus limosus (assembly GCA_019508225.1). GTDB lineage: Bacteria > Pseudomonadota > Alphaproteobacteria > DSM-16000 > Inquilinaceae > Inquilinus > Inquilinus limosus_D. The sequence goes on along the minus strand of JAEKLZ010000107.1, from coordinate 1,866 downwards.
ATTCGACCGCGGCGGCATGGCGCCGGATCAGCGTGTCGACATCGTCGTTCAGCGGCCGCACCGGCTCGACCCCGCCATCGGTCAGGGTCTTGATCACGGCATCGAGGCCGGTCTCGGCCCGGCTCGCCTTGGGATTGACCAGGAACAGCGCCCGGCGAGCGATCATCGCGCGATCATCGCATCGCGGCGATCGGGGAAACGGGGCGCACCGGGGCGCCGGCCAGCTCGTCGATGATCGGGCAGTCGGGGGCGGCGTCGCCGGGGCACTGGCACACCAGCGTGCCCAGGCTTTCGCGCAGCGCCTCCAGCTCGCGGATCTTGGCATCGATCTCGCCGATCCGGGCCGAGGCGAGCGCCTTCACCTCGGACGAGCAGCGCGTCGGGTCCTCATACAGCGACAGCAGGGCGCGGCATTGCTCGATGGTGAAGCCGAACTCGCGCGACCGGCGCAGGAAGCGCAGCACCTCGACCGTGTGGTCGCCATAGTCGCGATAATTGTTGTCGCGCCGGTCCGGCCGGACCAGGCCGATCTCCTCGTAATAGCGGATGGTCTTCGCCGGCAGGCCCGAATGCCGTGCCGCCTCGCCGATGTTCATCGTCGTGGCTCTCCCTCGTCCCGTGCAGTGGATCAAATCGGGGGCCCGCTGCCAAGCGCCCGATGCGGCCGCCGGCGCGGACGAGGGAGAGAACGATTTCCGCGGCGCCGGGTTCCGGGCGGCGGTTCCGCGGTCAGGTCAGCCCTTCGCGCTGCGCCACCAGCCGCTCGTGCTCCGCCATCGGGCTGTCGGGCCGCAGCGCGGTCACCTTCTTCCGTGCCAGTGCCCAGCCGATCAGCAGGATGATGCCGATCAGCGGCAGCGCCGCCACAGTCAGCGACCCGACCGGGTAGTCCAGCGCCATCAGCACCAGCACGCCCAGCAGGAAGGCCAGGGTGATCCAGCTGCTGACCGGCGCCCCCGGCATGCGGAACGACACCGGCTCGGCGTCGCCGCGCCGTATCGCCCGGCGCAGCGCCAGCTGGCAGACCAGGATGAAGGCCCAGGTGCTGATGATGCCGAGCGAGGCGATGTTCAGCACGATCTCGAACACCTGCGACGGCACGACATAGTTCAGCACCACGCCGACGGCGTAGATCGCGACCGTCACCAGGATGCCGGCATAGGGCACCTTGCGGGCGTTCATCCGGGACAGGAGGTCGGGGGCCGAGCCGCCCATCGCCAGCGCCCGCAGCACCCGGCCGGTGGAGTATAGGCCGGAGTTCAGGCTGGACAGGGCGGCGGTCAGCACGACGATGTTCATGATCGTGCCGATGCCGGGCACACCGAGCGCGCCGAAGAAGGTGACGAAGGGGCTGGTGCCGGCCTGGTAGGCGGTCCAGGGCAGCAGCAGCACCAGGAGGACGACCGAGCCGACATAGAACAGAGCGATGCGCCAGATCACGCTGTTGATCGCCCGCGGCAGGATCTTGCGCGCGTCCTCGGTCTCGCCCGCGGCGGTGCCGATCAGCTCGATCCCGGCATAGGCGAAGACCACGCCCTGGATGATCACCACGGCGGGCAGGATGCCGTGCGGGAAGATGCCGCCATTGTCGGAGACCAGCTGCAGCCCGGGCGCGTGGCCCGCCACCTCCATGCCGCTGCCGAGGATCAGCGTGCCGATGACCAGGAACAGCACCAGCGCCGCCACCTTGATCAGCGAGAACCAGAACTCCATCTCGCCGAACCATTTGACGCCGACCAGGTTCATCACCGTGACGATGCCCAGCGCCGCCAGGGCGAACAGCCATTGCGGCACGTCGCCGAACATCGGCCAGTACTTCATGTACAGGGCCACGGCGGTGATATCGACGATGCCGGTCATCGCCCA
>JAEKLZ010000106.1 GCA_019508225.1 Inquilinus limosus | reverse complement strand
GGCTGCTCTCGGGCGCCCAGGCCGTCGAGCATTACGAGATCTCCCGTTACGGCACGCTGAAGGCCTGGGCCACCAAGCTGAACATGCCCGAGGCCGTGCGGCTGCTGGACCAGACGCTGCAGGAGGAGAAGAAGACCGATCAACTGCTGTCGAAGCTCGCGGAGAGCAGCCTCAACCGGAAGGCGGCCTGAGCCGACGCCGCGGCGAGCGATGATCCGTCCGGCGATCGATCCGATACCGGGCCGCGTCTCGCTCGCCGTCGGCGGCCTCGAACGGTCGAAGCGGATCCACGAGGCCGTGCGCCGCGTCGGGACCTGCGGGAGATCGCGATGTTCGACGGCTTCAAGCTGGAGATGATCGAGCTGCCGGAGGCGACGCTGCGGGTCCGCCATGGCGGCGAAGGGCCGCCGACGTCCGACATCCGATGGAGACGATCATGACCGATCCGAAGACGGCCGGCCCGCAGCCGCCCCAGCCGGCACAGCAGCAGCGGCCGCCGGGCACGACATCCGCCATGGATCCGCGCCCGGACCACGGCGAGGACAGCTACCGCGGCAGCGGCCGCCTGGACGGGAGGGTCGCGCTGATCACCGGCGGGGATTCCGGTATCGGCCGCGCCGTGGCGATCGCCTTCGCGCGCGAGGGCGCCGACGTCCTGATCTCCTACCTGAGCGAGCATGAGGATGCCCGCGAGACCGCCGATTGGGTGAAGAAGGCCGGCCGCCGGGCGGTGACGATCGCCGGCGACGTCAGCGACGAGGGCCATTGCCGCGAGCTGGTCGAGCAGGCGGTGCGGCAGCTGGGCGGCCTGGACATCCTGGTGAACAACGCCGCCTACCAGATGACCCACGAGACGCTGGAGGAGATCTCCGCCGAGGAGTGGGACAAGACCTTCCGCACCAACATCCACAGCCAGTTCTATCTGTCGAAGGCGGCCGTTCCGCACATGAAGCCCGGCAGCGCCATCGTCAACACGGCCTCGATCAACTCGAAGTCGCCGTCACCGACATTGCTGCCCTATGCCACCACCAAGGGGGCGATCGCCAACTTCACCGCCGGGCTGGCCCAGCTGCTGGCCGACAAGGGCATCCGGGTGAACTGCGTCGCGCCGGGGCCGGTGTGGACGCCGCTGATTCCGTCGACGATGCCGCCGGAGAAGGTCGAGCAGTTCGGCGGCAACACCCCGCTCGGCCGTGCGGCCCAGCCGGCCGAGCTGGCGCCGGCCTATGTCCTGCTGGCGTCGCAGGAGGCCAGCTACATCACCGGCGCCCTGCTGCCGGTGACCGGCGGCCGCCCGATGCTGTGATGCCCTCGCATCCGTCACCGCCGTGACACCCGACGAGGCGCTGCCGTTCGGTCGGCTGGGAGACAGGACGGTCCATCTCTGCATCGACATGCAGGAGCTGTTCGCGCAGCAGACCGCTTGGCATGTGCCATGGGCGCAGCGGACATCGCCCATGGTGCGGCGCCTCGTCCGCCACCGGCCGGAGCACACCATCTTCACCCGCTTCCTGCCGCCCCGGCAGCCGGACGAGCTGCCCGGCAGCTGGCGGCGCTACTACACCCGCTGGGCGGAGATGACGCGGGGGATGCTGGATCCAAGGCTGCTGGAGCTGGTGCCGATGCTGGCGGAGTTCGTGCCGCCGGCACTGGTCTTCGACAAGCACGGCTATTCCGCCTTCACCGCCCCGGGGCTGGGTGAGCGGCTTCGGACCGGCGGGATCGACACGCTCATCCTCTCCGGCGGCGAGACGGATATCTGCGTGCTGGCGACCGCCCTCGGCGCCGTCGACCGGGGCTACCGCCTGGTGCTGGCGGAGGATGCGGTCTGCAGCACCTCCGACACCACCCATGAGGATCTTCTCCGCCTCTTCCACGAGCGCTTCTCGCAGCAGATCGAGGTCGCGCCGGTCGAGTCGATCCTCCACGCCTGGCCGTGACCGTCCTCCGGATCTCATGTCCGCAGCTCGGTTTCAGGCAGATGCCGCGGGCGGACTGGGCCGCAGGAAGATGCGCGTGATCTCCGGATGCTCGCGGCGCAATTGCTCCGTCAGGTCGTCGACGGCGGCCTGGACATCCTCGCGCGGCAGGCCGTCATGGAAATCCAGTGTCATCGCCAGAAGGATCTCAGCCGGGCCCAGGTGCATCGTCAGCAACTCGACCACCCGGGCGATCCTGGGATCCCTGGCGATCGTCTCCCGCGCGCCGGCGATCACGGCGGCCGAAGCGCTTTCGCCGACCAGGAGGCTGCGCGTCTCGTTGCCGAGCATCGCCGCGGCGCCGATGAGCAGGCATCCGACACCGATCGAGGCCATGCCGTCGAAGACCGGCGCGTCGAGCCAAACGGCAAGGGCGAGGCCCAGCAGGGCGATGAACAGGCCGGCAAGGGCCGTGGCATCTTCCAGCAGGACCGCGAAGATGCCCGGATCCTTGCTGCCGCGAATGGCGTTCCAGAAGGCGACATCGTGGTGGGCGCGGCGGAATTCCCGCCAGGCCACGACCAGCGAGCCCCCCTCGAAGACCACCGCGGCGCCGAGCACCGCGAAGTTCACCCAGACGCGGCTGATCGGTTCGGGCGCCACGACCTTGGCCACGCCCTCGTAGATCGAGACCGCGCCGCCGAGCATGAAGATCATCAGGGCGACGACGAACGCCCAGAAATAATACTCCATGCCATGGCCGAAGGGATGGCGATCATCCGCCGGGCGCGCTGCACGGCTGAGGCCCAGCAGGAGGAGCCCCTGGTTGCCGCTGTCGACGGCGGAATGGATGGCTTCGCTGAGCATCGCCGTGCTGCCGGTCCACGCCGCGGCAGCGGATTTGGTCAAGGCAACCGCCAGATTTCCGGCGAGCGCCGCGTAGATCGGCCGCCGTGACCCGCCGGAGGGAACCGGCGCCAGGCTGCGCGACACTCGCGATCGTCGTCGCGGCTCACGCGCCATGATCAGCAGGGGCGCGGAGGCGTTGCGGGTCAGCAATTGCAGGATCGCGCATGGTGAGAGGAACGACGCCTGCTTCGCAGCGGTTCCGCCCTCCCGGCGGCATCCGATCGATCCCAGCCCGGGTTGCAGAACCGGTGTTGCAACGGTCAGGGAATGTGGACGAGCTCAAGCTTGATCCCGTCCGGATCGGCGAAGAAGACCGCATAATACCCCGGCGCGTAGCCGTACTCGGCTGGCGGATCGAGGACGTCGAACCCGTGCTCCGACAGCAACCGGTGGAGTTCGTCCACCTGCTTTCGGCTCTCCGCGTGCCAGGCGATGTGATGGAGACCTGGGGAATACCGGTCATGGCCGGGATACGCTCGCTCGGCCCTGGCCGGAACCAGGGTGAAACGCTGCGGCGACCCTCCCGAAGGTGCGTCCCAGGCGATCGTGTCAGCTCTGCTGTCCGCGAGTCGAAATCCGAGGAAGGACATGACCGGCCGATAGAACGTCCCCGACCGTTCGATGTCGGTGACGGTCAGGTAGAGGTGACTGAGCGACGCCAGCGTTGCCATCTGTCCCTCACAGAACCACCCGACGATGGCTGCAGCCCCTAGCGCTTTGCCGTGGCGCCGACTTCGGAGCGGCTGATGTACTCCTGGGTCAGGGTCGGCATCTGCTGCCAGATCCAGTCGCCCATCGCCTCCTCCTCAGCCTGGATGCGCTCGCAGGTCGCGGCGATGCCGGGCTCGCCCGCCTCGCGGGCCGCCGCCGCCAGCATGCGATAGCTGCCGGCCTCGAACTGCTCGAAGGAGTAGCTGCCGAGCGCGTGCTTCAGCACCTCGTCCTCGCTCATCGAATGGAACAGGCCCTGGACGGTGGCGATGGTCTTCTGGGCCAGGATCTTCAGGTCGGACGGATCGGCGCCGAGCTTGGCCAGGCAGTCCTCCACATCCTGACGCTGGCGGTGGGTCTGCTGCAGATGCTCCTGCACCTTTGCCCGCGCGTCCGGATAGGTCTCGAGCCGGCTGATCTGGGTCTCCAGCAGCGAGACGGCCTGGCTCTCCATGGCGTAGGCATCGCGCAGCCAATGCGTCAGATGCTCTTTCGGGTCGGTCATCGGACTCTCCTGCTCCACAGCGCCCGGGCGCCGCGTCGGCCCGGTGCGCACTGCAGGCTCAACAGGCCCGCCGTGTCGCCCGTTCGATCGCCGGAGGAAAAAACCAGGATCGGCGACATGAGCCGAAGCGGAGCCTCCGCACGCCGCGATCATCACTCGGAGCAAAGGAAACCTTGGCACGAGGATCGCTGTTGGTCCGGCATGCTGAAACTCCTGAGCACCGATCGGCCAGGCTGTTCATCACACCGGCGAGGCTGAGGTGCCGGAAGCCGTCGACGCCTCCGCGCTGATCAGCCTGGCCCTCGGCCTCCTGGTGCTGCTGTCGGCATGGCTGCCGATGGTGGTGAACCGGCTGCCGCTGTCGCTGCCGATCGTCGCGGTCGGCGTCGGCTTCGTCGCGCCGCATGGACCCTGGATGACGCACGCCTCCACCATCCTGCTGCAGGAGCAGGTGCTGGAGCATCTGGTGGAATTCGTGATCCTGGTCGCGCTGATGGGGGCGGGCCTGCGGGTCGAGCGGCCGGTTGGATGGCGCCGGTGGCAGGCGACCATTCGGCTGCTCGGCATCGCCATGCCGCTGACCATCGCCGCGATGGCGGCGCTGTGCTGGGCCGGCCTCGGCCTGAGCTGGGCGGCGGCCCTGCTGATCGCCGCCGCGCTGGCGCCGACCGATCCGGTCCTGGCCTGCGACGTGCAGGTCGGCCCTCCGGGCGAGGAGGAAGGCGGCGAGGTCCGCTTCGCGCTCACCTCCGAGGCCGGGCTCAATGACGGCCTCGCCTTTCCCTTCGTCGTGCTGGCAATGGCCGTCGCGGCCGCCCCGCTGGGGGCGGTCTGGACCCATTGGCTGGCGGTCGACGTCATTTGGAAAATCGGCTGCAGCGCGCTGATCGGCACGATCGCCGGCCGCGTCTTCGGCTGGCTGACCTTCCGCCTGCCGCGCTTGAAGCTGTCCCGCACCGGCGACGGCCTCGTCGCGGTCGGCGTCACCCTGATTTCCTACGGCCTGACCGAGCTGGCGGCCGGCTATGGCTTCGTTGCCGTGTTCATCGCCGCGGTGACCCTGCGGGCGACCGACCGCAGCAGCGATTTCCATGGCGCCATGGCCGAGTTTTCCGAGCAGATCGAGCGCGTGCTCATGGTGTTGGTGCTGCTGGTGTTCGGCGTGGCGATCGGCACCGGGGCGCTGGACAGGCTCGGTTGGCCTGAGATCCTGGCGGGCAGCGCCCTGCTGCTGGTCATCCGCCCGATCTGCGGCTGGGTCAGCCTGATCGGCACGCCCCTGCCGCCGGCGGCGCGCGGGCTGATGGCCTTCTTCGGAATTCGCGGTCTCGGCACCTTCTACTACATGGCCTATGCGCTGGGGCGGGCGGACTTCCCGGATGCCGGCCGCCTCTGGGCCATCGCGTCCTTCACCGTGCTGGCCTCGATCCTGCTGCACGGCGTGGCCTCGACCCCGCTGATGGCCTGGGCCGACCGGCGGCGCGGCGCCCATCGCGCCTCGCGGCGGGCCGAGGATCCCTGACCGGCCGGAACCGTCCTCCGGCACGCCCCATTGCCGCTGATAGAACGCGAACACGGATGGAGCTTCCGATGGCCACGCAGCATCACGGCAAGAGCGAGTCTCACGAGACCCGGGACCACGAGACGATCCGGCGCTGGGCGGAGGAGCGGAAGGCCGTCCCCGCCACCGTGCGCGGCACGGCCCGGGGCGACGACGAGGCCGGCATCCTGCGCTTCGACTTCGTCGGCGACGGCCAGAAGCGGGAGGAGGCGCTGGAGGAGATCTCGTGGGACGAGTTCTTCGAGAAGTTCGACGAGGCCAAGCTGACCTTCCTGTACCAGGACCGCACCGCCGACGGCCATGTCAGCCGCTTCAACAAGTTCGTCCGCCACTAAGCCCCCGGAGCCGGCATGACGGACCCGGCGCTCGCAGTCCTGCTCTTGTTCATCCTGCCGCTGTGGTTCGTCGCCGGCTTTGCCGACTGGCTGTGTCATCGCGCCACCAAGATCGAGGCGACGGCGGGGGCAAAGGAATCGCTGATCCATCTATTGATGTTCGCCGAGATCGGCGTGCCGTTGCTGGCCGCCCTGTTCTTCGAGATCAATGCCCTGATCATCGCACTGATGATCGTGGCCTTCCTGGCGCATGAGGCGACCGCGCTGCGGGATGTCAGCTATGCCGTCACCCGGCGCGAGGTGACGCCGTTCGAGCAGCATGTCCACAGCTTCCTCGAGATGCTGCCGCTGATGGGCGCGGCCTTCGTCGCCGTGCTGCACTGGCCGCAATTCCTGGCGCTGTTCGGAACCGGGCCGGAAGCCTCCCGCTTCGACCTGACCTGGAAGCAGGAGCCGCTGCCGGTGGCCTATATCGCCGCCGTGCTGGCCGCGGCGCTGCTGTTCGAGCTGCTGCCTTATCTCGAGGAGCTGTGGCGCGGCCTGCGCGCCGCCGATGGCCGCCTGACTCCGCGGCGCCGGGCCGGCAGCCGCGGCCCCGGACCAGGCTGATCATGCACGACCCCGGAATTCCGGCGGGCGGGCAGCACGAGCGGCTGGTGATCGCGCTCGACGATGCTCCCGACCCGGCGGCGAAGCACGCGGCGGGCGAAGCGCTTTACCGCCACAATATTGGGCAGACCGGACTCGCCGACCGGCGACCGATCGCGGCGACCGTCACCAACCTGGACACCGGCGCCGTCATCGGCGGGCTGTGGGGCCGGACCGAGCTGGGCCTGCTGTTCATCGACATGGCTTTCCTGCCCGAGGCGCTGCGCGGCCGGGGTATCGGCGGGCGCCTTCTCGCGCTGATCGAAACCGAGGCAAGGCGGCGCGGCTGCCGCCACGCGGTGGTGGAGACCAGCACCTTCCAGGCGCCGGACTTCTATGGCCGCCACGGCTTCGAGGAGTTCGGGCGCGTGCCCTTCGCCCTGCCCGGCCAGGCGCGCATCTTCCTGCGCAAAGCCCTGGAGTGACGGCGGCGCGCTCCATCCGCGGTCGCGTCGGAATGGAAGTCGTCAGCGGCCCGTTGTCACCACGGCCAGCGCTGCCGATGCGCCCGGCCGGTCCCGCCACAGCGATGCGGCCCAGCCGATGCCCGACGATGATCGTCGCATGTCCGAGCAGCCTGGCGTCGAGCCTCCCTCCCCGCCCCGGCAAGGCGCTCTGCGGACCCTGGGCCTCGGGCTGATCACCGGGGCGGCGGATGACGATCCCTCGGCGATCGGCACCTATGCCAGCGCCGGCGCCGCGCTCGGCCCCTCGTTCCTGTGGACCGCCCCGGCGACGCTGCCGATGATGTTCGCGGTGGTCTACCTGTCCGCCAAGCTCGGCCAGGTGTCGGGCCGCGGCCTGTTCCACGCCATCCGCGATTATTTCCCGCGCTGGGTCCTGGTCCCGGCGCTGATCGGCGTGCTGATCGGCAACACCATCGAGGCCGCGGCCGATATCGGCGGCATGGCGGCGGCGATCGGGCTGCTGCTGCCGGTCCCCTTCGCCGCGATCGTGGTCACGGTCGCCGCTGCGATCCTGGCGCTGCAGATCTGGGGCTCCTACACCCTGATCCGCAACGTGTTCCGCTGGCTGGCGCTGGCGCTGCTGGCCTATGTCGGCGCCGCCGTACTGGCGAAGCCCGACCTGGCATCGACCCTGGCCGGGACGCTGGTGCCGCGGATCCGGTTCGATGCCGAGTTCCTGTCGATGCTGGTCGCCGTGATCGGCACCACGCTGTCGGCCTATCTCTACACCTGGCAGTCGAACGAGGAGGTCGAGGAGGAGATCCAGATGGGCCGCCGCACCCTGGCGCAGCGCCGGGGCGCGACCGACGCCGAGCTGCGCCGGACCCGCACCGACGTCCTGATCGGCATGATCTTCTCGAACCTGATCATGTATTTCATCATCCTGTCGACCGGGTCGACGCTGCACGCGGCCGGACAGACCGAGATCAGCACCGCGGCCCAGGCGGCAGAGGCGCTGCGCCCGCTGGCCGGGGATGCCGCGGGCGTCCTGTTCGCCGCCGGCATCATCGGCGTCGGCTTCCTGGCGGTGCCGGTGATGACCACGGGCGCCGCCTACGACCTGGCCCAGACCTTCGGCTGGAAGCACAGCCTGCACGCCCGCCCGTCGGAGGCGAAGGCGTTCTACCTGGCGATCGCCGGCTTCACCCTGCTGGCGATGGGGCTGAACTTCCTCGGCTTCAACCCGATGCAGGCACTGGTCTGGTCCGGCATCGTCCAGGGCTTTTCGACCCCGCCTTTGATGCTGCTGATCATGCTGATGACCGGCAGCCGCCGGATCATGGGCGACCAGGTGAACAGCCGCGGCATCGCCATCCTCGGCTGGGCCACGACCGCGATCATCTTCGCCGCCAGCGCCGGGCTGGTGGCGACCTGGTTCCTCTGAGGCGACCATGCTCGTCTATGGCGACGCGGTGCAGGTGGCGGAACCGAGGCGGCAGCTCGGCCGGGTCGCCGCGGCGCTCGACCGCGCCGGCGACGCGGCCGGCGGCCTGGACCGCCACGACCGGCTGGTCGAGGTGCTGATCGAGGCCGGGGAATTCGCGCAGGCCGCGATCGACGCCGAGTTCGAGGCGGCCGGCCGGGACGCCCCTTCCCCGCTGCGCGACGTGGCGACCGCGCTGCTGATCGCCCTGGCCGCCGAGATCCGCCGGTCCTGGGCTGCGGGCTTCCCGACGGGGCCGGTGGATCCCGCCCTCCGGCATCGCATCGACACCCTGGCCGGGATGCCGCTACCCGCGGAGATCCGCTGCCGCCTGCCCGAGGGCTTCGCCTTCTATACGCTGTACCCCGAGGCCTATCTCGAAGCCTCGGCCATGCTGGCGGAAACGCGGCCGGTCACGGTGATCGGCATCCGCAGCATCGGCCTGACGCTCGGCGCCGTGGTGGCGGAGGCCTGCGGCGCGGACAGGTTGGTCTCGATGCGGCCGGTCGGCCATCCGTTCCGGCGCGAGATCAGCCTCGATCCCGGCCTCGCCGCCGACCTGCTGCGCGATCCCGCGGCGACCTATGCCGTCGTCGACGAGGGGCCGGGCCTGTCCGGCAGCTCCTTCGGCGCGGT
>JAEKLZ010000105.1 GCA_019508225.1 Inquilinus limosus | reverse complement strand
CCCTTGAATTCCAGCCGGCAGCAGATCCAGCGCTTGGTCGACCATGGCCGGCGGATGCGGCCCCCGGCATCGTGGATCACGCCGCGATTGCCCAGCAGGGTGCCGCGGGCGGGGTCGGCGACGATCTCGCCGAAGGGCGTGACGCGGTTGCGATGGGCCATGCGGGGATCATGGCATGGCCGCCCTGCCCCGTCCCCGGCTTGCAACTTTACCGACCAGTCGGTATAGTAACCCTCATGAGCACGCCCGACACCAAGACCCGGATCCTGGCCGCCGCCGAGCAGGTGGTGCTGGAGCGCGGCGTCCCGGCCCTGACGCTGGACGCGGTCGCCGAGGCCGCCGGCCTGAGCAAGGGCGGGCTGATCTATCACTTCGAGAGCAAGGAGGCGCTGATCCGCGCCATGATCGCCCGGATCGGCGCCTGCATGCAGGACCGGATGGACAAGCTGAACGCCGCGGATGGCGGGGCGGGCGGCTGGACCCGCGCCTATCTCGGCGCCGCCTTCCCGCCGCCCGGCACCCCGGACGACCAGGATGCGATGCGGGAGGCGGCGCTGATCGCCGCCCTGGGCTACGACCCGGCGCTGCTGGCGCCCTATGCCGCGCAATATGCCGGCTGGGTCGGGCAGCAGCGGACGGACGGGATCGATCCCGTCCTGGCCGCCATCGTCCGGCTGGCGGCGGACGGGCTGTGGCTGAACGAGGTGTTCGGCATCCGCGCCGTCGACCCGGCGGACCGGGCGGCGGTGCTGCAGCGCCTGCGCGACATGACGCGCGGCGCCTGACCTTCAACCCTGAGGAGTTGCTGCCATGGCTTGGGTGATCCTGATCGTCGCCGGGCTGTTCGAGATCGGCTGGGCGGTCGGCCTGAAATACACCGAGGGCTTCAGCCGGCTGTGGCCCAGCATCGGCACGGTGGCGGCGATGATCGTCAGCCTGGTGCTGCTGGGCCTGGCGCTGAAGACGCTGCCGATCGGCACCGCCTATGCGGTGTGGACCGGCGTCGGCGCGGTCGGCACCGCCATCCTCGGCATCGCCCTGTTCGGCGACCCGGCCAATGCCGCCCGGCTGGCCTGCATCGGCCTGATCGTGGCGGGCATCATCGGGCTGAAGCTGGTGACGCCTCACTGAGCCTGCCCCGCCACTCCCTTCTGGTCATGGCGCATTGACGAGAGTCTGGAATTCCCGATCCAGCTGGGCTCAACTGGCGCCGTTTCAGCCGAGCGATATCAGGGTTGCCCCGCATGCACGAGATTTCCATTGCCGGCCGCAGGATCGGCCCCGACCACCCGCCCTATGTGATCTGCGAGCTGTCGGGCAATCACAATGGCGAGCTGGCCCGGGCGCTGCGGATGATGGAGGCGGCGAAGGCCACCGGCGCCGACGCGGTCAAGCTGCAGACCTACACCGCCGGCACCATCACCCTGGACCATGACGGCGACCAGTTCCGGATCAAGGGTGGACTGTGGGACGGACAGCGCCTGTACGATCTGTACAAGGAGGCCTCGACCCCCTGGGACTGGCACGAGGCGCTGTTCGCCAAGGGGCGCGAGCTCGGCATCACCGTGTTCTCCAGCCCGTTCGACAAGACCGCGGTCGACCTGCTGGAGGGGCTGGGCGCCCCCGCCTACAAGGTCGCGTCCTTCGAGGTGGTGGATCTGCCGCTGGTCGAGTACATCGCCAGCAAGCGGAAGCCGATGATCATCTCCACCGGCCTGGCCAATCTCGGCGAGATCCAGGAGGTGATCAACACGGCGCGCAAGGGCGGGGCCGACGGGCTGGTGGTGCTGCACTGCATCAGCGCCTATCCGGCGCCGATGGAGGACGCCAACCTGCGCACCATCCCGAACCTGGCCGAGACCTTCGGCGTGATCAGCGGCCTGTCCGACCACACCATGGGCACCGCAGCCTCGGTCACCGCGGTGGCGCTGGGCGGGTCGGTGATCGAGAAGCACTTCACTTTGGCCCGCGCCGATGGCGGCCCGGATTCGGCCTTCTCGCTGGAGCCGGCGGAGTTCACCCGGCTGGTCGAGGACTGCAAGTCGGCCTGGGCCGCGCTGGGCGCCATCCGCTACGACCTGAAGGGGTCGGAGGCCGGCAACATCGTCTATCGCCGCTCGCTCTACGTCACCGAGGATGTCCGGGCCGGCGAGACGCTGACCGAGGCCAATGTCCGGTCGATCCGCCCGGGCTACGGCCTGGCGCCGAAGCACCTGCCGGAGGTGCTGGGCCGCCGCGCCGCGCGGGACCTGGCGCGCGGCGAGCCCTTCGCCTGGTCGATGGTGGAGTGACACCGGGTCACCGACCCTTCACCGTCATGGCGAGCCCCGAAGGGGCGTGGCCATCCAGAGATCGAGCCGCTGGATGGCCACGTCGGCTTCGCCTCCTCGCCATGACGATTTCAAAGAGCAACAGCCCCCTACTACCGGCCGGCCCCTAAGTCGGACCTATTCATCGGCGAGGGGTTTGCGTAACACTGCCGCGGCATCCCCAGCGACGGGGAGAGCCACAAGCAGGGCAGGAAGCGCATGTCCGTCGTCGCGGTGCTCGATGTCGGCAAGACCAATCTGAAGCTGCTCGCGGCGACGCCGGAGGGCGCGGTGCTGGAGGCGGTGCGCACCCGCAACCTGTCGCGGCCGGGCCCGCCCTATCTGCATGTCGACCTGGCGGCGATCGAGGCCTGGCTGCTGGGCGCGCTGGGCGAGCTGGCCCGCCGCCACCGCCTGGCCGCCTTCGTCGCCACCGGCTACGGCACCAGCGGCGTGCTGGTCGACGACGACGGGCCGGTGCTGCCGATGATGGATTACGAGGCCGCGGCGCCCGGCTGGCTGGACCAGGCCTATGCCGCCGAGGGGCCGGACTTCGCCGAGACCGGCTGCCTGGTCGACCCCGGGGCGCATCGCCTGGCCAAGCAGCTGCTGTGGCTGGAGCGCGACTTCCCGGACGGCTTCGCCCGCGCCCGCTGGCTGCTGACGCTGCCGCAGTACTTCGCCTGGCGCCTGGGCGGCGTGCCGGCCAGCGAGATCACCACCCTGGCCGCCCAGACGCATCTGTGGAATCCGGCGGCGGGTGGCTTCACCGGCATCGTCCGGCGCCGCTTCTGGGACCGGCTGATCCCGCCGCGCCGCAACGCCTGGGACGTGCTGGGCACGATCCGGCCGGACCTCGCGGCCGCCCATGGCCTGCCGTCGGACCTGGCCCTGCTGTGCGGCGTGCATGACAGCAACGCCAACTACCACCGCTTCCTGGCCGCCGGGCTGGGCGACGTGCCGCTGCTGTCGACCGGCACCTGGATCATCGGCTTCCGGCCGGGGCTGCCGCTGGACCGGCTGGATGAGCGGCGCGGCATGGTCGCCAATGTCGATGTCGACGGCCGGCCGATCGGCTGCACCCTGCATATGGGCGGCCGGGAGTGGGAGCGGATCGCCGGCCCCAGCTCGACAGAAGGGGGGCCCGCCGAGGCGACCGCCGCCGACCTCGCCGCCCTGGTCACCGCCGGCACCATGGCGCTGCCGAGCTTCGCCGAGGGCGACGGGCTGTTCCCCGGCCGGGCCGGGCGCGGCGAGATCATCGGACCGGCGCCGGCAGGACCGGCCGGCCGCGCCGCGCTGGCCACCCTCTATACTGCACTGAGCTGCGCCGCGGCGCTGGACCTGCTGCAGGCGCAGGGCCGGGTGATCGTCGATGGCGGGGTGGCCGCCAACCCGCTCTTCGCGCCGCTGCTGGCGGCGCTGCGGCCGGGCGACCGGGTCGAGACCTCGGCGGAATCCGACGGCAGCGCCATCGGCGCGGCGCTGCTGTGGGCCCGCCAGCTGGGCCGGGCCGCGGCCCGGGTGCCGCTGCTTCCGGCCGCACCGCTCCACCTGCCCGGCCTCGCCGCCTATGCCGAGCGCTGGCGCTCGCTGGCTGGCGCGCCGGCCGTCCCGGCGCTATAGATCAGACGTATTCGCCGCCCATCAACCCAGCCTCGAGGAAGCCCCCGATGTCCGCGCTCACCCATCTCGCCCTGCGGCAGGGCATCATCGACATCTGCCGCGAGATGAACGCCAGCGGGCTGAACCAGGGCACCTCCGGCAACGTGTCGCACCGGATCGAGGGCGGCATGCTGATCACCCCGACCAGCCTGCCCTATGCCGAGATGCAGCCCGAGGACATCGTCGAGATGGCCTTCGACGCCAGCTATGAGGGCCGGCGCCTGCCGTCCTCGGAATGGCGCTTCCATCGCGACATCCTGAAGAACCGGACCGACGCCAATGTCGTGCTGCACACCCATTCGGTGTTCTCGACCACGCTGGCGGTGCATGAGAAGGGCATCCCCTGCTTCCACTACATGGTGGCGGTGGCCGGCGGCATCGACATCCGCTGCTCGCCCTATGCCTGCTTCGGCACGCAGGAGCTGTCGGACCATGCCCTCACGGCGCTGGAAGGCCGCACCGCCTGCCTGCTGGGCCATCACGGGCTGATCGTGCTGGCGGAGAACTTCGCCCGCGCCATGTGGCGGGCGATCGAGGTCGAGGTGCTGGCCAAGATGTATGTGCACGCTTTGGCGATCGGCGAGCCGCCGCGGCTGACCGAGGCCGAGATGGCGCAGGTGATCGAGCAGATGCGCCGCATGAGCTACGGCCAGGCGCCGGATATCGACAGCGTCAGCGACACGCCGCGCCCGCGCAGCGCGGCCTGAGGCGCCGTTCTCCGTCGTCATGAGACGGCTCGCCGCCATTTGCCTGGCCGCGCTGATCCCCGCCGTCGCCGGCGCGGCCGAGGCGCCGGCGCTCGATGTCCAGGTGGTGGCCGCCCAGGCCGGGCCGAGGGGCAACGTCGCCCTGGTGCTGATGGTGACCGGGACCGGGCTGGACCCGAGCGCCCTGCCCAACGACCCGGAAGGCTGCGACGGCAGCGGCTACACCCGCACCGACGACCCGCAGGAGACCGGCTGCTACAAGATCGCGGCCACCGAGAACGGTAAGCCCGTCGGCGGCCTGGCCTACGACCTGATGCTCAACCGCGGCACCACGGCCTATCTGCTGCTGCGCTACCGCTCGCCGGCCAAGCCGGGCGCGGCCCGGGCGCTGCGGCTCGACCTCTCCTTCAAGCTCTGGGACGACGTGGTCCGCAGCCGCCGGCCGGAGGCGGAGATCGACCTGGCCAAGGCCCCGGGCTTCGCCGATCCGGACAATGCCTGGGGGCCGCTCTACGCCTTCCAGGACCGGCGGCTGAACGAGATCTATGACGCACTGACCGCCAGCGTCGCCGGCGACGCCGAGCTGCGGCAGATGATCGTCCAGGCCGAGCGGGGCTGGATCGCGGTCAAGGACGCCGACTGCGCCGCGCCGCTGGCGCCGACGCCTCAGGATCTGGACCAGTGCCGGACGCTGCACACAGTCGAGCGGATCGACCAGCTGGCTGCGCTGCAGCGCAGCCTGGCCGGGGCCGGGCCGTGAGGCGGGCCGCGGTCCTGCTGTTGCTGGCGGCGCTGCTGCCCCTGCCGGCGCGGGCGGAGCAGGTGCTGACGCTGGAGGTGCTGTCGGCGAAGACCGCCCCCGGCGAGACCGGCGTGCTGCTGCGCCTGGTCGACGACAGCGGCATCGGCGTGCTGCGGCCCGAGGGGTCGTGCGACAGCGGCATGGCCGGGATCGGCGAGGCGTCGTCCGATTGCTACGCCGTGACCATCGTCGAGAACGGCGCGCCGGTCCCGCGCTACGCCTACCGCATCCTGGAGACCCGCGGCACCGACAGCTTCCTGCTGCTGACCTGGCCCTCGGCGGCGACGGGCGACCGCCGGGCCAGCCTGCGCGTCGACTTCAACGGCTTCTTCAACCACGATCCGGAGACCGAGCTGCCGCTGTCCGGCACCGATGGCGGCGCGCTGGACCCACAGGATCCGTTCGCCACCCTGCACCGGATCTATGCCGGCAAGCTGGAGACCTTCGCCGCCGAGCTGGCGGACAATCCGCCGGTCGAGGATGCCGGGGCCGCACGCTGGCGCGACGCCTTCCTGGCGGCGCAGCAGGCCTGGTCCCGCTTCGCCGAGAGCGATTGCGCGGTGGCGGCGCGCCTGGCGGGCGAGGCCGGGCGCAACCGCTGCCTGGCCGACCGGGCGATGTTGCGGATCGACCAGCTGGACGGCAGCTACGCGCCGCAGTGACGGCGGTGGCTTTCGAGTTCGAACTCTCCGGCTCCTCCCCGTCATGGCGGGTTAATGTTCGAGTTACGGCTATGAGACCGTATCAAATGAGCTATCTCCTGCCGCAATTGAGGAACATTGTCCGGCCCCGGACCCTTATCTCGGTTCCGCATCCGCGACGACCGCGAGACTGGAGGAAACACATGCGTTGCATCCGCCTGCCCCTGGCCGTCACCGCCGCGCTGCTGCTGGCTGGCCCGGCCTCCGCCCAGGACATGCAGAACCTGCTGGACCAGGCCGGCAAGGCCCTCGACCAGGCCGGCGAGAAGGTCCAGCGGGGCTACGAGGACACCGCCAAGGCGATCGACCAGGCCATCGCCAACCCCGAGGACCCGACCCACGGCTCGCTGGCGACCCGGCTGATCCGGTCCGACGTGCTCGATTCGGCGCAGCGCCCGATCGGCGAGATCGCCGATTTCGTGATCGCCCCGAACGGCCAGGTGCTGCTGGCGATCATCCGCATCGGCGGCACGCTGGGCGTCGGCGGCCGGCTGGTCGCGGCCGAGTACGGCCAGCTGGAGCCGGTGCTGGTCAAGCGCCACCCGGCCTTCGTCTACAGGGGCGACCTTGGCGCCCTGCCTGACTACAAGGTCGCCACCGGCGGTTGACCCGGCATGGTTCGCGTAGCCTCTCCCGCTTGCGGGAGAGGTCGGAGACGCGAAGCGGCTCCGGGTGAGGGCCCTTTGTCGAGGCCCAGGCCAGCCCTCACCCGGTCGTCCTGCGGACGCCCGACCTCTCCCGCCACGCGGGAGAGGCTACGCGCTCCGCCTCCGGCGTCTGTCCGAAGCCCGTATGACAGATGTCAAAAAATAGGCATTCCCTAAAGGGACGCTGCCGCCTAGCTTGCGCATCATCCTTCCGGATGCCGGCCATGGTCCGGGTCCGGCCTGGACGATCGGGGCGCCCCGGCCTGCCGGCCACGGGCGCGCCGTGTGCGGTGAAGTGCGCGGGCACGGAACGATGCTGGACGTCCTGCTGATCGCGGTCCTGATCCTGGCGGTGCTGGGGTGCCTGTATCTGGGCGCCGCGATCCTGCTGACCGGCCGCCATGCCAAGCGGCGCGTCCCGGACTCCGGCGCCTTCCCCTCGATCACCGTGATCAAGCCGCTGCACGGCGTCGAGCCCGGACTGTTCGAGAACCTGTCCTCGTTCTGCAGCCAGGACTATCCCGGCCCGATCCAGATCCTGCTGGGCGTCGCCGACCCGCGCGACCCGGCCCTCGCCGTGGTCGAGCAACTGCGCCAGGCCTTCCCGCAGGCGGTGCTGGAGGTGGTGGCCGATGCGCGCCGGCACGGCACCAACCGCAAGGTGTCGAACCTGATCAACATGGCGGAGCGGATCCGCCATGAGGTCGTGGTGTTCTCCGACAGCGACGTACGGGTGCCGGCCGACCATCTGCGCCGCATGGTGGCGGAGCTGCAGGCCCCCGGAGTCGGCTGCGTCACCTGCCTGTATCACGGGGTGCCGACCGGCGGCGTATGGTCGCGGCTGATCGGCCTGGGCATGGACACGCATTTCACCCCCAGCGTGATCGTCGGCCTCGGCCTGCGCCTGGCGCGGCCCTGCATCGGCACCACCATCGTGATGAGCCGCGACATGCTGGCCGAGATCGGCGGGCTGACCGCCTTCGCCGACCTGCTGGCCGAGGACCACGCCATCGGCGCCGCGGTGTGGGCCGCAGGCCGCAAGGTCGCGGTCTCGACCCAGCTGATCGGCCATCTGTGCAGCGAGGCCTCGGCCCGCTCGATGTGGGCGCATGAGATGCGCTGGGCCCGCACCATCAAGAGCATCGATCCGCTCGGCTATGCCGGATCGCTGATCACCCACCCCTTCCCTCTCGCCCTGATCGCCTGGGCGCTGGGCGGGGGATGGCCTGCCCTGGCCGTGGCCGGGCTGGCACTGCTCGGGCGGATCGCCTTGTGCATCCGCTTCGAACGCGCCTACTCTCTGGCGCCGCGCCCCACTTGGTTGATTCCGGCGCGCGACCTGCTGGCCTTCGCGGTTTTCGTCGTGAGCTATCTCGGCTCCGGCGTGAACTGGCGGGGCCATCTGTATCAACTCGTACCAGACGGCACCTTGGTGACGGATCGAAGGCCACCCTCCCCATGACGATGAAGACGTTGTTCCTGCAGGCGCCCTCCTTCGACGGCTTCGACGGCGGCGCCGGGTCACGCTACCAGGCGAAGCGCGAGATCAAGTCCTTCTGGTACCCGACCTGGCTGGCCCAGCCGGCGGCGCTGGTCGAGGGCTCGAAGCTGATCGACGGCCCGCCGTCGCGCACCAGCCCGGCTGCGGTGGCGGCGCAGGCCAAGGATTACGACCTCGCCGTCCTGCACACCTCGACCCCGTCCTTCGCCTCCGACGTCAAGATGATCGAGGCGCTGAAGGCGGTGAACCCGAACCTGAAGGCCGGCCTGGTCGGCGCCAAGGTGGCGGTCGACCCGAACGGCAGCATGGCCGGGTCGCCGCTGATCGACTTCGTCGCCCGCAACGAGTTCGACTTCACCATCAAGGAGGTCGCCGACGGCCGCGACCTGTCGAAGATCGATGGCCTGACGTATCGCAACGCCGAGGGGGTGGTGGTCCACAACCCGGAGCGCACGATCCTCGAGAACATGGATTCGCTGCCCTTCGTCAGCCCGGTCTACCACCGCGACCTGGTGATCGAGGACTATTTCATCGGCTATCTGAAGCACCCGTACCTGTCGATCTACACCGGCCGCGGCTGCAAGTCGCGCTGCACCTTCTGCCTGTGGCCGCAGACCGTCGGCGGCCACCGCTACCGCACCCGCAGCGTCGGCCATGTGATCGACGAGATCCGCTGGGCGAAGCAGACGATGCCGCAGATCCGCGAGTTCTTCTTCGACGACGACACCTTCACCGACGACCTGCCGCGGGCCGAGGCGATCGCCCGCGAGCTCGGCAAGCTGGGC
>JAEKLZ010000104.1 GCA_019508225.1 Inquilinus limosus | reverse complement strand
CGCCGCGCGGCCAGTGGGAGGCGGCGAAGGCCTGCAACCTGACGGCGGGGCAGAGCTGGCGCCACGTGATCCTGCCGCAGGCGATCCCGCCGATGCTGCCGGCGCTGGCCAACTACTTCATCGCCATGTTCAAGGAGACGCCGCTGCTCTCCGCCATCACGGTCTTGGAGCTGATGAACCAGGCCCGCAGCGTCGCCAACTTCAACTACCGCTACCTGGAGCCGATGACGCTGGTCGGCGCCTTCTTCCTCGTCATCAGCCTGATCGCCGTGGTCGGCCTCCGCTATCTGGAGCGCCGCTTCCGGCCGCTGCGCTGAGCCGGAGCCCGATATGGTTGAAATCGAACGGTCCGCCCTGCCGCTCAGCTTCGACGACCGGCCGCTGCCGAAGCGGGTCGGCCTGATCATCCTGGCGACCGACCACACCAGCGAGCCGGATTTCCGCCGCATGGTCGCGAGTGATCGGATCGGACTCTATGTCGCCCGCATCGCCTATGCCAACCCGACCACGCCGGAGAATCTGCGCCGGATGCAGCCGCGCCTCAGCGAGGGCGCCGGGCTGATCCTGCCAGAGGAGGATCTCGACCTCGTCTGCTACTCCTGCACCTCGGCCTCGGTGGTGATGGGCGACGACGCGGTCGAGGAAGCGATCCGCGAAGCCAAGCCGGGCGTCACCGTGGTGACCCCGCCGCTGGCCGCGCGCCGTGCCCTCGACGCGCTCGGTGCGCGGCGCATTGCGGTGCTGACGCCCTACACGGTAGAGACCAGCCGGCCGATGGCCGACTACTTCGCCGGCCACGGCCATGACATCGCCCGCTTCACCTGCCTCGGCCTCGACGACGACCGCGAGATGGCGCGGATCAGCCTGTCGTCGATCGTGGAAGCGGCCGAGGCTGCGATGGCGCCGGAGGCCGAGGCGCTGTTCATCTCCTGCACCGCGCTGCGCGCCGCCGGAGTGGCGGCGGAGATCGAGCGCCGGATCGGCAAGCCGGTCGTGTCGAGCAATCTCGCCACCGCCTGGATGGCCCTGCGCCTGTGCGGCGACGACCGCCCCCGGCCGGAGCTCGGCCGGTTGATGGCGCTGTGAGGGGTGGGGAAATGCTGAACGGATCCTACCCGAGCTATTCGAGTCCCCCCTCCCCTCGCGGGAGGGGGCTAGGGGGAGGGGGTTTCCTCCGCCAGAGCCGGCCGTGGCCCGTTGGAACTCCGAGGCCCCTCGCATTCGCGCGCGGACGCGCGCGGACCCCTCCCCCTGGCCCCCTCCCGCAAGGGGAGGGGGGACTAAAAAGGGAGTGCCGGCGCTTCAGTCGTAGGTTGGGTTCGCGGATGCGAACCCAACAGTCAGGTGCTGCGGCTCCGATGTTGGGTTCGCCGAGAGCGAACCCAACCTACGCCTCTCTCCGGATGGCCGCGCGATGACCCACGCCGTAACCCTCGGCACCATCCACGCCGCCGCTGACCGCATCGCCGGCGAGGTGGTGCGGACGCCGCTGGTCCGCTCGGCCTCGCTGTCGGAGCGCGCTGGGGCGCCGGTGTTCCTGAAGCTGGAGACCCGGCAGACCACCGGCAGCTTCAAGCTGCGCGGCGCCACCAACGCGGTGCTGTCGCTGCCGCCCGAGGCCCGGCGCGTCGGCATCGCCGCGGCGTCGACCGGCAATCACGGCCGCGGCCTGGCCCATGCCGCCGCCCGCCAGGGCCTGCGCTGCGTCGTCTGCATGTCCGCTTTGGTGCCGGAGAACAAGGTTGCGGCGATCCGCGCCCTCGGGGCCGAGATCCGCATCGTCGGCCGGTCCCAGGACGACGCGCAGCAGGAGGTCGACCGGCTGGTGGCGGAGGAGGGCTTCACCGCCATCCCGCCCTTCGACCACCCCGACGTGATCTCCGGCCAGGGCACGATCGGCCTCGAGATCGTCGCCGACCTGCCCGATGTGGCGCAGGTGGTGGTGCCGCTGTCCGGCGGCGGCCTGTTCGGCGGCATCGCCGCGGCGGTCAAAGGGCTGCGGCCGCAGGCCCGGATGGTCGGCGTGTCGATGGCCCGCGGCCCGGCGATGCGCGACAGCCTCGCCGCCGGCCGCCCGGTGGCGGTCGAGGAGCTTCCGACGCTGGCGGATTCGCTGGGCGGCGGCATCGGCCTCGACAACCGCCTCACCTTCGCTTTGGCCCGCGACCTGCTGGACGAGGCGGTGCTGCTGACCGAGGCCGAGATCGCCGCCGCGATCGACCACGCCTATGCGGCGGAGCAGGAGATCGTCGAGGGCGGCGGCGCGGTCGGCATCGGCGCCCTCCTGGCCGGCAAGCTCAGCATATCCGGCCCGACCGTCCTGGTGCTGTCGGGCCGCAACATCGACATGGCGCTGCACCGCAGGATCGTGAGCGGCGCCTGGGAGGAGACACCGTGCCCCGCATGACCATCGTGACGGAGGCGGAGCTGCGCCGCGCCGTCCCGCTCGACCGCGACGCCGTCGCCTGTGTCGAGGCGGCGTTCCTGGCGCTGGCCACCAAGGCCGTGGCGATGCCGCCGATCCTGCGCCTCGACATCCCCGAGCATCGCGGCGAGGTCGACGTCAAGACCGCCTATGTGCCGGGGCTCGACGGCTTCGCCATCAAGATCAGCCCCGGCTTCTTCGACAACCCGAAGCTGGGCCTGCCCAGCACCAACGGGCTGATGGTGCTGTTCAACGCCAGGACCGGGCTGGTCGACGCCGTGTTCCTGGACAATGGCTATCTGACCGATGTCCGCACCGCCGCGGCCGGGGCGGTGGCCGCGAAGCATCTCTCGCGCCCGGACTCGCGGGTGGCGGCGATCTTCGGCGCCGGGGTGCAGGCGCGGCTGCAGCTCAAGGCCCTGACCCTGGTGCGACCGATCGTCGAGGCCCGGATCTGGGCCCGCGATCCCGACCGGGCACAGGCGCTGGCGGCCAAGCTGTCCGACGAGCTGGGCCTCGCCGTCCATGCCGAGGCGGCGCCTCGGGCCGCGGTCGACGGCGCCGACATCATCGTCACCACCACCCCGGCATCCGAGCCGATCCTGCGCGCCGAGTGGCTGGCGCCCGGCCAGCACATCACCGCCATGGGATCGGACGCCGAGCACAAGAACGAGCTGGATCCGGCGATCCTCGCGAAGGCGGATCTTTACGTCGCCGACAGCCTGGCCCAGACGCGCCGGCTGGGCGAGCTGCACCACGCCATCGCCGCCGGCATCGTCGCCGCCGACGCCGTCTTCCCGGAGCTCGGCGCGGTCATTGCGGGCAAGGCAGCGGGCCGGCCCTCGGCCGCCGCCATCACCGTCGCGGACCTGACCGGCACCGGCGTCCAGGACACCGCCATCGCCACCCTGGCCCGCGGCCGCGTCGCCGCCGCCGGAGTCGGCACCCCATTCGAAAGCTGAGAGGCACAGCATGTCCGTAGAGCTCAACTTCAGCCGCGAGGAATATGCCGCGCGGCTCGCCAAGACCCGTGCCGCCATGGCCCGCAAGGGCATCGACCTGCTTTGGGTCAGCGACCCGTCGAACATGGCCTGGCTGACCGGCTATGACGGCTGGTCCTTCTACGTCCATCAGGGCGTGCTGGTGCCGCCGGAGGGCGAGCCGATCTGGTACGGCCGCGGCCAGGACGCCAACGGCGCCAGGCGCACCGCCTATCTCGCCCATGACAACATCATCGGCTACCCCGACCATTACGTGCAGTCGACCGAGCGGCACCCGATGGACCGGCTGGCCGACATCATCGACTCGCGCGGCTGGGGCCGCCTGTCGATCGGCGTCGAGATGGACAATTACTGGTTCTCCGCCGCCGCCTTCGCCTCGCTGCAGCGCCACCTGCCGAATGCCCGCTTCGCCGACGCCACCGCGCTGGTGAACTGGCAGCGCGCGGTGAAGAGCCCGCAGGAGCTGGACTACATGCGCAAGGCCGCGCGCATCGTCGAGGCGATGCACAAGCGGATCGTCGAGAAGGTCGAGCCCGGCCTGCGCAAGAACGACCTCGTCGCCGAGATCTACGACGCCGGCATCCGCGGGGTCGAGGGCTTCGGCGGCGACTATCCGGCGATCGTGCCGCTGCTGCCCTCGGGCGCCGACGCATCGGCGCCACATCTGACCTGGGACGATAAGCCGATGCGGTCGGGCGAGGGCACCTTCTTCGAGATCGCCGGCTGCTACAAGCGCTACCACTGCCCGCTGTCACGCACCGTGTTCCTGGGCAAGCCGACCCAGGCCTTCGTGGATGCCGAGAAGGCGGTGCTGGAGGGGATGGAGGCCGGGCTCGGCGCCGCGCGGCCGGGCAACACCTGCGAGGACATCGCCAATGCCTTCTTCACGGTGCTGAAGAAATACGGGATCATCAAGGACAACCGCACCGGCTACCCGATCGGCCTCAGCTACCCGCCCGACTGGGGCGAGCGCACCATGAGCCTGCGCCCCGGCGACCGCACCGTGCTGGAGCCCGGCATGACCTTCCACTTCATGACCGGGCTGTGGCTGGAGGAGATGGGGCTGGAGATCACCGAGAGCATCGCCATCACCGACAGCGGCGTCGAGATCCTGGCCGACGTGCCGCGCCAGCTTTTCGTGAAGCCATGACCGCATCGAACGTGAAGGAGAGGGACCTGCCGCCTTCGCCGATCGTCCCCTCGGTCGATTTCGGCCGCGACGGGGTGCAGCATGGCACGCTGCGCCTGCCCTACAGCCGGGACGATTCCGCCTGGGGCTCGGTGATGATCCCGGTCGCAGTGATCAAGAACGGGGAGGGGCCGACCGCGCTCCTCACCGGCGCCAATCACGGCGACGAATACGAGGGGCCGATCGCCCTGTTCGACCTAGCGCGGACGCTGGATCCGGCCCAGGTCCGGGGCCGGGTGATCATCGTCCCGGCGATGAACTATCCCGCCTTCCGCGCCGGCACCCGGACCTCGCCGATCGACAAGGGCAATTTGAACCGCAGCTTCCCGGGCCGGCCGGACGGCACGCCGACGCAGAAGATCGCCGACTATTTCCAGCGACACCTGCTGCCCCTGGCCGACATCGTGCTCGACTTCCACTCCGGCGGCCGGACGCTCGACTTCGTGCCCTTCGCCGCTGCCCATATCCTGCCCGACAAAGACCAGGAGGCACGTTGCTTCGCGGCGGTAGAGGCGTTCTCCGCCCCCTGGTCGATGCGGATGCTGGAGATCGACGCGGTCGGCATGTACGACACCGCGGCCGAGGCGGCGGGCAAGGTCTTCGTCACCACCGAGCTCGGCGGCGGCGGCACCGCCTCGGCGCGCACGGCGGGGATCGCCAAGCGCGGCGTGCGCAACCTGCTGCGCCACGCCGGCATCGTGCGGGGCGAGGTCGAGCGCGCGCCCAGCCGGTGGCTCGACATGCCCTCCGCCGACTGCTTCCGCTTCGCCGAGCAGGACGGCATGGCCGAGACCTGCGTCGACCTGGGCGACCCGGTGCGGAAGGGCGACATCATCGCCCGCATCCACCCGGTCGACCGCACCGGCCAGGCCCCGGCGGAATACCGCGCGGCGCTGGACGGCATCCTGGCCGCGCGGCATTTCCCGGGGCTGGTGAAGGCCGGCGACTGCCTGACGGTGATCGGGACGGTGGAGGGGTAGTCCCCCTCACCCTCCCGCCGCCAACGCGGCGGGCCCCTCCCTCTCCCCAAGGAGAGGGAAACAAGGTCAGCGCCGCCCCTTACCTCTCCCCTGGGGAGAGGTCGAAATCGCGCAGCGATTTCGGGTGAGGGGGATGGCGCCGCCTTTGCCGGGCCTTGGACGAGGGCCATATCGTTGGCCGAGAGCCATGATGGAGTCCCGCCGTGCAGCCCGACCTGTTCGGCCCGCCGCCGCTCGCCGGCCTGGCCACCGTCGCGGACATCGTCACGCCGGAGGAGGAAGGGCTGCTGACCGCGGCGATCGATGCCGCGCCGCTGTCGCCGTTCCGCTACCAGGGCTGGGAAGGCCGGCGCCTGACCGCCACCTTCGGCTGGCGCTATGATTTCGAGGACGGCAGCTTCCGGCCGGCCGAGCCGATCCCGGACTGGCTGCTGCCGCTGCGGGGCAAGGCCGCCCGTTTCGCCGGGCTGGGGCCGTCCGACCTCGCCCAGGCTCTCTTGATCCGCTACGACCCCGGCGCCGGCATCGGCTGGCACAAGGACCGGCCGGTGTTCGAGCATGTCGTCGGCGTCTCGCTCGGCGCCGCCGCGACCCTGCGCCTCCGTCGTCGCCAAGCGGAGGGCGGCTTCGACCGCCGGTCCGTGCCGCTGGCGCCGCGTTCCGCCTACCACCTTGCCGGCGAGGCGCGGCATGGCTGGGAGCACAGCATCCCGGAGATGGACGCAACCCGCTGGTCCGTCACCTTCCGCAGCCTGTCCGGCCGGGGTGCGAGGCAGGGCCATTGACCTTACCATCACGGCCATGACGCTGCGTCGCCGGCGCCGGCCGGCACGATCTACACCTGCCCGATGCATCCGCAGATTCGGCAGGAGGGGCCGGGCAACTGCCCGATCTGCGGCATGGCGCTGGAGCCGGAGCGGGCGACGGCCGAATCCGGCCCGAACCCGGAGCTCGCCGACATGCGGCGGCGATTCTGGATCGGCCTGGCCCTGACCATCCCGATCGTCGTGCTGGAGATGGGCGGCCATCTGATCGGCATCGACATCGCCCATGCGATCGGCGCCCGCAGCGCGGTCTGGATCCAGCTGGTCCTGGCGACGCCGGTGGTGCTCTGGGCCGGCTGGCCGTTCCTGGTCCGCGGCTGGCAGTCGGTGGTCCGGCGCAGCCTGAACATGTTCACGCTGATCGCGCTCGGCACCGGCGCCGCCTGGCTCTACAGCCTGGTCGCGGCGCTCGTCCCCGGGCTGTTCCCGGACGGCTTCCGCGGCATGGACGGGACCGTGGCGGTCTATTTCGAGCCGGCGGCGGTGATCACGGTGCTGGTGCTGCTGGGCCAGGTGCTGGAGCTGCGGGCGCGCGAGCGCACCGGCGGCGCCATCCGCGCCCTGCTCGACCTGGCGCCGAAGCTGGCCCGCCGGGTCCGCGACGACGGGTCGGATGAGGAGATCCCGCTCGAGCATGTCCATGCCGGCGACCGGCTGCGCGTGCGGCCGGGCGACAAGGTGCCGGTCGACGGCACTGTGGATGAGGGCCACAGCGCGGTCGACGAGAGCATGATCACCGGCGAGCCGATCCCGGTCGAGAAGGGGGCCGGCGACAAGGTCATCGGCGGCACCATCAACGGCACCGGCGGCTTCGTGCTGCGGGCCGAGAGGGTCGGCAGCGAGACGGTGCTGGCCCGCATCGTCGAAATGGTCGGCCAGGCCCAGCGCAGCCGGGCGCCGATCCAGCGCCTGGCGGACAAGGTGTCAGGCTGGTTCGTGCCGCTGGTGGTGGCGGTTGCCGTGCTGGCCTTCGCCGCCTGGGCGGCCTGGGGCCTGTCGCCGGCGCTGGCCTACGGGCTGGTCGCCGCGGTCTCGGTGCTGATCATCGCCTGCCCCTGCGCCCTCGGCCTGGCCACGCCGATGTCGATCATGGTCGGGATCGGCCGCGGCGCCCGGCTGGGCGTGCTGATCAAGGATGCCGAGGCGCTGGAGCGGCTGGAGAAGGTCGACACGCTGGTGGTCGACAAGACCGGCACCCTGACCGAGGGCAAGCCGCGGCTGGTCCGCATCGTCGCCGCGCCCGGGCAGGACGAGGCTGAACTGCTGCGCCTGGCCGCGGGGCTGGAGCGTGGCAGCGAGCATCCGCTGGCCGCAGCGATCCTGGCCGGCGCGGCGGAGCGCAAGCTGGACGTGCCGGCGACCGACGGGTTCCGCTCGGTGACCGGCAAGGGCGTCGCCGCGCGGGTCGTGGGGCGCGAGGTCGCGCTCGGCAACGCCGCGCTGCTGGACGAGATCGGTGTCGCCGCCGGCCCATTGGCGGAGCAGGCGGAGGCGCTGCGGCGCGACGGCGCCACGGTCATGCATCTGGTGGTCGACGGCGCGGTCGCCGGCTTGATCGCCGTTGCCGATCCGGTCAAGGAGACGACGCCCGCCGCCATCGCGGCGCTGCGCGCGGCCGGGCTGCGCGTCGTCATGCTGACCGGCGACAACCGCACCACGGCTGCGGCGGTGGCCGGCCGGCTCGGCATCGACGAGGTCGAGGCCGAGGTGCTGCCCGAGGACAAGGGCGCGGTCATCCGCCGGCTGAAGGGCGAGGGCCGGGTCGTCGCCATGGCCGGCGACGGGGTGAACGATGCTCCGGCTCTGGCCGAGGCGGATGTCGGCATCGCCATGGGCACCGGCACCGACGTGGCGATCCAGAGTGCGCATGTCACCCTGGTGAAGGGCGACCTCGCCGCCATCGCCCGGGCGCGGTCGCTCAGCGCCGCGACCATGCGCAACATCCGCCAGAACCTGTTCTTCGCCTTTGTCTACAACGCCGTCGGCGTGCCGGTGGCGGCCGGCGTGCTGTACCCGGCCCTAGGCCTGCTGCTGAGCCCGGAGATCGCGGCCGCGGCGATGGCGCTCAGCTCCGTCTCGGTGATCGCCAACGCGCTGCGGCTGCGGGCGGTGCGGCTCGACGGCTGAGAGGGCGGCAGCACCGGCGTGCAAGACCGGCCCCGCGCCGGCCGGTAGCGTCGCGGTATGGACACCTCTCTCGCCGATCCGGGGCTGTGGCGGCCGCTGGCGGCGCTGCTCCTGGCCTCCGCCGTCGTCATGGGCAGCCCCGGCCCCTCGACG
The DNA here is from genome assembly GCA_019508225.1 of Inquilinus limosus. Taxonomy (GTDB): domain Bacteria; phylum Pseudomonadota; class Alphaproteobacteria; order DSM-16000; family Inquilinaceae; genus Inquilinus; species Inquilinus limosus_D. The sequence continues at coordinate 6,804 of JAEKLZ010000104.1, read as the reverse complement.
ATCAGCCTCACCGCCGTCGGCGCCTCCTTCGGCATCCGCCGGTCGCTACCCTATGCCGCCGGGCTGATCGCCGGCACGGTCGCGGTGCTGCTGGCGGTGGCAGCCGGGGTGGTGGCGCTGGTGACGTCGGTCCCGCACGGCGCCCTGGTGTTGGGCATCCTGTCGGCCGCCTATATCCTGTATCTCGCCGTCAAGATCGCCACGGCGCCGCCGCTCGGCGGCCGGGCCGGATCCGCGACCGCACCCGGCTTTTTCGGCGGGTTCGGGCTGGCCATCGCCAATCCCAAGGCCTATGTCGCGATCGCCGCCATATTCGCCGCGGACCCCGGCCTCGACGCGGTGGTGAAGACGACCGTGCTCAGCGGCATGGTCGTGCTGATCCACGTCTGCTGGCTGCTGGCCGGGGTGTCGCTGTCGCGTTGGCTGCACGACCCGGCGGCTGCGCGCATCATCAACCTGGCCATGGCCGCGGCACTGGTCGCCGTGACGGTGCTTGCGGTCGTCTAGCGCCGCGGGTCCAGCAGGTCGCGCAGCCCGTCGCCGAACAGGTTGAAGCCCAGCACCGAGAAGGTGATGGCCAGGCCCGGGAACAGCGACAGCCAGATGTTCACGCCCAGGAAGTTGCGGCCGTCGCTCATCATCGCGCCCCATTCCGGCGTCGGCGGCTGGGCGCCGAGGCCGAGGAAGGACAGGCTCGCGGCTGTCAGCACCACAGTGCCGGCGGTCAGCGTCGCCTGGACGATGATCGGGCCCAGCGCGTTGCGCAGGATGTGCTGGAACAGGATGCGCCACAGCCCGGCGCCCAGCGCCCGCGCCGCCTCGGTGTACTCCACCTGCTTCAAGGCCAGGGCCAGGTTGCGCGACAGCCGGCCATAGACCGGGATCGAGAACACGGCGATGCCGATCATCAGGTTGACCAGGCTGGTGCCGAGGATGCTGACGATCAGGATCGACAGCACGATGCCGGGGAAGGCGAACAGGATGTCCATGAACCAGATCACGATCTGGTCCACCCGGCCTCCGGAATAGCCGGCCAGAAGGCCCAGCGGGATGCCGGCGACCAGGGCGATGCCGACGCCCAGCACGATCTCCAAGAGCGACAGCCGGGCGCCGTAGATGATGCGCGAGAACAGGTCGCGGCCATACTGGTCGGTGCCGAAGAAGTGCTCGGCCGAAGGCGGGCGCAGCGCCGTGGCCAGGGATTGCTGCACCGGGTCGTGGGTCGCGATCAGCGGCGCCAGCAGCCCGGCCAGCACCAGCAGCAGCACCATGGCGCCGCCGAAGGTCAGGTTCTTGTGCCGGCGCAGGATGCGGCCCAGGCGCTTCGCCCGGGACGGGGCGGCCGGAAGGTCGTCGCTGTCGGCGAGGCTGGTCACGGGCTGTCCTAGTCGAAGCGGATGCGGGGGTTGATGGCGGCGATCAGCAGGTCGGCCAGGAAATTCACCACCACCACCGAGGTCACGGTCAGCAGAGTGACGCCCTGGATGATCGGGTAGTCGCGATAGCGCACGGCGTCGACCAGCAGCCGGCCGATGCCGGGCCAGTTGAAGACGGATTCGGTGACCACGGCGCCGCCCAGCAGGCCGCCGAAGTTCAGCCCGACGATGGTGACGATCGGGATCAGCGCGTTGCGCAGCGCATGCTTGCGGTAGATCACCCGGCTGCCCAGCCCCTTGGCGCGGGCGGTGCGGATGTAGTCCTGGCCGATCACCTCCAGCATGCTCGACCGGGTCATGCGCGCGATCAGCGCCGCCGGCAGCAGGCCCAGCGCGATCGACGGCATGACATAGTTCTGCCAGCCGCCGGCGCCCAGCAGCGGCAGCCATTTCAGCTGCACCGCGAACAGGTTCATCATCATCAGCGCCAGCCAGAAATTGGCCACCGAGGCGCCGCCGATGGCGGCGATCATCACCGCCTGGTCGGGCCAGTCGTTGCGGTACACCGCGGCCAGCATGCCGGCGGCGACCCCGACCAGGATGGCGATGGCGTAGCTGACCACCGCCAGCGACACCGTGTTCGGGAAGCGCTCGGCGATCTCATCGATCACCGGCTTCTTCGACTTGATCGACTCGCCGAAATCGCCCTGGGCGGCGTGGCTCAGGAACAGCCCGTACTGTACCAGGAAAGGCTGGTCGAGGCCGAGGCGGGTGCGCATGCCGTCGACCGCGTCCTGGGTCGCCTGCGGCCCGGCCATGATCCGCGCCGGGTCGCCCGGCAGCATCCGCACCGCGCCGAAGATCAGGAACGACACGCCGAGCAGGATCAGCGGCAGGGCGATCAGCTTGCGGGTTAGGTAGGCCCTCATGCGGCGGACGCCTTACAGAACCAACGAGTCCCCCCTCCCCTCGCGGGAGGGGGGTAGGGGGAGGGGGTTCTCGACATCAGCGCCGGCGTTACCTGATGGGGCAGGAAGGTAACTATGGGTGCGGGGATCGGCGTTTGCTTGATCGGCGGCAACCCCCTCCCCCTAACCCCCTCCCGCGAGGGGAGGGGGGACTCAAAGGGAGCGAGGGACGGGGTGAAGCCCATCCGTCCTTAAGCCTTCGTCGCGCGTTCCGGGACGATCTCGCCGCCGGGCTGCAGCCAGGCGCCCTTGACCTCGGCGCGGGCGGCGGCGAGGTCGTTCGGGTAGTACAGCAGCACATGCGCTGCATCCTGGACGATGATGCGCTGCGCCTTGGCATAGAGCGTCTTGCGCTCGGCATCGTCGGTCGACGACCCGGCCTTGTCCAGGATGCCGTCCAGCTCGGCATTGCTGTAGAAGCCGAGATTGGCGCCCTTCGGCGACCAGCTGTCGGTGTAGTAGAGCGGCTTCAGCTGCAGATCGGCGTCGAAGGTGCCGGTGGACCAGGAGGCGATGACACTGTGCACGCCCTGGGCCGCCTTCTCCTCCGGCTTGCCGAAGGCTGCGGCGGTCCACACGCCGCTTTCCATCCGCTGGATGTTCAGGGTGATGCCGGCCGCGGCCCACATGCCCTGCAGGATCTCGGCGATGTTCGCCTCCGGCTCCTGCACCGCGACATTGATGGTGATGCCGTCGGCATGGCCGGCCTCGGCCAAGAGGGCCTTGGCCTTGGCCACGTCCAGGGTGTAGCCCTCGACCGTCGGATCGTAGCCGAACACGGCGGGCGACAGCGGCGAGGTCGCCGGCAGGCCGAAGCCGTAGAGCAGGTTGCTGACCAGCCCGGCCCGGTCGGTGGCCAGGTTCAACGCCTGGCGGACCCGGACATCGTCCAGCGGCGCCAGCTTGCAGTTCAGCGCCACCCAGAACACCGAGGTCGGGTTGCCTTCGATCAGCGCCAGCTCGGAATTCGCCTTGATCGGCGCGGCGAAGACCGGCGGCAGCGGCACCACGATGTCGGCGTCGCCGGTCTGCACGGCCATGTTCATGACCGCCGCTTCCTGGGTCCAGATCCACTTCAGGTTTTTAGTCGGGGCCTTGTCGCCCCAATAGTCGGCGTTGGCCTCTTCCAGCACGTATTCGCCCGACTTGTACTCGGCCAGCTTGTACGGCCCGGTGCCGACCGCGGCGCGGCCCAGCGTGCCGGCCTTGTCGGCCTTCGGGCTGACGATCGAGGCCGAGGCCACGGCCATCAGCTTGAGGAAGGCGGGGTAGGGGCGTTTCAGGGTGAAGCGGATGGTGTCGGCGCCGGTGGCCTTGACCTCGCCCACCACGGCGCGGAAGCGGCCGCTGGCGGCCAGGCCGCGCTTCTCGTCCAGGTGCCGGGCGAAGCTGGCGATCACGGCGTCGGCATTGCAGGGCTCGCCGTCATGGAATTTCACGCCCTGGCGCAGGGTGAAGGTCCAGGTGGTGCCGGTCGCGTCGCCCTCCCATTTGGTGGCCAGGACGGGCACCAGCTCCATCTTCTCGTTGTAGCCGGTCAGCCCTTCATACATTGGCTCCAGCAGCGCCGAGGTGTAGGTCGCGGTCTGGTCCGCCGGATCCATGCTGCGCGGCGCCTCGCTCTGCATGATCACGATCTGCGAGGCGTCGGCGGCCAGCGCGCCATGGCCGCGCAGCAATGCCGCCAGCCCGAACGATCCGCCCAGGGCCAGCGCGCCGCGCCGGTCGATCAAAAATGCCATCTCGTCCCCCATTGGTTGGAATCGGTCCGGATGCCCGCCGACTTTGTTAGATCAATGAAGCCTTCGGCTTGATTAAATTCAATTTCTAAACTAACTGTCAAGTCGAACCCGCCGGATGACGAGGCAGATGGCCAACCCGTCGAAACGCTCGCTGCTGAAGGCCGTGGCCGATCACGGGCCGCTGAGCCGGTCCGAGCTCGCGGTCCTGGCCGGGCTCAGCAAGGCGGCGATCACGGGGCTGAGCCGCGAGCTGATCCAGGACGGCGCGCTGGAGGAGAGCGAGGCGGCCTCGCCGCCGCGCCAGGGCCGGCCGTCGATCCTGCTGCGGCTGAATCCGGCCCATGGCTACTTCATCGGCGCCTCGATCGTGGAGGAGCCGGTGACGATGGTGCTGACCGACTTCCAGGGCGCGGTGCTGGGCCAGCGCACGGCCCCCTGGTCGCCCCCCTGGTCGTACGGCGATCCGCAGGCGATCGCCGGCACCATCCGCGACTCGATCCCACATCTCCTGGGCGGGGCCGGCATCCCGGCCGAAAGGCTGCGCGGCATCGGTGTCGCCCTGTCCGGCCTGGTCAACCACGACCAGGACCGCTGCCTGCACTCCGCCAATCTCGGCTGGATCGACCTGCCGGTGGCGGCGGTGGTGGAGCGGGCAACCGGCGTGCCGACCTTCCTGGAGAACGACGCCAACGCCGTCGCCACCGGCGAGCGGCTGTACGGGCTGGCGCGCGACTACCGCACCTTCGCCACCGTCACCTTCGGCGACAGCATCGGCTGCGCCCATTATGTCGACGGCGTCCTCTATCGCGGCCATGGCGGCGGCGCCGGCGAGATCGCGCATTGCACGATCGAGCCGGGCGGCCTGCCCTGCCGCTGCGGCAAGCGCGGCTGCCTCGACACCGTGGCCCCGCGCCAGGCGATCCTGGCCCAGGCGCGGGCGCTGGGCCTCGCTGCCGCGACCACGGCAGAGGTCGAGGCGCTGGCGGCACAGGGCAACGCCGACGCCATCGCCATCCTGCATCGGGCCGGCGGCGCGCTCGGCTTGGCCATCGCCCATGTGATCCAGGTCAACGACCCGGAATTCGTGCTGATCGTCGATGTCGAGGGCGCAATGGGGCCGCTGTTCCGCACCGTCACCCAGCAGGCGATCGAGGCCAATGTGCTGCCGCGCCTCGCCGCCTCCACCACCATCCGCTTCCATCACGCCACCCGCGCCTTGTGGGCCCGCGGCGCCGCCAGCATCGCCGCCCACCGTTTCCTGACCCGCGCCGAAGAAGACTGAAGACATGGCACCTCCTCGCATTGCCCCCCTTCGCATCGGAGTGGGCGGCATCCACACCGAATGCAGCACCTACAGCCCGGTCCTGGCGACCGAGGTGGATTTCCGCGTGCTGCGCGGCGACGCCCTGACCGCCGACCCGTCCTTCGCCATGCTGCGCGACTACGACGCCACCTTCCTGCCGACGCTGCACGCCCGCGCCATCCCGGGCGGCCCGGTCGCCCGCGCCACCTATGAGGCGTTCAAGGCCGAGTTCCTGGACCGACTGAAGGCGCTGGGCCCGATCGACGGCCTGTACCTGGCCATGCACGGCGCCATGAATGTCGAGGGCATGGAGGATGCGGAGGGCGACTGGATCACCGCCGCCCGCGCCGCGGTGGGGCCGGAGTGCCCGATCAGCGCCAGCTACGACCTGCACGGCAATGTCAGCCAGCGCATCATCGACGCGCTCGACATGTTCTCGACCTATCGCACCGCGCCGCATATCGATGTGGAGGAGACCAAGCGCCGCGCCTGCACCATGCTGCTGCAGCGGCTGACCGAAGGCGTCCAGCCGCTGCTGCTGTGGGTGCCGGTGCCGGTGCTGTGGCCGGGCGAGCGCACCAGCACGGTGGACGAGCCCGCCAAGTCGCTCTACGCGCAGCTGCCCGCGGTCGACGCCGTCGACGGCATCCTCGATGCCTCGATGATGGTCGGCTATGTCTGGGCCGACGAGCCGCGGTCGACCGCCGCGATCATCATGACCGGCACCGACCCGGCGGCGATGGAGCGCGAGGGCACGCGCCTGGCCCAGGCCTATTGGGACGCGCGCGACGACTTCGTCTTCGGCAGCCGCACCGGCACCGTCGAGGAGTGCGTGGAGTGGGCCGTCGGCTCGGCGACCCGCCCGGTGATCCTGGCCGATTCCGGCGACAACCCGACCGGCGGCGGCGTTGGCGACCGCGCCGACCTGCTGCGGGCGCTGCTGGCGCGGGATGCGCAGGACGTGCTGATCGCCGGCATCGCCGACCGCCCGGCGACCGAGGCCTGCTTCGCCGCCGGTGTCGGGACCAAACTCCGCCTGAGCATCGGTGCGAGCCTCGACACCCGGGGCAGCCAGCCCGTCTCGGCCGATGCCGAGGTGCTGGTGCTCGATCCCGGCGCCGACGCGGCCGACCGGCAGGCCTTGATCCGCATCGGCGGCATCCGCGTGGTGCTGACCGCCCGGCGCCGGCCGTTCCACAACATTGCCGACTTCACCCGGCTGGGCGTGCACCCGGCCGAGGTGGCGATCCTGGTGGTCAAGTCCGTCTACCTGTCGCCGGAGCTGGCGCCGATCGCCAACCCGAACCTGATGGCGCTGTCGCCTGGCGTGGTCGACCAGGATCTCGAGCACCTGCCTCGCCACCGCACCACCCGCCCGAGCTTCCCCTTCGACCGCGATTTCGACTGGCGGCCCC
>JAEKLZ010000172.1 GCA_019508225.1 Inquilinus limosus | reverse complement strand
CGTCCTGCACGACAGCATGCGCTCGAGAAGCGCCGCCCCCCTTTATCGAGGCGCCGATCCCCGAACCGTCCCAGCGACCGATCGATCTCCATGACCACACTCCGGTTCCCCAAAGTGTCGCCCATAGAATCACACACCCCGGGCCGCCCGGAATCGACAACCCTCTCCCCGAGTCAATCTGTCGCTCCAAAGATCCGTAGATGCCCTAGCGCAAGGGGAGGGGGAGGATGAAAACCGCCCCGCCGAATCCCCTATCCCGGACGGGCGTGCCGATCCCGAGGGTTCCCGCCCTGCAGCACCGCGCCGGCCAGCTCGGCGCGGGAGCGGATGCCGAGCTTGTCGTAGATCGCCTGGATCTGGTTGCGGATGGTGGCGGGGGCGGAGCCCAGCGCCTGGGCCGCCTGCTTGTGCGTCGCCCCGGCGGCGAGCAGCAGCGCCACTTCGCGCTCGCGCCGGGTCAGGCGGTCGAGATCGGCGATCGCGCTCAGCCGCAGCCGCACCAGCCCGGACGGGGTGTCCCCGTCGCGCTCGCAGGACACGACGACGCCCTCGCCCTTCAGCGTCACCGTCCCCGGGCGCTGCAGCACCCGGCGCAGCGGGGCCGGCAGCCGCTCGCCGGTCCAGCCCGGCCACACCGATTTCAGCAGCCCCTCCGACGCCTCGAGCCCGAGATAGGCGAAGCCGGAGGGGTCGACCAGCAGCGCGGCCCGCTCGGCGGCGGCCTCCCGCCGCTGCGACGCCTGCACCGCCAGGAAGATGTGGTCGACCGCGCCCTGCAGGACATGCAGATCCTCGTCGTCCCACGCCGCCGGCCGGGCGTCGCCACGATAGATCGAGGCGAAGAACACCGTGGTCCGGTTCGGCCGGCTGTGCATCGCGCTGGCCCATTTGCGGATCCGGTAGCGCTCGGCCAGCGCGATCATGCCGTCGGTCTGCACCGGCTGGTCGCGGTCATAGGTCCGGACCCCGCCGGGGATCTCGCGCAGGCTGCGGGCGACGAGGTCCTGGGTCTCCATCGTCGTCCAGTAGCGGGCGAAGTCGCCGGGCAGGTTCAGGGTGGAGGAGGCCTGGACGATGGTCCGCCCCGGCTCGAACCGGGCCCAGCCATACCAGGCGCAGTCGAAGCCGAGGATCGCGCCCAGCCGGTCGAAGCCCCACGCGGCGATGCTGCGGTCATCCTCCCGCCCGATCCGGTGCAGATCGGCCACGAATTGGGAGAACAAGGGCAGCTTCGAGCTCACACGGGCCAGTCCCGGCGGTGTTGTGCCGGAAGGCTAGCGTCGCCGCGACGGCCCGACAAGCGCCCCGGCAGGCAGGACGCCGCGTTCCATAGTGCATCTGCATCATTCTGGCCCGGGCCGCGGCGGCTAGACTCGGCCGATGTCCAACAGGGAGAGGGCCGGGGAATGGCGACGGGATGGCTGTGGCACGAGCGGTTCGGCTGGCACGACACGGGCACCGCCGGCGGCTACCTGAAGGGCGAGTTCATCCAGCCGCTGCAGCACCTGGAATCGCCGGAATCCAAGGCCCGCTTCGCGTCGCTGGTCGAGGTCTCCGGCATCGCCAAGGCGCTGAAGCGGATCGAGGTCGTCGCCGCGGCCGAGGCCGATCTGCTGCGGATCCACACCCGGGGCCATCTGGAGGCGATGCGGGCGCTGAGCCGCGACATCCGCGGCGGCGACATGGGCGACGGTTCGTCCCCGTTCGGCTTCGGCGGCTTCGAGCTGGCCTGCCTGGCGGCCGGCGGCACCATCAGCGCGGTGCGCGCCGTGGTCGGCGGCGAGGTGCGCAACGCCTATGCCCTGGTGCGGCCGCCCGGCCACCATGCCAGGCCGGAGCAGGGCATGGGCTTCTGCATGTTCGCCAATGTCGCGGTGGCGATCGCCCATGCCCGGGCGACGTTCGGCATCGGCCGGGTCGCCGTGGTCGATTGGGACGTGCATCACGGCAACGGCACCGAGGCCTGTTTCGAGACCGACCCGGAGGTCCTGACCATCTCGCTGCACCAGGACGGCAACTTCCCGGCCGACACCGGCAAGGTGACGCATCGCGGCACCGGCGCCGGCGACGGCTCGGCGATCAACCTGCCGCTGCCGGCGGGGTCGGGCGAGGGCGCCTATCTGCACGCCTTCGACCGCGTGGTGCTGCCCGCCATCGAGCGGTTCCGGCCGGACCTCATCATGGTCGCCAGCGGCTTCGATTCCAGCAACGCCGATCCGCTGGGGCGGATGCTGCTGGTCTCGACCTCCTACCGCCGGATGACGCGGCGGCTGATGGAGCTGGCCGATGCGGTCTGTGGCGGCCGGCTGGTGATCAGCCATGAGGGCGGCTATTCGCCCTTCTATGTGCCGTTCTGCGGCCTGGCGGTGGTGGAGACGCTGAGCGGCGTCAGCACCGGCGTGACCGACCCCTACCTGGCGGCCTGGGCCGCGCTGCCGGGGCAGGAGCTTCAGGACCACCAGAAGGCCCTGGTGGCGCGGGTGGCGGAGAGCTTCGGGCTGTAGCGCGCCCCGGCCCTCGGCCGGGCTTTCAACGAACAACAGACAGGGGGCGATGATGAACGGACAAAGAGCCGGCAAGGCGCGGGGCACGCTGCTGATCGGGATCAACCTGATCGTGGTGCTGTTCCCGCCGATCCATCTGGGTTTCGCGGCGGGCAACCTGGCGCTGGCGCTGGGCTACTTCCTGGGCAGCAGCCTGCTGCTGGCCGGCAGCGTGATCCATCTCAACCACGGCGCCGGGGAGGAGTAGGCGATGGACTTCCTCATCGGCTACGGCACCCTGGCGGTGTTCTTCCTCGGCGTCATCCTGGTGCTGGAGCGCACCCGGCGGGCCGCCGGCGGCGACTTCACCGACTACGCGGTCGCCGGACGGTCCTTCGGCTCCTGGTTCCAGGCCATGGCCTTCCTCAACACCTGGCTGCCGGGCACCATCTTCATCGCCTTCGCCGGCCTCGCCGCCTCGGCCGGGGTGATCGGCTACTACGTCGTGTCCTACTCCCTGCTCGCCGTGCTGTTCATGCTGTTCATGGCGCAGAAGGTGTTCGACTGGGGCCGCGCCTTCAACCTGCGCACCCAGGCCGATTTCGTCGGCATGCGCTACAACTCCAAGGCCGTGCGCGTGGTCGCGGCGCTGATCGGGGTGGTGGCCAGCTTTCCCTGGCTGATCCTGGGCTTCCAGTCGCTCGGCCTGGTGTTCTCCTACCTCTCCTTCGGCGTGGTGTCGCCGACGCTGGCGGTGTTCGCCGGCATCGCCGTGCTCGGCATCCGCCAGATCTGGACCGTGCGGCTGGGCATGCGGGGCATCGTCATCTCCGACATGGTGCAGGGCGTCTTCGCCTATGGCGTCGGCGGCCTGGTCGCCCTCGGCCTGATCGTCTGGCTGATGTCGCAGGGGCTGGGCTTCGCGGCCCTGCCGCCCGAATTCGCCGCCCTGCCCGGCACCGGCAGCGCCCTCGGCCCGCTATACTATCTCTCGATCGTCGCCACCGGCGCGCTGGGGTCCTGGTGCTGGCCCGACATCTTCGTGCGGCTGTTCACGGCCCGCAGCGCCCAGGCCGTGCGCAACTCCGCGGTCAAGGCGGCGCCGATCCTGCTGCTGTTTCTGGCGATCCTGCTGACCCTGGCGATGCTGGCCCACCAGCTGCCCGAGGTCGCCGCCGCCCCGGACAATGTCTGGTTCCTGACCGCGGCGCATGGCGGGCCCTTCGTCCTGGCCCTGGCCGGCACCGCCGTCTTCGCCGCCACCGCCGGCAACGTCAACGCGCTGACCGCGGCGATCGGCACCCACACCGCCCAGGACGTGATCCATATCGGCGGCGCCGACGAGGCAACGACCACCCGCACCGCCCGCATGGCGATCGTGGCCGCCACCGTGCTGGCGGTGGTCGGCGCGATCCTGACGGTGAACACCACGGCCGGGCTGCTGACCCTGGCCCTGGCCTCGTATCAGGGCATCGTCCAGCTGGCCCCGGCCCTGTATCTCGGCATCTTCTGGCGCCGGGGCAACGCCGCGGCCGCCCTGGCCGGAATGCTGGCCGGCTTCGCCGCCGCCGTGGTGCTGCAGCTCTTGTACCCGGTGTCGATCCGCGAGCTCGGCGGCCTGACCTCGGGCGTCGTCGGCCTGGCGATCAACACCCTGGTCTATGTCGGCCTGTCCTACGCCCTGCCGCACGACGCGGCGGAGCGCGCCCGCATCGACCGGCTGTTCCGCGACCTCGGCCAAGCGGGGCCGGAGGGCGCGGCCATGCCGGCGGGACTCGCCCCGGTGCGCGACTAGCCGCCCGCCTTCTCCGCTTCTGCCGGCGTCCGGGTGGTCAGCGACAGGGCATGCACCCGGTCCTGCAGCTCGGCCGCCAGCAGGTCGTAGACCAGGCGCTGGCGCTCGACCCGCGACTTGCCGGCGAAGGACTCGGACACCACCAGCACCCGGAAATGGCTCTCGCCGCGGCCGTCATGCCCGGCGTGGCCGGCATGGCGGTGGCTGTCGTCGATGATCTCGAGCTGGACCGGGGCCAGCGCCTCCTCGATCTTGCGGCGCATGCGGTCGGCGATCTGCATCGGTTCTCTCCTCGGTCCGGTCCCCCGGCTGATGGCAAGGGTGATAGCAGAGGCGGCGCCGCGGCGGGAGGCCGCGACCCGATATTCCCGTATGACGCAAGGCCCGATGCTGCGACACGAGGGCAGGGCAGATTTCCGCCGCATCGACTTGTCAGGCGAAAACGCCCTCCCCATACTCGCAGCATGGCCACTGCAAACCGCAGAGAATACCGGGCATTCGAGGAGCCGGCGCCGGCGATGCGCCGCTGCGACCGCCCGGGCTGTGCCTGCGCCGGGGAGTTCCGGGCGCCGAAATCGCGGCAGCACCTGAACGACTACTGGTGGTTCTGCCTGGAGCATGTGCGCGAGTACAACCGCGCCTGGAACTACTACCAGGGCATGAGCGCCGACCAGATCGAGCGCGAGGCGCGGCGCGACACGGTGTGGGACCGGCCGACCTGGCCGATGGGGTCGTGGCGGGCCGAGCAGCGGATGCGCGCCCGGATCTATGAGAGCTTCGCCGAGGGCGCGGGCGACAACCCGTTCCATGCCGGCCGCGAGGCGCAGGAGGAGGCCAAGCAGGGCCGCCCCCTGACCGAGCAGGAGAGCGCGATGAAGACGCTCGAGCTGCTTCCTCCCTTCGACCTGAAAACCCTCAAGGCCCGCTACAAGACCCTTGTCAAACTGCATCACCCGGACGCCAATGGCGGAAGCCGCGACGCCGAGGAGAAGTTCAAGACCATCAACCACGCCTACAGCGTGCTGAAGGCCGGCTTCGCCTCCTGAACCGATACTCTGGAATTTGGACTTCGACTGGATCATGAGCGCTGACACCTCCTCGACGCTGCCCGACATCAAGGTGTCCGTGCGGCAGACCTTCGGCATCGACAGCGACCTGCAGGTGCCCGCCTTCTCCGCCGCGACGCAGCACGTGCCGGATGTCGACACCGCCTACCGCTTCGACCGCGACACCACCATGGCCATCCTGGCCGGCTTCGCGCACAACCGGCGGGTGATGATCCAGGGCTATCACGGCACCGGCAAGTCGACCCATATCGAGCAGGTGGCCGCGCGCCTGAACTGGCCCTGCATCCGGGTGAACCTGGACAGCCACATCAGCCGCATCGACCTGGTCGGCAAGGACGCCATCGTGCTGCGCGACGGCAAGCAGGTGACCGAGTTCCGCGAGGGCATCCTGCCTTGGGCGCTGCAGAACCCCTGCGCCATCGTGTTCGACGAGTACGATGCCGGCCGGCCGGACGTGATGTTCGTGATCCAGCGCGTGCTGGAGGTCGAGGGCAAGCTGACCCTGCTGGACCAGAACCGGGTGATCAAGCCGCACCCGGCCTTCCGCATCTTCTCGACCGCCAACACCGTCGGCCTGGGCGACACCACCGGCCTGTATCACGGCACCCAGCAGATCAACCAGGGCCAGATGGATCGCTGGTCGATCGTCGCCACGCTGAACTATCTGCCGCACGACGCCGAGGTCGAGATCGTCCTGGCCAAGGTGCCGGACTTCGACACCGAGGAAGGCCGCAGCAAGGTCAGCGCCATGGTCCGCCTGGCCGACCTGACCCGCGCCGGCTTCATCGGCGGCGACATCTCGACCGTGATGTCGCCGCGCACGGTGATCACCTGGGCCGAGAACTCGCGCATCTTCGGCGATGTCGGCTTCGCCTTCCGCCTGACCTTCCTGAACAAGTGCGACGAGGTCGAGCGCTCGACCGTGGCCGAGTACTACCAGCGCTGCTTCGGCACCGAGCTGCCGGAAAGCGGCGTCCGCGCCCATCTGGCGTAAGCGCGGTTCGTAGGTTTTACTGTCATTGCCGGGCTTGACCCGGCAATCCAGGAGGTCTCGACAGCCTCTGGATGCCCGGGTCAAGCCCGGGCATGACAGACAGGAAGGACGGCGCAAGCCGTAGAGACGAAGCAGGCGATGCCCCAGGACGACAGCCCGATCGAGGTGTTCAAGCGCGCCACCACGGCGACGGTGCGGGCCATTTCCGAGCGGCCCGACATCACTGTGGCCTATTCCAGCGAGCCGGCCGGCGTCGCCGGTACCCGGGCGCGGCTGCCCCAGCCCTCGCGCCTGCTGACCTCGGCCGAGGTGGCCAAGGTGCGCGGCGCTGCCGACGCCGTGGCGCTGCGCCTGCGCCACCACAACGCCAAGACTCACGCCGCCCGCATGCCGCCGGGCGAGGTCGCCCGCGCCGCCTTCGAGGCGCTGGAGCAGGCGCGCTGCGAGGCGATCGGCGCCACCCAGATGGCCGGCGTCGCCGGCAACCTGGCGGCGGCGCTGGACGACCGCTTCAAGCGCCAGGGGCTGGACCGCGTCACCGAGCGCGAGCAGGTGCCGCTGGCCGAGGCGGTGCGCCTCGCCGCGCGCGAGGCGATGACCGGCGAGAGGCCGCCGCCCAACGCCCGCCACGCCGCCGATCTGTGGAAGTCCTGGCTGGAGAGCCGCATCGGCCGGTCGCTGCACGAGCTGGCCGACGCCATGGACGACCAGGAGGCCTATGCCCGCTGCGCCAAGCACCTGCTGGCCGAGCTCGACATCGATGTCGGCCAGGAGGACGAGACGCAGGAGGACGAGGACGGCGAGGACGACGACAAGGCCGATGGCGAGCAGCCGGAGGAGCAGGGCCGCGAGGGCGAGCAGGTCAGCGCCGAGGCCGACGACAGCGACAGCGATCCTGAGAGCGGCGACGAGACCGACGCCGAGGGCGCCCAGCAGGAGGAGTCGGCCGACGATTCCGACGAGTTCTCGACCGAGGACACCGAGTCGCCGGGCCAGCCCTGGCGCGACGACCAGACCGGCGCGCTGGACCCCAACGGGCTGAACTACAAGGCCTTCACCACCCAGTTCGACGAGATGGTGTCGGCCGAGGATCTGTGCGACGCCGACGAGCTGTCGCGGCTGCGCCTGATGCTGGACCAGCAGCTGCAGCACCTGCAGGGCGTGATCGCCAAGCTGGCCAACCGGCTGCAGCGCAAGCTGATGGCCAAGCAGACCCGGTCCTGGGACTTCGACCTGGAGGAGGGCATCCTCGACGCCGCCCGCCTCGCCCGCGTGGTGATCAATCCGCTGACGCCGCTGTCCTTCAAGATGGAGCAGGACACCGACTTCCGCGACACGGTCGTGACCCTGCTGATCGACAATTCCGGGTCGATGCGCGGCCGGCCGATCACCATCGCCGCGATCGCCGCCGACATCCTGGCACGGACGCTGGAGCGCTGCGGCGTGAAGGTCGAGATCCTCGGCTTCACCACCCGTGCCTGGAAGGGCGGCATGGCGCGCGAGCGCTGGATCCAGCAGAGCAAGCCGCAGAACCCGGGCCGGCTGAACGACCTGCGCCACATCATCTACAAATCCGCCGACGCGCCCTGGCGCCGGGCCCGCAAGAATCTCGGCCTGATGCTGCGCGAGGGCGTACTGAAGGAGAACATCGACGGCGAGGCGCTGCTGTGGGCCCACAACCGCATCGTCGGACGGGCGGAGCAGCGGCGCATCCTGATGGTGATCTCCGACGGCGCGCCGGTCGACGACTCGACGCTGTCGGTCAATCCCGGCAACTATCTCGAGCGGCACCTGAAGCAGGTGATCGAATATATCGAGCGCTGGTCGCCGGTGGAGCTGGTGGCGATCGGCATCGGCCATGACGTGACCCGCTACTACCGCCGCGCCGTCACCATCGTCGACGCCGAGCAGCTGGGCGGCACCATGATCGACAAGCTGGCCGAGCTGTTCGACGAGGAGCCGAAGAAGGCCGCCACGCTGCGCCGGGCGAGCTGATCCCGGATCAGGCCACCGCCGTCACGATATCCAGGAGAGCCGGTCCGCATCGGCGGCCGGCTTTGCCATGCCCGGCGCCTCGCCCTCGCCGTCGCGCTTCCACACCATTGCCACAATAAAAGTGCTTATAATGGTGCTGGCGGAAACACTGTATGATCTTATCGGCGAGGAAGACCCGGCCGGATGCCGGGTCGACCTCGTTATATTCCAGGAATGGGCAGGCTCGACTATCGGTGTATTTTCCTGTCCTTAGGATATTTTGGAGTGCAGGGATGCCGGCATGCCATGATCGACTTGAGGGCGACGCGCATGTGACGGCTCGCTGCGCTTCGGCGTCCCTTTCCGTTGCGGCGGGCTGCAACGAAGGAGCGTCCGAGTGACCGCGGGCGCGCAGGCGATCCTGCGGACCGTGCAGCGGATCTACGACGCCGCCATGGAACCCGAGGAATGGCCGCACTGCCTGGACGCGGTGCGCGACCTGGTCGGCGGCTCGCATGCCGTGTTCACCACCAACACTTCGGACGGCGTCCAGCTCGCCACCTGCTCGCGCATGGATGTGCAGCGGCATGGCGACCGCTGCGACCGGATCCTGCACAGCGACTTCTGGGCCGAGCAGATGCGCCGGTTCCCGACCGGCACCGCCCGCACCCAGTCGTCCCTGGTGGCGGTCCCGGACTATGAGCGGACGGATTTCTACCAGCAGTTGATCCGGCCGATCGGCGGCGGGCTGGCGGCGGTGGCCGTGCCGTGGCGCGGCCAGTCCAGCTGGTCGGCGATCCGCGTCTGCCGGCCGCTGCATGAGCGCGATTTCGGCCCCGAGGAGATGAACCGGCTGCAGGTGCTGGTGCCGCATTTGGCCAAGGCCGGCAAGCTGAACCACCGCCTGGCCAGCGTCGACCCGCGCGCCACCGGCGCCCTGGCGGCGATCGACGCCCTGGGGCTGGGCCTGATCCTGCTGGACCGGCACGGTCGGCCGGCCTATCGCAACGAACGGGCCGAGACCATCATCGCGGCGCGCGACGGGCTGCTGGCCGACGCCTACGGCATCGCCACCACGCTGCCGGCCCAGACCCGGGCGCTGCACCAGGCCATTGCCGCGGCGATGCTGCTGGCCGGCGGCCCGGACACCGCCGATGACGCTCTGACCTGCGCCGCCGCGGCGATGCTGCGCATCCCGGTGTCACGGCGTCCGCCGAACGGGCCGCTGATCCTGACCGTGGTGCCGGCGCCGACGCCCGGCCACGGCGGCGCCCCGGGCGAGCCGGGTGCGGTGGCGGTGCTGATCTCCGACCCCGACCGCCGCAGCCGCATCGACACCGCCGGCCTGGCCAGCACCTATGGCCTGACCCGGCGCGAATCCGACCTGGCGGCGCTGATCGCCGACGGCTTCGGCCCGGCCGAGGCGGCGGAGAGCCTGGGCATCTCGATCGGCACCGCCCGCCATTACCTGAAGCAGGTGTTCGAGAAGACCGAGACGCACCGCCAGGCCGAGCTGGTGCGCCTGCTGCTGCACAGCTTCCTCGCCCCCGATTCCGGCGCCGCGGCCGGGCGCTAGGGCGGATCGCCGGCTTGACCGGCCGGGCCGGATCGGGCCTGCTGCGCCTCCCCCGCGACTCAGGAGGCGCCCGATGCCGACCCCGGAGAGCCTGCCGGTGCTGGAGACGGCCCGGCTGATCCTGCGCCCGATCCGGGCCGAGGATTTCGACGCCTGGGCCGAGTTCATGGCCGATCCGGAGGCCACCCGCTTCCTCGGCGGCGCGTTGACGCGCCCGGCGGCCTGGCGCGGCTTCATCATGGTCGCCGGGGCGTGGGCGATGCAGGGCTTCGCCATGTTCTCGGTGATCGAGAAGGCGACCGGGCGTTGGGTCGGCCGGCTCGGCCCCTGGCAGCCGGAAGGCTGGCCGGGCACCGAGGTCGGCTGGGGCCTGTGCCGCGCCGCCTGGGGCAAGGGCTACGCCACCGAAGGCGCCGCGGCGACGATCGACTGGGCCTTCGACCATCTCGGCTGGACCGAGGTGATCCACTGCATCGCACCGGACAACGAGCCCTCCAAGGCGGTGGCGCGCCGGCTGGGCTCGCGCTTCCACGGGCTGGACCAGCTGCCGGCGCCGATCGACACGGAGGTCGAGATCTGGGGCCAGACTCGCGAGGAGTGGCGAAGCCGCGCCGCCGACGGCCGGCCGTGAGCATCGCCATCCGCCCCGGGCGGCCGGAGGACCATCCGGCCCTGCTGGAGATCTGGCTGCGCGCCGTGCGCGCCACCCATGACTTCCTGACCGAGCCCGAGATCCAGGCGATGCTGCCGCTGCTGCGCGACCAGTATCTGGCGTCGGTGGAGCTGTGGGTGGCGGCCGGGCCGGACGGCGCGCCCGAGGGCTTCATGGGGCTGGACGGATCGAAGGTCGAGATGCTGTTCGTAGATCCCGACCGGCACGGCCGCGGCACCGGCCGGGCGCTGCTGGCCCACGCCAGACGGCCAGGGCCAGCCCTTCCCGTCGATCCACATGACCTCGGCACCACGCGAAGGCTAAGCCGGCGCGACCGCCCTGCTCAGGCGACGGGTGGTCGGCGCGAAGCCGGCCGCCTCGTAGCAGGCGACCGCCCCGGCGTTGAACTCCCAGACGCCGAGCTCCAGGCTGACGATGCCGCGGCCGCGGGCCCAGTCCTCGGCGTGGCGCAGCAGCAGCCCGGCGATGCCGCGGCGGCGATGGCCCGGCATCACCACCAGATTGTCGATCTCGGCGATGCGGCGCTCCGGCCGGACCGGGTTGGCCGCGATCGTCCGCTCGATCAGCGTGGCGAGGCCGGCCAGGACGCCGCCGTCATCGGCGACGAGGATGGTGCTGCCGGGCCCCTCGATCAGGCCGGCGATCAGCTCCGGGCTGCGTGCCGGACCCTCCGGCTCGACGAAGATGTCGGGCCGGACCTCGCGGTGAAAGCGGTCGAGCTCGGCGAACAGGGCGCAGAGGGCGGCGTGCTCGTCCGGCCGGGCCGGGCGGATGATGAGGGGCGGCATGTCGGATCTCCTGATGGCGCCGCACGGCCCCGGAGACCCCACATGGAAATGCCGCCGGAACCGGCGGCATGGGATGGGCATGAAAGATCGTCCCCGCCGCCCTAGAGGAGCGGGGCACCGTATCGCGGGGCGGGGCGAGGATGACGGATCATGCCGGCAGGCTATCGGTGGGCCGGGCCGCGGTCAACCGCCGGCCCTGCCGCCAGCCCTGCCGAACACCTTGAGAATGCCCTCGACATCCGCTACCGCCTGGGCAGGATCACGGGGATGCGGATGATCGGGGTTTTCGATTCGGGACATGGCGGGCTGACGGTGCTGCAGGCGCTGACCCGGCACCTGCCGCAGCAGCGCTTCCTCTATCTCGGCGACCATGGCCATGCCCCCTATGGCAATCGCGAGCCGGAGGAGATCTACCGGCTGACCGTAACGGCGGTGGAGCGGCTGTTCGGCCTGGGCTGCCGACTGGTTGTCCTGGCCTGCAACACCGCCGCCGCCACCGGGCTGCGCCGGCTGCAGCAGACCTGGCTGCCGCAGCACCACCCCGACCGGCGGGTGATCGGCGTGCTGGTGCCGATGGTGGAGGCGATCACCGGCGTGCCCTGGATGGCCGACATCCGCACCGGCCGGCATCGGGGCGAGCCGCGCACCGTCGCCATCTTCGCCACCCGCCACACGGTGCGGACCGGCGCCTTCGTCGAGGAGATCGGCAAGCGCGCGCCGGAGATCACGGTGGTGCAGCAGGCCTGCCCGGTGCTGGTGACGCTGATCGAGGGGGCCGCGCCCGAGCCGGTGCTGCGCCGCGCCGTGCGGCGTTATGCGGCCCTGCTGATGCGGCAGCTCGAGGGCGTGCCGCCGGATGCCGTGATCCTGGGCTGCACCCATTACCCGCTCGTGGCCGACCTGTTCGCCGAGGCGCTGCCGCAGGGCGTCGAGATGCTGTCCCAGCCCGACATCACCGCCCGCAGCCTGAAGGCCTATCTGCAGCGCCACCCGGAGTTCGACACCGCCGGCGGGGCGGAGACATCGCCGCTGTTCTTCACCACCGGGGATGCGGAGCAGGTCTCCGCCCTCGCCACCCGCTTCCACGGCCGCCCGGCGCCGTTCCGGCCGATCGGCGCGGAGGCGCTGGCCGGGGCAAGGTAGGGTCGCACCGCGAGCCTAATCGTCCGAAAAGAACTCGATCCCGTCCTCCCACGGGTCATCCCGCATCGACTGCAGGCGAGTCCGCCAGTCGCCATCATGGATCTCGAGCTTGTGACCGTCCGGATCGAGGAAATAGACCGACGGCCCCTCGGTCTGGTTGACGCGCCAGATCGGAGCTTCGTGGTCCGCCAGCCTCTTCGCGCAGGCATCGAAATCGGCGACGCTGAAGGCCATGTGCGTGTAGTCGGGATGGGGTGACGACCGCGCCTTCTCGTCGACGCTGAGGCAGAGCCAGAGATCCCCGGCCAGCAGATAGGCGCCCCGGCTCCACTTCGCCAAGGGCTTCAGCCCCAGCACATCGACATAGAACCGGAACGATCTCTCGACATCGCTGATCGCGAGGGTGACGTGATTGATGCCGGTGACCATCGGCGCCCCTCCTCCCCGCCACACGCCTGGAACTCTATCGGGAATAGGCCAGCTCAAGTCCCGGCTCCGGCCACTCCATCGCCGCCAGCCGGCCGGTGCCGGACAGGGTGATGTAGGCGGTCCTCCGGTCCGGCCCGCCGAAGCAGATGTTGGTGACGATCGGGTCGTTCGGCAGCATCACCTGGTCCAGCACGGCGCCGTCCGGGGCGATCACGGTGATGCAGCCGGTGATCAGCGTGGCGACGCAGATATTGCCCCGGGCATCGACCGCCATGCTGTCGAAGCGCTGAAAGCCGGGCAGGCCGCAGACCAGCCGGCCGCCATGCGGCGACGGGAACGGGTGCCGCTTCGGCTGCCCCGGCGCTTCCAGGTCGAAGGCCCAGAGGCGCCCGGTCTCGGTCTCCGCCACATAGACGGTCGAATCATCCGGCGACAGGCCGACGCCGTTCGGCATCTCCATCGGATAGGCGACCTCGACGATCTGCGACCCGTCGGCGAGGGCGTAGTACAGCCCACCATAGTCCCGCTCGCGCTCGCGGTGCTTGCCGAAATCGGTGAAGTAGAAGCCGCCGGAGCGGTCGAAGACGATGTCGTTCGGGCCACGCAGCGGATGGTCGCCGCAGCGGTCATAGAGGGTGCTGACCGCGCCAGTGGCGAGATCGAGCCGCTCGATCCGCCCGCTGGTGTACTGAGGGTGCATACCGCGGCGCATGCGGTTGTAGCCGCCGTCGAAATGGAACAGGAAGCCGCCGTTGTTGCAGACGTACAGCGCGCCGTCCGGCCCAACCGCCAGCCCGTTCGGCCCGCCGCCGATCTGCGCCACCACCTCGACCGTCCCGTCCGGCCGGACCCGGCTGACCGTCTCGCGCTGGATCTCCACGAGCAGTACGGAGCCGTCGGCTTCCGCCACCGGCCCTTCCGGGAATTGCAGCCCGCTGGCGACGATGCGGATCTCGGGCATTGCTTCCTCCGTCAGATCAGCCCGGATCGGGCTGCAGCTTTTCGGTGCGTTTTCGCACGATAGCGCTGCCGCCAGTCCCGTCCAGGCCGATCTTGCCGACGTCAGACCAGGCCGCCATTGGCGCGCAGGACCTGGCCGTTGACCCAGCCGCCCTGCGGGCCGGCGAGGAAGGAGACGACGTTGGCGACGTCTTCCGGCGTGCCCAGCCGCTCCAGCGGCACGGATTTGGCGAAGCGCTCGACCAGCTCGGCCGACTTGCCGTTGAAGAACAGCTCGGTGCCGGTCGGGCCCGGGGCGACGGCGTTGACGCTGATGCCGCGGCCGCGCAGCTCCTTCGCCAGGATCCCGGTCAGCGTCTCCACGGCCGCCTTGGTCGCGGTGTAGACGCCGTAGGTCTCCAGCTTGGTGCCGACGACGCTGGTCGAGATGTTGATGATCCGGCCGTCGTCGCGCAGCCGCTTGGCGGCCTCGCGCAGGGTGTTGAAGGTGCCCTTCAGGTTGATCGCCACCGTCCGGTCGAACAGCGCGTCCTCGGTGTCGGCGATCCGCGCCAGCTGCATGATGCCGGCGTTGTTCACCAGAACGTCAACGCCGCCATAGGCGGTCTCGGCCGCGTCGAACATGCGCCGCACCGCGGCGGGGTCGGCGACGTCGGCCTGGGCCGAGATGGCGTGGCCGCCCGCCTGCTCGATCCTGCGGGCCAGGGCCTCTGCCGCCTCCGCGCTGCCGGCATAGTTGATGATGGCGGTGAAGCCGTCGCGGGCCAGCCGTTCGGCGATCGCGGCGCCGATGCCGCGCGAGGCGCCGGTGACGAGTGCGATCTTGTTGTTCCGTTCGCTCATGATGTCCTCCGAGCCGGTGTGTTTGGGCTGAAGCAAGGATGCGCCTTCACCCTTCCCGGATAATCTGGTCTGATCTGCCATCATCATTCGGAAATCGGGAACAGTTGGAATGGACCGGCTGGATGCGATGCGGCTGTTCCTGAGGGTGGTCGAACGGCGCAGCTTCTCGCTCGCCGCGCAGGATTCGGGGCTGCCGCGCTCCACCGCCACAGAGGGAGTCAAGCAGCTGGAGGCGCGGCTGGGCGTGCGGCTGCTGGAGCGCACCACCCGGCAGGTCCGTCCGACGCTGGACGGGGAGGCCTATTACCAGCGCTGCCTGTCGATCCTGGCCGATATCGAGGAGGCCGAGGCCGCCTTCACCGGTGCCCGGCCGAAGGGGCTGCTGCGGGTCAATGTGCACGGCATCCTGGCGCGGTCCTTCATGATGCCCGGCCTGCCGCGGTTCCTGGCGGAATACCCCGACATCCAGCTGCATTTCGGCGAGGGCGACCGCTTCGTCGACCTGGTGCGCGAGGGCGTGGACTGCGCGCTGAGGGTGGGACAGCCGGCCGACAGCGCGCTGATCGGGCGGCGAATCGCGATGCTGGCGGAGGGCACCTTCGCCAGCCCGGCCTATCTGGAGCGGTACGGCACCCCGCGCACGCCGGACGACCTGGACGGGCACCGCATGGTCGGCTTCCTGTCCTCCGCCACCGGCGGGCTGCTGCCGCTGGAGTTCACGGTCGACGGCGCCCGCCGCGAGGTGACGCTGCCGGTGACCGTGTCGGCGGCTGGTGCCGAGATCTATTTCGCCGCCGGACGGCTTGGATTGGGGCTGATCCAGCTGCCGCGCTATCGCCTGGTCGACGACCTGGCGGCCGGCACCATGGTCGAGGTGCTGCCCGAGACGCCGCCCGCCCCGGCGCCGGTCTATGTGCTGTACCCGCACAACCGCCAGCTGTCGCCGCGGGTGCGGGTCTTCCTGGACTGGCTGGCGGCAGAGTTCGCCGCCCGGCTGCCTGCGGCGGAGGGCGGCTAGGACGGTTGGAGGCGGCCTAAGCCGCCTCCTGCCCGTCGATCAGCCCCATCGCCTGGTGCTCGAACAGCTCGCGATAATGGCCGCCCTCGCGCTTCACCAGCTCGGCATGGGTGCCCTGTTCGACCACGCGCCCGCGGTCGAACACCAGGATGCGGTCGACCTTCTGCACGGTCGACAGCCGGTGCGCGACGATGATCGTGGTGCGGCCGACGATCAGCTTCTCCACCGCCGCCTGGATCAGCGATTCCGACACGCTGTCCAGGCTGGACGTCGCCTCGTCCAGGATCAGGACCGGGGCGTCGGCCAGGATGGCGCGGGCCAGGGCCACCCGCTGGCGCTCGCCGCCCGACAGCTTCACCCCGCGCTCGCCGACCAGCGTGTCGTAACCCTGCGGCAGGCGGGCGATGAACTCATGGGCATAGGCCTGCGTCGCCGCGTCGACGATCTGCTCCATCGTCGCGTCGGGACGGCCATAGGCGATGTTCTCCGCCAGCGTGCGGTGGAACAGCACCGGCTCCTGCGGCACCAGGGCGATCTGCTGGCGCAGGCTCTCCTGCGTCACCCCGGCGATGTCCTGGCCGTCGATGCGGATGGCGCCGCCGTTCAGGTCATACAGGCGCTGCACCAGCTTGACGAAGGTGCTCTTGCCGCTGCCGGAATGGCCGACCAGGCCGATCCGCTCGCCTGGGGCGATGGTCAGGGTGAAGCCGTCATAGATCGGCTCCCGTTGCCCCTGGTAGCGGAAGGTGACGGCGTCGAAATCGATCCGGCCGGACTCGACCTTGATCGCCGGCGCCGCCGGCCGGTCCTCGACCCCGAGCGGCTGGTCCATGAAGTCGACCAGCTCCTCCATGTCGTTGACCGCACGCTGCAGGTTGCGGACATGCATGCCGACGCCGCGCAGATAGCCGTGGATCAGGGCATAGGTGCCGAGGATGTAGGTGATGTCGCCCGGCGTCGCCATGCCCCGGCCCCACAGCCACAGGCCGATGCCCAGCACCATGCCGTTCAACCCCACCATCAGCAGGTTCTGGGTGGTGCCGGAATTGGTGCCGCGATGCCAGGTGAGGATGGTGCGCTGGCGCCAAGTCTCGACCGTGCGGGCGATGAAGCTGTCCTCGCGCCGCTCTGCGCCGAAGGTCTTCACCACCGCATTGCAGCCGATCGAATCCGCCAGATTGCCGCCGAGCTTCGAGTCCATCTCGTTGGCCAGCCGCGCCGCCGGGGCGACATAGCGCAGCACCAGTACCAGGCTGACCAGCAGGAATACGGCGACACCGCACGCCACCGCCGCCCCCATCAGCGGCCAGCGCGCGGCCAAGAGCGCGGTGGCGCCGAGCAGGACCAGGATCGACGGCAGCAGCTCGACCAGAAGCACGTCGTTCAACAGGTCCATCGCCCAGGTGCCGCGATTGATCTTGCGGACCGTGGCGCCGGCGAAGGCGTTGGCGTGCCAGTCGGTGGAGAAGCGCTGGACGCGCCAAAACGCCTCCTGCGTCATCGCCTGCATGATCCGGGTGGTCAGCCGGATGATGGCGCGGAACACGGTGTCGCGCAGCGCCACATAGACGACGCCGAGCGCGACGATGGTCAGCAGCGCCTGCAGCGCCGCGTCATAGCCGCCGGGGCCGGAGGCGATGGCGTCGACCATGTGGCCGGCGAACACCGGCAGCACGACGTCGATGCCGGTCGAGGCCAGCACGGCGCCGACCGCGGCCGTCACCGGCAGCGGATGGCGGCGCCAATGGCTGAAGCTGAAGCGCAGCACGCGCGACAGAGGATTCTGGTCGGTGGTCTGGTCTTTGGTGATCTGGTCTGGCGCCACGGTCGTTCCGACACCGCCGAAGCGGCGTCCTCCCGGCTGAACGGTTCAGGCGAATCGGCATGGGCTGGGCCCGGTGCCGACGGCGATCTGAGGGTTTCGGGATGGGGCGCCCGGGCGGTACAGGCCCGTTGGGCGTCCTCGGCGGGGTCCGGAGGCCCCCGGGGCCAGACCAGCCGGGAGCGCGGAGGCGGACCTACCTAGTGACGGAGGTCCGGGGAGCTGACGATGCGTGGCGATGTCACTGCAACTCCCCCTCTGCCGTTTCGTGGATGCCGTTCATCCCGCCGCGACGGACGGGATGGTCTTGATACCAGCGACAGAATGTTTCGGCAAGCCGTGATGGGAAGACTGTCGGCCCGGCGGCTGCCGGACACATAAGGGCAGACACGAAAAAGGGCCGCTCGCGCGGCCCTTTCCCGGATGGATCGGCAAAAGAGAAAACTGGTGCTTACGGCTTCTTCTTCGGCTTGGCGGCAGGGGTTGCCGCGGCCTTGTCGGT
The DNA here is from genome assembly GCA_019508225.1 of Inquilinus limosus. Lineage (GTDB taxonomy): Bacteria > Pseudomonadota > Alphaproteobacteria > DSM-16000 > Inquilinaceae > Inquilinus > Inquilinus limosus_D. Next base: position 13,314 of record JAEKLZ010000172.1, on the reverse strand, counting down.
CGGCGCCGCCGCGGTCTGGGTCTTGGCCCCGACCTCGTTGTAGCGCGTGTGCAGAAGCTCGTAGGACTTGTTCAGATAGTCGTCCAGCTGCTGCGGGGTGTACTTGACCACCTCGGCGAACTGGTCCTTGCGCGCCAGGCAGTAGGCGACCTGCGTCATCCGCTGCATGCGCTGGGATTCGTCGTTCGCCATCTTGGTGCGATAGGTATCGAACAGGCGCTGGCCGTTGCCCTTGTTGTACTTGCCCAGCAGCCGGCCGAGCTTGTCCTGGGTCTCCAGGATCCGGTCGTCGTTGTTGACGACCCACTGGCTGAACGTCCGGAAGATGATCGGATCGGCGTACTCTTCCTTGCAGCTCAGCCCGGTGACCATCATTTCGGTCTGCAGCTTGACCAGCAGGTCATAGCGCACCTCGGTCGGCGTCAGCTGCGCCTTCGCCGGCAGGTTGGCCGGCTGGTAGGTGCCGACATCGGGAAACAGGCCCCCCGATTGCGGCTTCGGCGGTGCCTCCTGACAGGCCGCCAGCGCCAAGGCGGCCAACGCAGCCGCGGTAAAACCCTTCATCGTCCTCATCGGTACCCCCGCAGATCCATCGCCCCGCACTCTAGCGCAGAAGCCGGGCCGACAGAATCCGAAATGCGACCTGGCTCATATAACGCTTCAAGGGAGACCCTTATCTCATTGTGATGCATCGGTAAAGCGCGATCAGTCCTGACTGAGCTCCAGCGCCTCGGCGCCGAGCTCGGTGATCTGCCACGATGGATCGGCCGCGTCCGGGTCGAGACAGGCGACCAGCTTCGCCCGGCCGGTTTCGCGCAGGGTGGCGCGCACGCGCCACAGCGGCAGGCCGGCCGCCTCGGCCAGCCGGGCCGCGGTGTGCGGCACGGCGAGCAGGGTGAGGCTGCGCTTGGCCACCTCGGTCAGCGTGCCGTCGGGGTTGATGCAGGCCATGGCCGGACGCGGTCAGCCCTTCACCTCGGTCTCGCAATACCAGAAGTCGGTATAGGCATACCCGCCCTTGCCCCTTGCGTCGGCGTCCTCGATGGTGCGCGGTGCCGGCACGATCACCTTGTCGCCGGGGCGCCAGTCGGCCGGGGTCGCCACCTTGTGCTTGTCGGTGGTCTGCAGCGCGTCGATCAGGCGCAGGATCTCGTCGATATTCCGGCCGGTGGTCAGCGGATAGTAGATCATCGCCCGCACCACGCCGGTCGGGTCGATGACGAAGACGCAGCGGCTGGTCTCGGTGCCCGACTGCTCCGGCATGATCATGCCGTACAGCGTCGCCACCTTGCGGTCGCCATCGGCGATCACCGGGAACGGGATCTTCGTGCCGAACAGCTCCTCGATCCGCTTGGTCCAGGCGAGATGGGCGTAGATGCTGTCGATCGACAGGCCCAGCAGCTCCACCCCGCGCTGCTTCAGCGCCGGGGCGATCCGGGCGAAGGCGACGAACTCGGTGGTGCAGACCGGGGTGAAGTCGGCCGGGTGCGAGAACAGCACGACCCAGTTGCCGCGGAAATCCTCGAGTGCCAGGCGACCATGGGTGGTCTCGGCTTCGAAGGGCGGGGCCACCTGCCCGAGACGGGGCAGGCTGGGCGGGGGAGAAATCTCGGTCATGGCGGAGCTCACTGATGACGGCGATGGCGGCAGCGTTGCCAGAGAATAGTCCAGCCCTGCCCCCGTGGCCAACCGGGTGGCCCCTCGGGCTGGGCGCGGTATAAGCTCGCGCCCGAGCCCGCGCGGCATGCGGGCCTGCCGGAGGACCGAGATGAAACGAGGGACCCGCATCGCGGCGGCCGCGGCGCTGCTTCTCACCCTCAGCGCCCCGGCCGTGGCCGAGATCGACGTGCTGCGCCGCGCGCCGGAGCTGATCCAGGCAGTCGATGCCAATGATGTCGACAAGGTCCGCGCGCTGCTGCTGAGCGGGACGTCGCCGAACGCCACCGACCTGAACGGCCGCACCGCGCTGGTGATCGCCGCCCGCGACGGCCGCGCCCCGCTGGTGCGGGAGCTGCTGCGCTTCGGCGCCCAGCCGGACCAGATCGATTCGATCGGCAACACGCCGCTGTTCTGGGCGGCGGATACCGGCGACGCCGAGGCCGTCCGTGCCCTGTTGGACGGCAAGGCCAACCCGAATCGCGCCAACCGCCAGGGCATCACGCCGCTAATGGCGGCCGCCCGCGACGGCAACCTGCCGGCGGTGGAGGCGCTGCTGGCGGGCAAGGCCAACCCGCAGCTGCGCGACTTCACCGGCCGTTCGGCCCTGGGCTGGGCCGAGACCAGCCGCTCGCGCTCGGTCGCAGCCCGGCTGCGCAAGGCGGGCCTGTCGGACTGATTTGAACTGAATCGGGATGAGGCGACGGACGGGGCGCGGTTGCGGTCCGCGCCCCGTCCGGTTAGGAGTCCCGGTCGTCGAGGGGCAGCAATGACGACCGGGACCGAGACGGGGCCGTGGGGCGGCCCCGTCTCACGGATGCTCCGCCTGGGGGAAGGCGGGCACCGATTCCGCTGCCGGCTGCTTGCGATCGCGCCAGGCGATCAGCCGGTAGAACATCGGGATGAAGAAGGTGGCGATGACAGTGGCGGCGAGCATGCCGCCGATCACGCCGGTGCCGATGGAATGGCGGCTGGCCGAGCCGGCGCCGCTGGCGATGGCCAGCGGCAGGCAGCCCAGGATGAAGGCCAGCGAGGTCATGACGATCGGCCGGAATCGCAGCTTCGCCGCCTCCAGCGCCGCGTCGAAGGCGCTCATCCCCTCCTCGCGCTTCAGCACCGCGAACTCGACGATCAGAATGGCGTTCTTGGCGGCGAGGCCGATCAGGGTGACCAGGCCGATCTGGAAGTAGACGTCATTCTGCAGCCCGCGCAGCCACACCGCGACCAGCGCCCCGAACAGGGCGAAGGGAACGGCGGTCAGCACCGCGATCGGCAGCGACCAGCGCTCGTACTGCGCCGCCAGGATCAGGAACACCATGACCAGGCCGAACAGCAGCGCCTGGTTGCCGGAGCCGCCGGTCGACTGCTCCTGGAAGGCCGAGCCGGTCCAGGCCAGGGCGTAGCCCTGGGGCAGCACTTCCTTGGCCAGCTGCTCCATCGCCGCGATCGACTGGCCGGAGGAATAGCCCGGGGCCGGGCCGCCCATGATCTTCGCCGCCGGGAAGATGTTGAAGCGCTCGACCTGGTCGGGGCCGACCACCCGGCGCGCCTTGACCAGCGCGTCGATCGGGATCATCGCCCCGCCATCGGCGCGGACGAAGACCTGCTTCAGATCCTCCGGCCGCTGACGGAAGCTGCCCTCCGACGCCAGGCTGACCCGGTAGTTGCGGCCGTACAGCGTGAAGTCGTTGACGTAGAGGCTGCCGAAAGTGGCCTGCATCGCGTCGAAGATCGACGAGATCGGCACGCCCAGCGCCCGCGCCTTCTCGCGGTCGACATCCAGCTTGTATTGCGGGATGGCGATGTTGAACTGGGACCGCACGCCCGCCAGGTCCGGCCGTTTAGCCGCGGCGTCGACCAGCCTCTGCGTCGCCTCGGCCAGGGCCGGATAGCCGGCGCCGGTGCGGTCCTGGACATAGGCCTCGAAGCCGCCGGTCGTGCTCATGCCCATGATCGGCGGCGGATTGAAGGCCAGCACCATCGCATCCTTGATGCCGGCATTCATGCCCATGAACGGCCCGGGCAGGTTGCGCGCGTCCAGCGCCGGGTCGGTGCGCTGCGACCAGTCCTTCAGCGGCACGAAGACGACGCCGCCATAGGTCTTCTGCGCCGCCGACAGCAGGTCGAAGCCGGGCACGTCGATGCTCTCGCTGACCGCCGGGTGCTTGAGGATGTTCTGCGTCGCCTCGGACAGCGCCTTCTCGGTCCGCTCCAGCGAGGCCGCGGGCGGCAGGAAGGCGGCGACGATCAGGTAGCCCTGGTCCTCGTCCGGCACCAGCGACCCCGGGATCTTCTGGAACAGATAGCCCGCCACCCCGGCGAAGCCGGCGAACAGCAGCAGGCCGATGGCGAAGCGCTTGAGGAAGAAGCGCACGCCCACGGTGTAGGCCGCGGTGATGCCGTCGAACACCCGGTTGAACCAGCGGAACGGCAGCGCCGGCTCATGATGGCCGGGCTTCAGGATCAGGGCGCACAGCGCCGGCGTCAGCGTCAGCGCGACGATGCCGGAGATGGTGACCGAAACCGCGATGGTGACGGCGAACTGCCGGTACATCTCACCCGCCAGCCCGCCCATGAAGGCGACCGGCACGAACACGGCGCACAGCACCAGCACGATGGCGATGACCGGGCCGGAGACCTCGTCCATCGCCTTCCGCGCCGCCTCCTTCGGCGGCAGCTTCTCGGTCCGCATGATGCGCTCGACATTCTCGAGCACGACGATCGCGTCGTCGACGACGATGCCGATGGCCAGGATCAGCCCGAACAGCGTCAGCAGGTTGATCGAGAAGCCGAGGATGTACATCCCCGCGAAGGTGCCGAGGATCGAGATCGGCACCGCGATCACCGGGATCAGCGTCGCCCGCAGGTTCTGCAGGAAGACGAAGACCACCAGCACGACCAGGACCATCGCCTCGATGAAGGTCTTGACCACCTCGTCGATCGAGACCTGGACGAAGCGGGTGGTGTCGTAGGGGATGGCGTAGGTGATGCCGTCGGGGAAGGCCGGCTTCAGCTCCTCCATCCGCGCCTTCACCCCCTCCGCCGTCTCCAGCGCGTTGGCGCCGGGCTGCAGGTAGATGCCGATCGCGGCGGCCGGCTTGCCGTTGTAATTGGCGGCGGAGTTGTAGGCCTGGGCGCCGAGCTCGACCCGCGCCACGTCTTTCAGCCGCAGCGTCGCCGCGTTGCTGTCGGATTTCAGGATGATGTTCTCGAAGGCCTCGGCGTTCGGCAGGCGGCCGTCGGTGGTGGCCGAATAGGTGAAGGCCAGGCCGCTCGCATCCGGCTCCTCGCCGAAGCGGCCGGCGGCGAATTGGGCGTTCTGCTCGCGGATCGCGGCGGAGACGTCGCTGGGCGTCAGGCTGTACTGCGCCAGCTTGTCCGGCCGCAGCCAGATCCGCATCGAATAGTCCTTGCCGGCGCCGAACAGCGTGGCGTCGCCGACGCCGGGCACGCGCTTGAGGTCGTCGATGACGTTCAGCAGCGCGTAGTTGTTCAGGTAGATCGGGTCGTACTGGCCGCTCTCGTCATGCAGGATCACCGCCTGCAGGATCGAGCTCGACTTCTTGTCGACACGGACGCCGGTGCGCTGCACCTCCTGCGGCAGGGTCGGCAGCACGCGCTGGACGCGGTTGTTGACGTTGATCGTCGCCTGGTCGGGATCGGTGCCGATCTTGAAGGTGACGGTCAGCGTCATGGTGCCGTCGCCGGTGTTGGTCGACCGCATGTACAGCATGTTGTCGACGCCGTTGATCTGCTGCTCCAGCGGCGCGGCGACGGTCTGGGCCACGGTCTCGGCGCTGGCGCCGGAATAGCTGGCCGAGACCGTCACCTCGGGCGGCACGATCTCCGGATACTGCGCGATCGGCAGCACCCGCATGGCCACGAGGCCGGCCAGGGTGATGACGATCGAGAGGACGGCCGCGAAGACCGGCCGGTCGATGAAGAAGCGGGAGATCACGGGGCCGCCTCCGCGACCTTGGCGAGGGCCGGGCGCACCGGGCTGCCCGGCCGGACCTTGATCACGCCTTCGGTGATGATCCGGTCGCCCGCCTTCAGGCCGCTCTCGACCAGCCAGCCGCCCTCGACCTCGCGGCCGAGCGTCAGCGGCCGCGCCTCGGCCTTGTCGCCCTCGCCCAGCGCATAGGCGAAGGGACCCTGCGGGCCCTGCATCACCGCCACCTGCGGCACCACGATGCCCTGCTTCAGCGTCAGGCCGCTGACTGTGACCCGGACGAACTGATTCGGCATCAGCAGGCCCTGGGCGTTCGGCAGCACGGCCCGGGCGCGGATCGTGCCGGTCTGGTCGTCGACGATGCTGTCGGTGAAGTTGATGGTGCCGCCATGGTCATAGGTCCGCCCGTCGCCGAGCTTGACCGACACCGGGAAGCGGCGATCCTTCGGCCCCTCGGCCTTGCCGTCGCTGAAGGAGAAGCTGACATAGGCCGGGTCGAGCTGGGTGATCCGGGTCAGCAGGCCGTTGGCGCTGATCAGGCTGCCCTCCGGCACCTCCTCGATGCTGGTCATGCCGCCGAGCGGCGCCGTCACCGTCGTGTAGTCTAGGTTGAGCTGCGCCGTCTTGAGCTGCGCCCGTGCGGCGGCCACCGCCGCCTCGTCGGTGCGGACCTGGGCCGCGGCGTCGTCGCGGTCGCGCTCGGACCCGGCGCGGGCGGTAAACAGCTTGGCGGCGCGCTCGGCGTTGATCCGGTCGTTGGCGAGCTGGGCCTGGGACTGCTGCAGCTGGGCCTGGGCGCGCGCCACCTCGGCCTGGTACGTGGCGGGATCGATGCGGAACAGCTCCTGCCCCTCCGACACCCGCGCGCCCTCGGTGTAGTCGCGCTTCAGCAGGATGCCGCCGACGCGGGCGCGCACCTCGATCTCGCGGAAGGCGGAGACCCGCGCGGCGTAGGTGTAGGTCAGCGGCACCGGCCCGGCCGCCACCTCCTGGACCGTCACTTCCGGCGCCGGAGGCGCGGATTGCGTCTGGGCCTGGGCTTCACCGGTGTTTTCGTTGCAAGATGCAAGAATCGGCGCGGCGGCCAGGGTGACGGCCAATGCGACGGCGCGAAGAGATGACGTCTTGCTCACGGTGACCGCACCTTTGCCTCAGAGTTTTTCGCACTGCACAATAAATTTGAACGACGGACGACAGAGCGAGATTGCTTTACATACATTCCAGAATGTATGTAAGAGGGATGCGGAAGATCCCCTCGACGTTTCACCCGGCCCCCACACCGCCCTATCGGCGCACGCCCAAAATGCCTGCTCTTGGCCGTCCGGGCAATGGCGGAGGCCGAGCCGACATATTAAGAGTTGTTATCGGGAGAAACGCGGCAGCCGGTCTCCGGAACGACGGAATCGTATCGGGGCACACCCCGAATCCCGGATGGCTGAGCTCACGACAACCCCTTCCCGCTGTCGGATTCTTTTGCGCCGCACAAAACCCGGGGCCTCCGGGGCATCATGCAGGGATGGACTTATATACATACTTGGACGTATGTAAAGAGCAAAAAGGGGGAGAGGAATAGGGACATGGCACGCCGCACCAAGGCCGAGGCGGAAGAGACCCGGCAGAAAATTCTGGACGCAGCGGAGCGGCTGTTTTTCGTCGACGGGGTGTCGCGCACTTCGCTGGAGCTGATCGCCAACGCCGCCGGGGTGACCCGGGGGGCCATCTACTGGCACTTCAAGAACAAGGTCGAGCTGTTCGAGGCGTTGCACGAGCGGGTGAAGCTGCCGGCCGAGGATATCGTGGAGCGGGCGATGGCCGACGGCCATCCCGACCCGCTGAACCTGGTCGAGCAGGCGATGGTCGAGAGCTTCATCGCCCTGACCGAGGACGAGCAGCGCCAGCGCGTCTTCACCATCCTGACCTGCCGCTGCGAGTATGTCGGCGAGATGCTGGCGGCGCTGGCCCGCCAGCGCGAGGCGCATGACCACATGCGGGCGACGATGAGCCGGGCCTTCACCATGGCGCAGGATGCCGGCCGGCTGAGCCCGGCCTGGCCGCCGGATGTGGCGGCCAGCACCCTGACCTGCCTGATGGTCGGGCTGATGGTCGACTGGATCCGCTTCGGCCGCCGCTTCGACCTGGTCGAGACCGGCACCCGCAGCGTCGGCGAGCTGTTCCGGTCGTTCAGGCGCGAGGTCGAGCCGGCGCTCTGCTGAGCCGGCGTCCCGGGCGGCCTTATTCTCCGGCCGCCTGGGTCCGCGCGCGGCCGCGCTTGCTCCAGGTGAAGGTCGAGGTCACGCCGAAGTTCCAGACCGAGGACAGTGCGGCGCCGAGAAAGCTGGCCAGGGCCCAGGGCAGGTGCTGTTCGAACAGGAACTCCGCCACCTGCAGGCTGATCACGGCGCCGATGGCACAGGCGGCGTAGAAGGACAGCAGGCCGCGCAGGAAGTCGCGCCCGCGCAGCTGCTTGTCGCGATAGGTGATGCGGTTGTTGAGGGCGAAGTTCGAGGTCATCGCCGCCACGATCGCCACCGCCTGGGCCCAGTAGAAGTCCCAGTTGAAGCCGTGCAGGAACAGCCCGACCAGGGCCAGTTGCACCGCCACGCCGGACAGCCCGACCATGACGAACAGGATGAAGCGCGCCGGGATCGTACCCCCGAGCACCTTGTCGAAGATCAGCATCAGGAATTCCAGGCTGACGGCGAAGTCGAGCTTGCTTTCGCCGCTGAGCCGGCTGCGGAAGACGAAGGGCAATTCGGCGAAGCGCAGCGGGCGCCCGGCCGAGGCGAAGATGTCGAGCAGGATCTTGAAGCCCTGCCCGTTCAGCCGGTCTGCGACCTCCTCGATCAGCGGCCGGCGCAGCATGAAGAAGCCGCTGAGCGGGTCGGTCAGCTCCTTTGGCACCACCATGCGGGCGAGGCGGATGCCCAGGCCGGACAGGCGCTCGCGCTTCTCCGAGAAGGTGCCGAGATCGCTGCCCGGCAGGAAGCGGCTGGCGACGACGATGTCGAGCTTGTCGGCCTTCAGCCGCGCCAGCATCTTCGGCAGCAGCGTCTCGTCATGCTGCAGGTCGGCGTCCATCACCGCGAGATAGGGCGCGCCGGTCGCCATCATGCCCTCGACCGAGGCCGAGGACAGGCCGCGCCGGCCGATCCGCTTCAGGCAGCGGACATTGTCCCGGCTCTCGGCGATCCGGTAGACCGCCTCGGCGGTGCCGTCGGTCGAATCGTCATCGACAAAGATCACCTCCCAGGCGATCCCCGCCAGGGCCGCGTCGAGCAGCTCGACCAGGCGTCCGACATTGCCGACCTCGTTCAGGGTCGGCACAACGACGGCGAGCTCGTAGCGCATCACGATGCCGATCCTTGGCCCGCCAGCCAGGGCGCGCCCGGCGGCAGCGGCAGCGGCCAGGGCGCCTTGAAGCCGCGCGCCGTGAACACATGCAGGGTCAGCTCGGCCCGGCCGCCGCGATGGACGATGATGTCCGGCTGCGGCTCGACCGAGGCGAAATAGGGCCGCCAGCGCTCATCGAAATCCTTCAGGAACTCGTCCTGGCCGATGATCACCGCGTCATGGCCGGCGAACTCCATCTGGTTCCAGCCGAAGGCCAGGTTGCGCGGGTCGCGGCACAGGCACAGCACCGGCAGCCGGTCGCCCAGCTGGACGTCGATCTTGCCGGTCTGATGCCACTGGGTGCCGACCACGAACAGCCCGGGCTGCTTGTACCAGCCGCGCTCCTCCGCCGCGGCGCGCAGGTCGGTCCAGTCCAGCCCCTCCAGCGTCGGGTCCCAGATCTCGGTCGGGCCAAGCCCGGGCAGCGCCCGCATCCAGCCGGTGGCGGCGTGACTGCCGAGGATGACAAGCACGGCGACCGTGGCGATGCCCGAGGCCTTGAGCCAGATCCGGGCGGTGCGGCTGCCCGCTTCGAGCCAGCGGGCCGTGGCGGCGCCGAGCAGCGGGAACAGCAGCAGGTAGCCCGGCGCCTGCCAGTGGAAATGGGCGCCGATCCGGGCCCAGGAGGCGACCGCGGTGAACAGCAGGATCGGAATGACGGCAAGGCTGACCAGGTACCAGCCGCGCAGGTCCTTCGGGCCCCGGAGCAGGCCGGCGATGAAGACCCAGATCATCGGCAGCCAGACCCAGGGCAGGAGCCAGATCGCCTGGCCGCCGATGTTCTGGCCCAGCCAGTCGAAACGGATCCGCCCGCCGGAGCTGCGGCCGCTCTGGAACAGGAACGACACCCACTGGTTCTCGGCGTTCCAGATCAGCACCGGGGAGAAGATGGCGAAGGCGATGACGACCGCGATCCAGGGCGCCGGATGGGCCAGCCAGCGCCGCCGGCCCCGCGTGGTCAGCAGGAACAGCAGCAGCCCGGCCATCATCAGCACGGCGTGGTATTTCGACAGCAGCGCCAGGCCGAAGCAGACCCCGGCGGCAAGCCACCAGCCCCAGGCAGCGCCGCGCGACAGAGTCTCCGGCTCCGGCACCACGACGCGCGCGGTGCAATAGGCGGCGGCCAGCAGGAACAGGAAGAGCGGCCCGTCCGGCTGCACCCAGCTGCCGACGCTGAGGAAGAACACCGCCGACAGGTTCAGCAGCAGCGCCGCCCAGACCCCGGCCCAGGCGCCGAACAGATACCCGCCCAGCCGGTACATCAGCCAGGTCGACACCCCGAACATCAGCACATAGGGCAGGCGCAGCCACAGCTCGGCGTCGCTCAGCCCGATCATGGCGTGGGTCAGCCACAGGAACAGCGGCGGCTGGTCGAAATAGCTGAGGGCGAAGAAGCGGGCGGTGGCGACATAGTAGGATTCGCCGTTGCCGTAGCCGAGCGCCCAGGCCAGGGCGAGCCGCAGCAGCCCGCCCAGCAGGATCAGCCAGAATATCGCCCCCTGGGGGGTGTCGAGCCGCAGCCAGCCGGCAGATCCCGGGGATCCGGGCCGGGCGGACGCGGCGGAAAGAGCGTCGGTCATCCGCATTCCCAGCAGCCGTCCCCAAGGACGGGCTGCACCTATTGATCCCGCGGATCGGTCGATCCTGCGGGACCGCGCTTCATACCAGCACGGGCCCCGGCCGGCCAGCGCGGATCATTCCGGCCTGGTGCGACGGGTTAGAGCAGCGTTGCGGCGGCCGCCCACCAGCCGCGCCCGGCCAGCGCCGCCTCGGCCGCCTTCGCTGCGGCCGGGCTGTCGAACAGGCCGAAGCAGGTGGCGCCGCTGCCCGACATCCGGGCCAGGCGGCAGCCCGGCTGCGCCGCCAGCGCCGCCAGCACATCGCCGATCACCGGCACCAGGGATGCGGCCGGCGCGGCCAAGTCGTTGCCGCGCCCGGCCAGCAGCGCGCAGAGCTGCTCCAGCGTCGGCCGCGCCTCGGCGAAGCGGGCTTCGGCCGAGAAGCCGCCGCTGCGGGCGCGGAACACATCGGGCGTCGACAGCGGCACGCCGGGATTGACCAGCAGGATCGGCACGCCGGCCAGGTCCGGCCCGGGCTCCAGCCGCTCGCCGACGCCGCCGAGCCAGGCGGTGCGGCCGGCGAGGCAGACCGGGACATCGGCACCGAGCCCGGCGGCGACCTGGAGCAGGCGCGAGTCACCCGGCGCCAGGTCCCAGAGCGCGGCCAGGCCGCGCAGCACCGCCGCGGCGTCGGCCGAGCCGCCGCCGATGCCGGCCGCCACCGGCAGCCGCTTGTCCAGGGTGACGGCGATGCCATCCGGCCGCCCGACCGCGGCTGCCAAGCGCCGCACCGCGCGCAGCGCCAGATTGTCGTCGCCCGGCGGGATGGCGCCGGCGAAGGGTCCGGTGACGGTCAGGCGCGGCGCTTCGGCCGGCTCCAGGGTCAGCCGGTCGCCGATATCGGCGAACACCACCAGGCTATCCAGCAGGTGATAGCCGTCCGCGCGCTTGCCAACGACATGGAGATAGAGATTGACCTTGGCCGGCGCGGTGCCGGACCAAGCCTTGCCGCCTTGCGCCACGATCAGTTCGACTTGACCGGGGCCGACGCTTCCTGGGCGGGCAGTCCGTTGGCCAGCTTGGCCTCGATCTTGTCCTTCGGCGGATCGCCCTCGGTGGTGCGCAGCGCCGCCTCCCACTGGTAGCGCGCCTCCAGCTTGCGGCCGACCCGCCAATAGGCGTCGCCGAGATGATCGTTGATGGTCGGGTCCTCGGGCTTCAGCGAGATCGCCTTCTCCAGCGTCTCCACCGCCTTGTCCATCTGGTTGGTGCGGTAATAGACCCAGCCCAGGCTGTCGATGATGTAGCCGTCGTTCGGCGACAGGTCGACCGCCTTGCGGATCAGGTCCTCCGCCTCCTGCAGGGCCTTGCCGCGGTCGAGCAGCGAGTAGCCGAGATAGTTCAGCAGGTTGGCGTGGTCCGGGTTCAGCCCGATGGCGCGGCGCAGATCCTGCTCGGCCCGGTCGAAGCGGCCGGCCCGCTCCAGCGCGATGCCGCGGCGGTAGAGGAAGGTCCAGTCGACCTCCTCCAGCCGCTTCTGCCGGCGCGCCGCATCGTCATAGGCGACGACGGCGGAGGCGAAATCCTCCTTCGCCCGGTACAGGTCGCCGAGGCGGAGATAGCCGGCCTGGCTGTCCGGCCGCTCCGACACCAGGTCGGAGGCGAGCGCGATGCCCTTGTCGAACTGCTCCAGCCCCTCATAGGCCAAGGTCTCGCGCACCCGCGCCATCCAGCCGGCCGGAGTACCGTCCGGCAGCGATTCATAGGCGGCGATCGCGTTCTGGTACTGGTCCTGCCCGGCCAGCACATCGCCCAGCAGGATCTGCGCCACCGGGAAGTCCGGCCGCAGATAGAGCGCGAGGCGGGAATAGATCAGGGCGGTGTCGCCGCCCTGGGCCTCGCGGTCCTGGCTGACGGCGCTGGCGATGTAGAACAGCGCCTCGGCCAGCCCGTCGGCCGGGCTGCCGATGATCGGCTGCGGCCGCTCGCCCTTGTCCAGGCGCTGGATCGCCGGTTCCAGCAGCAGGTTGTCGCCGTTCTGGTCGGCGAAGCGGCTATACAGCTGCCGCGCCTTGTCGCGCTGGCCCTGGCGCTGATAGACGCCGGCCAGCCCTTCGACCAGCCGCACCGTGCCGCCCATGTCGCCCAGCGCCTCATAGGCCTTCTGGGCGCCGTCGAGATCGCCGAGATAATCGAGGATCAGCGCCTGCTGGATCGTCCCCAGCGCATCCGGCCGCGCCTGCTTCAGCAGCGGGTCGAGGCTGGACAGCGCCGCCTTGCCGTCGCCGGCGCCGACCCGCAGCCAGGCGGCGATGATCGGCGTGATCGACTTGGCGCTGCCCGCCGCCTCCATCGACTTCAGCCGGTCGAGGGCGCCGCGCCACTGGCCGGCCTTGGCATCGCTCAGGACCAGGGTGATGCGGACCAGCTGGTCCGAGGTGTCGGCGGTGTCCAGCCGCTGGGCCAGCTTGGCGGCGCCGTCGACGTCGCCGCCGGCGAGGGTCAGGGTGAAGCTGCGCCGCAGCAGCGCCAGATTGTCCGGATCGGCCGACAGCACCTGGCTGAAGAAGCGGCCGGCAGCCGGCAGGTCGCGCGCCACCAGCGCGTGGGAGCCGGCCAGATAGGCGCCCGAGACGGTGCGCGGATCGGTGGCGGCCTCGGCGGCCGGCGGCCGCAGCATCGCCGTCGCCGCGACACAGGAGGCCAGGAGGGTCGTCCGCCAGACGGTCATGCGCGCGTCCACTTCGCCGAAAGGTG
>JAEKLZ010000103.1 GCA_019508225.1 Inquilinus limosus | reverse complement strand
TCGACGAAGCTGTTGGCGGTGTCCATCATGTTGCCCCAGGACGGGGTCGGCGGCACCACGCCGAGACCGAGATAGCTGAGATAGGCCTCGTTCAGGATCGCATCGGCGACGCCGACGGTGGCGACCACGATCAGGATCGGCACGGTGTTCGGCAGCAGATGATGGAACAGCCGGCGATACAACGGCAGGCCCAGCACCTCGGTCGCCACCATGAAGTCGCGCTCGCGCAACGACAGGATCTGCGACCGCACCAGCCGGGCGACGCGGATCCAGTTCGGCAGGCTGAGCATCAGGACGACCAGGTAGATCCGCTGGTCCGGCGGCACCTTCAGCTCGGACAGCACGGCGCCGAGGATGATCAGCAGCGGCAGGGTCGGGATCGTCATCACGATGTCGGCGGCGCGCATGATCACGGCGTCGGCCAGCCCGCCGAGATAGCCGGCCACGGCGCCGGCGATGTAGCCGACCACCACCGACAGCAGCACCGAGGCGAGACCCACGGTCAGCGAAATCCGGCCGGCGGCCATCAGCCGGGCCAGGATGTCGCGGCCGAGGAAATCGGTGCCGAGCCAGTGCCTGAGGCTGGGCGGACGGTTGGGGCTGAGCGCGTCGGTCGCGTTCAGGTCCCAGGGGCTGACCCAGGGCCCGACGACGCAGACCAGGACGATCAGCAGCAGCACCGCGGCCGCGACCATGGCCATGCGGTTGCGCCGGAGCCGCCACAGCGCGTCGCCGAGCGGCGAGCGGGTGACGGCGAGGCGGCCGGCAAGCTCGACCAGCTCGGCCTCCCGCGCCCGGCGGCGGCGGAACGGGTTCAGAAGCGACGCGAACGCCATGACCTAGCGCCGCCGCAGCCGGATGCGCGGGTCGGCCGCGGCATAGGCGATGTCGGCGATCAGGTTGCCGAGGATGGTCAGCGCCGCCAGCGCCATGGTGAAGCCCATCAGCACCGGATAGTCGCGCGCCGCCAGCGTGTCGATCTGGATATGGCCGGCGCCCGGCCAGTTGAAGATCTTCTCGGTGACGATGGCGCCGGAGAACAGGCCCGGCAGCTCGAAGCCCAGCAGGGTGATGATCGGCAGCAGGGCGTTGCGCAGCGCGTGCTTCAGCACCACCGTGCGCTCCTTCAGCCCCTTGGCCCGGGCGGTGCGGACGAAGTCCATCGACAGCGCTTCCAGCATGCTGGCGCGGATGTAGCGGGTCAGGCTGCCGGCCTGCAGCGCGGTCAGCACCAGGACCGGCAGCACCATGTGGCCGGCGATCTCGACCACCAGCGGCCAGCCGGTCGCCTCGCTGCCGGTGCCGATCATGCCGCCGACCGGCAGCCAGCGCAGGTCGACCGCGAACCATTTGATCAGCAGCAGGCACAGGAAGAAGACCGGGAAGGACATGGCGGCGAACACCGCCAGCGTCACCAGCCGGTCGTACCAGGAATACGGCTTCACCGCCGCCGTCACCCCGGCCAGCAGCGACAGGGTCCAGTACAGCAGCATGGCGGTGCCGGCCAGCAGGAAGGAGTTCCAGACATACTGGTTCAGCAGGGTGCCGACCGGGGTCTGGTACTGCATCGAATAGCCGAGATCGCCCGTCAGCAGCCGGCCGAGCCAGTCGAAATAGCGATCCAGCACCGGCCGGTCGAGCCCGTACAGCGACTTCAGCTCCGCCGCCCGCTCCGGCGTCAGGTTGATGTTGCCGTCGATGAAGTCGCCCGGGGTCAGGGCGAAGATGAAGAAGATCAGCGCCGACGCCCCCAGCAACATCGG
Source organism: Inquilinus limosus (assembly GCA_019508225.1). Taxonomy (GTDB): domain Bacteria; phylum Pseudomonadota; class Alphaproteobacteria; order DSM-16000; family Inquilinaceae; genus Inquilinus; species Inquilinus limosus_D. The sequence goes on along the minus strand of JAEKLZ010000103.1, from coordinate 7,366 downwards.
CACCGCCAGCAGCAGGCGGCGGATGATGAAGTTTCTCACGCCTCCTCCCGGCACCGGGAGGAGGAACGGGCGCCGCGCAGGCTCACTGCACGATCTTCAGGTTCGGCAGGCTGGCGACGATGCCGTTGTAGATGTCCGGCTTGAAGCCTTCGACCCGAGCGTTGGTGGCCGACAGGATCTTGCGGTAGGCCAGGAACATCACCGGCGGGTCGTCGGCCAGCGCCTTGTACAGCTGGTGGTAGATCGGCTTGCGCTTCTCGGGGTCCAGCGTGGCGTTGCCCGCCAGGATCAGCCGCTCGACTTCGTCGTTATGATAGCCAAGCCGGCCGACATCGCCGGTCGACAGGAAGTCCTCAACCCCCTCATGCGGGTCGTTGATGGTCGAGGTGCGGAAGGTGGCGAGGTTGTAGTCGCCGGATTTGCGCTTGGCCAAGAGGGCGTTGAAGTCCGACACCTCGGGCACCAGGTCGACGCCGATCGCCTTCCAGTTCTCCTGGGCGATCGGGATCAGCGCGTCATTGAACAGCGACTTGGTGGCCAGCAGGCGCAGCGACAGGCGCCGGCCGTCCTTGACCCGGATGCCGTCCGGCCCCGCCTTCCAGCCGGCCTCGTCCAGCAGCACCGCGGCCTTGGCCGGATCATAGACGTAGGGGTCGACGGCGTTCGCGTCATAGGCCCAGGAGATCGGCGCCACCGGCTGGGTCGCGACCAGGCCATAGCCCTGATAGACCACCGTCACCAGGGTCTGGCGGTCGAGGCCGTAGGTCAAGGCGTGCCGCACCCGCACGTCCTTCAGCAGCGGATCCTTCGGGTTGAATTCGATCATGCTGTAGTCGCTGGAGCCGTACAGGTTGATCGCGGCGAAGCCCAGGCTCTGCAGCGCGTCGATATTGTCCTGGCTGACCGTGAAGCCGTCATAGTCGGTCTCGCCGGTCTGGAACAGCTGCAGCTTGGTGGCGTCCGACGTGATCCGGTAGATGAAATGCTCTACCCCGGGCTTGCCCGCGTAGTAGTGCGGGTTGGCGTGGAACCGCACCTCCTGGCCGGGGATGAACTTGTCGAAGACATAGGGGCCGGCGCCCAGCGGATCGCCGCCCAAGGCGCGGATGCCGTCGAGCTGGCCGCGGGCGAAGCCACGGCCGTAATGCGCCTTGGACAGCACTGGGCCGCCGAGCAGGGCCAGGGTCTTCGCCCCGGGCCGGGTGGTGGTGATCTCGATGGTCTGCGGATCGATCACCTTGATGCCGGCGATGCCGTCGGCCTTGCCGGCCTTGTAGTCCGCCCCGCCGGCGATGGCGGCCGGCGTGATGTCGGTCTCGCTCTCCAGCGTCGGGTCGTGCAGCACCGTGAGGGTGAAGGCGACATCCTCGGCCGTCAGCGGCGAGCCGTCGCTGAAGGTCAGGCCGGATCGCAGCTTGATGGTGTAGACGAGGTTGTCCGGGCTGACAGTCCAGGATTCCGCCTGCTCCGGGATCAGCTTGCCCTGGCTGTCGTAGTTGATCAGCCGGCCGAAGATCACGTTGGTGACGTTCTCGTCCCAACCATTGCTGAAGAAATAGGGGTTGAACACGCCCTGCGGCGCGCTGATCGACGCGACGACAGTGTCCTTGCGGGCCTTGGCCGTGGCCGGGACCGCCGACGGATCCGTGGCCGCGGTGATGCCGTCGGGCAGCGCGTCCTGGGCCAAGGCGGGCGGGCCGCCGGCGAAGGCGAGCATCAGGGCCAGGCCGGCCAGACCGGGTGTGCGATGGGAGCGCATCGAAGGGAGTCCTCCTCGGGCGGGAAGTCTCGACGTGACAGGGCGTGAAATAAAAGTCAACTACACGCTTGTGTAGAGAAATCCCGGACGAAACCGCCCGCGATCAGCCCTCCGGGCCGCGCTCGATCCGCACCAGCCAATGGCTGCGGCCGGCATCCTCGGGCTCCACCGACAGCACACGATGACCGCCTTCCGTTGCCGAACGCGGAACATTGATCAGTGGCTCGCCCGCGTTCAGCCGTATTTCCGCCACCTCGCCGGGCTTCATATCTTCCAGCAGCAGCTTGGTTTTGACGAAAGTGAAAGGGCAGACTTCCGCCGTTACATCGAGAGTCCGGACCGTCGGTTCTTTGCTCATGACGCATTCTCGATTTTCATGGCGATTCGTGTTGCAGTCCAGTAGTGGGCGACTTATATACCCAACACTCGTGCCGCGGGAGTATGAACATGAGCAATGAAACGCCGTCCAACGATTTGATGAACCTTACGAGCCAAATCGTCGCGGCACACGTAGGAAACAATACCGTTGCAATCTCCGACCTGCCCGGCCTGATCGAGCAGATCTATCGTGCGCTGAGCGGTCTCGGGACTGAGCCGACGCCGATCGCGGAAAAACCCCAGCCGGCAGTTCCCATCAAGAAGTCGGTCACGCCGGATTACATCATCTGTCTCGAGGACGGCAAGCAGCTGAAGATGCTGAAGCGGCACCTGAAGACGGCGTACAACATGTCCCCGGACGAGTATCGCGAGCGGTGGGGCCTGGCGGCCGACTATCCGATGGTGGCGCCGAACTACGCCAAGCAGCGTAGCCGGCTGGCCAAGCAGATCGGCCTCGGCACCCGCGCACGGCGGGACTGATCGCGAGCCGCAGGCGGTCCGCCCCCCGGGCGGGCCGCTGGTTTCCCGGCCGCGGCCGGACCTCGCGCGCCCACCTGCGAAATCCACGCACATTTGTAATCGTTCTGCTTTATAATTGGGCGAGCGCCTTGTGCGACGACATCAGAATCGCCGCGGCGCATCGGGGGAATTGAAGCGGACGGACGCAGCATGGCAGTCACAACCTTCGTCGATGACCACGGGTTCAGCCTGCGCGCGGGCAATCTCGAGGTCCGGCTGGCCGAGACGGAGGAGGAGATTTGGGCGGCCCAGGAGCTGCGCTACGCCGTCTTCTATCAGGAGATGGCGGCCCAGCCTTCGGCCGAGATGGCGGCCGCCCGCCGCGATTTCGACGCCTATGACGACGTCGCCGACCACCTGCTGGTGATCGACCATGCGCGCGGCAAGGGCGTCGAAGGCGTGGTCGGCACCTACCGGCTGATCCAGCGCGACGGGGCCGCGAAGATCGGCGCCTTCTACTCCGCCAGCGAATACGACATCACCAAGATCGAGGCCCATCCCGGCCGGATCCTGGAGCTCGGCCGGTCCTGCGTCGCCGGCCCCTATCGCTCCGGCGGCACCATGCAGCTGCTGTGGCGCGGTATCGCCGCCTATCTGTTCCAGCATGACATCGAGATCATGTTCGGCTGCGCCAGCCTGCCCGGGACCGACCCGGAGGCGCTGAAGCTGCCGCTGTCCTATCTGTATCACTATCATCTGGCGCCGCCGGCGCTGCGGCCCAAGGCCCTGCCCGAGCGCTACACCGACATGCGGCTGCTGCCGCTGACGGAAATCGACCAGCGCGAGGCGATCGCCGCCCTGCCGCCGCTGATCAAGGGCTATCTCCGCCTCGGCGGCCATGTCGGCGACGGCGCGGTGATCGACCAGCAGTTCGGCACCACAGACGTGGCCATCATCGTCAAGACCGACCTGGTGACCGAGAAGTACTTCAAGCATTACGAGCTGAAGCGCGAGCAGCGGCCGATCCTGGCCTTCCGCAAGGACTGACCGGAGCGATGGCGAGCGCCCGTGTCGGGTCGAAGCTCCGGGCGGTGGCGCGGCTCGCCGTCTATGTGCCCTGGACCGTCCTGCTGATGCCGGTTCAGGCCCTGGCCGTGCGCTTCGGCTGGCGGCTGCAGACCACCTTGCCGGTGTTCTACCACCGCACCTGCTGCCGCATCCTCGGCCTCGACGTCGAGATCCGCGGCACCAAATCGGCCGCGGCGCCGACGCTGTTCGTCTCGAACCACCTGTCCTATCTCGACATCGAGGTGCTGGGATCGCTGATCCCCGGCAGCTTCGTCGCCAAGACCGAGGTCGGCACCTGGCCGTTCTTCGGTGCCCTGGCGCGGCTGCAGCGCACGGTCTTCGTTGACCGGACCAAGCGCGGCTCGGCCGACATCCAGCGCGACAGCCTGCAGGCGCGGCTGGAAGCGGGCGACAATCTGGTGCTGTTCCCGGAGGGCACGTCCAGCGACGGCAACCGCACCCTGCCGTTCAAGAGCGCGCTGTTCGCCGCCGCCGGGCTGCGCATCGACGGCAGGCCGCTGACGGTGCAGCCGGTGTCGCTGGCCTGCACCACGCTGGACGGCATCCCGCTGGGCCGCCGGCTGCGCCCGATCTATGCCTGGTACGGCGACATGGATCTGCTGCCGCATCTGTGGAACGTGGTGAAGCAGGGCCGCCTGCAGATCACCGTGATCTTCCATCCCCCGGTGACGCTGGAGAATGTCCGGTCGCGCAAGGCGCTGGCGGATCATTGCTGGCGGGCCATCGCGGGCGGCGTGTCCGATGCCAATGCCGGCCGGCTGCCGGCCGCGGCGGACGACAACATGGCCGATCAGCGCCACGCCGCATGAGGCAACGCTTGATTTTCGACGGCGCCGCCGTGATCTATCATCGCAATTCCATCGAGATCTGGACCGGATCGGACCCGCGCGCGTGAGCACCGCAGCCACCAAGAAGCTGTTCATCAAGACCTGGGGCTGCCAGATGAATGTCTACGACAGCGGTCGTATGGCAGACATCCTGGCCCCGCTCGGCTATGCCCTGGCGGATGGCCCGGAGGGGGCCGACATGGTCATCCTCAACACCTGCCACATCCGCGAGAAGGCGACCGAGAAGGTATTCTCCGACCTCGGCCGGCTGCGTCCGTTGAAGGAGGCGAAGATCGGCGAGCAGCCGATGATCGTCGCCGTCGCCGGCTGCGTCGCCCAGGCCGAGGGCGAGGAGATCGCCCATCGCGCCCCCTGGGTCGACATGGTGTTCGGGCCGCAGACGTACCATCAGCTGCCGGAGATGGTGGCCCGCGCCCACCGCCAGGCCGGCAAGCCCCTGGTCAACACCGACTTCCCGGTCGAGAGCAAGTTCGACCACCTGCCCGGCGAGCAGGGCACGCAGGGCGCGTCGGCCTTCCTGTCGGTGCAGGAGGGCTGCGACAAGTTCTGCACCTTCTGCGTCGTGCCCTACACCCGCGGCGCCGAATATTCACGCGACGTTGCCGGCATCCTGGGCGAGGCGCGCCGCCTGGTCGCCGCCGGCGCCCGCGAGATCACGCTGCTGGGCCAGAACGTCAATGCCTTCCATGGCGACGGGCCGGACGGGTCGGCCTGGGGCCTGGGCCGGCTGATCCGCGCGCTGGCCGAGATCAACGGCCTCGACCGCATCCGCTACACCACCAGCCATCCCCGCGACATGGACGACGACCTGATCGCCGCCCATCGCGACGTGCCGCAGCTGATGCCGTTCCTGCACCTGCCGGTGCAGAGCGGGTCGGACCGCATCCTGGCGGCGATGAACCGCAAGCATGACGGCGACGCCTATCGCCGCGTGATCGACCGGCTGCGCGCGGCGCGGCCGGACCTGGCGCTGTCCTCCGATTTCATCGTCGGCTTTCCCGGCGAGACCGACCGCGACTTCGCCGACACGCTGAAGCTGGTCACCGAGATCGGCTTCGCCCAGGCCTACAGCTTCAAGTACAGCGCCCGGCCCGGCACCCCGGCTGCGGCCATCGACGACCAGCTGCCCGAGACGGCGAAGGACGAGCGGCTGCAGGCGCTGCAGCAGCTGCTGTGGGCCCAGCAGGCCGCCTTCAACCAGGCCATGGCCGGCCGGGTCGTGCCGGTGCTGCTGGACCGTCCGGGCCGCCGGCCCGGCCAGCTGCACGGCCGCAGCCCGTGGATGCAGTCGGTGCATCTCGACGCGCCGGCCCGGCTGCTCGGCACCATCCAGCCGGTCCGCATCACCGAGGGCAAGCTGCTGAGCCTGACCGGCACCGCGGTGCCGGCGGAAACAGAGGAGGCCGCGTGACCCGCAGCTCCGAGGGGTCCGGCCTGATGCCGGCACAATCGAGGACCGGGGCGAAGCCCGGGGCCAGGCCCGCGACCCAGCGCGCCGAGATCAGCTTCGACGACAACCGGCTGCTGCCGCTGCTGTATGGCGAGCACGACACCCATCTGCTGCGGATCGAGCACCAGCTCGGCGCGTCACTGGCCTCGCGCGGCAACACCGTGACCGTCAAGGGTCCGGCCGAGGCGGTGGAGCAGGCGCAGCTGGTGCTGGAGACGCTGTGGCAGCGCCTGTCCCAGGGCCAGGGCGTCACCGGCGCCGATATCGACGGCGTTATCCGGATGCTGCGCGACGCGCCGGCCGGCGGCGGGGCGCCGCTGCGCGACGCCCTGCTGAAATCCGACGGCGCCATCGTCACCCGGCGCAAGCGCATCGGCCCGCGCTCGCCGACCCAGGCGGAGTACATCGAGGCGCTGGCGCAGAGCGAGATGGTGTTCGGCGTCGGCCCGGCCGGCACCGGCAAGACCTATCTCGCCGTCGCCCAGGCGGTGTCGATGCTGATTGCCGGCCGGGTCGACCGCATCGTGCTGTCGCGCCCGGCGGTCGAGGCCGGAGAGCGGCTGGGCTTCCTGCCCGGCGACATGAAGGAGAAGGTCGACCCCTATCTTCGCCCGCTCTACGACGCTCTCTACGACCTGCTGCCGGCCGAGCAGGTGGCCAAGCACATGGAGACCGGCGTGATCGAGATCGCGCCGCTGGCCTTCATGCGCGGCCGCACCCTGGCCCATTCCTTCGTCATCCTGGACGAGGCGCAGAACACCACCGTGATGCAGATGCGCATGGCCCTGACCCGCATGGGCGAGGCCAGCCGCATGGTGATCACCGGCGACATCAGCCAGATCGACCTGCGCCCCGGCGACAAATCCGGCCTGGTCAACGCGCTGGAGATCCTCGACGGGACCGAAGGCATCCGCATCGTCCGCTTCACCGACCGCGACGTGGTGCGCCATCCGCTGGTGGCGCGCATCGTGCGGGCCTATGAGGCGGCGGATCGCGCCCGGAAGCCGCAGCCGTGATCGAGCTCGCCGTCAGCATCGATGCGCCCGGCTGGTCGGCGCTCGGTCCCGACTTCGCCAACGAGGATGCGCTGACCGCGGCCCTCGACCCGCTGGTCGAAGCCACCGTCACCGCCGGTGCCGGTCCAGGTGCCGCGATCGAACCCGGCCGCCCGGCCGAGCTGTCGGTGGTGTTCGCCGACGACGCCACGGTGCGGCGGCTGAACCGTGAGTATCGCGGCAAGGACGCCCCGACCAACGTGCTGTCCTTCGCCCTGACCGAGGCGGACGAGCCGGACTTTCCCGGTGCGCCGCTGGTGCTGGGCGACGTCTTGCTGGTGCTGGAGACGGTGCTGACCGAAGCCGAACGCGACAACAAGGCGCCCGC
>JAEKLZ010000102.1 GCA_019508225.1 Inquilinus limosus | reverse complement strand
TAGACCGAGGTGCCCATCTGGCCGGTCGGCTGATGCCAGAAGCGGGTCTGGCTCCAATCGTTCTTGGCCGAGACGTCGATCACCCGGGCCGGCTCGTTCACCCGGCCACGCGGCGCCCAGTTGGCCTGGTCGACGATGATCTCGCGGGAGCTGACGATCCGACGCACCACGGCGACATGGCCGCGCCGCATCGAGCCGGTGCGCTTCAGCACGATGACGGAGCCGGCGACCGGCATGCGGCCGCGGTTGTAGCGGCCGGCGGCGGCGTCCCACCAGCGCCACGCATCGCCGGAGATCTGGAAGCCGGTCAGCTCGCGGGCGAAGGGAACGCAGGACCAGCGGCGACCCTGGGCCTTCAGCGTGGAAACCCGCTGGATCTGCCGCTGCTCGGTGATATTGCGGGCCGTCAGCTGGGTGCGCGGGACCGCAATATCTGCTGTTGCGGCGGCGGCCGGGGCTCGTGCTGCGGGGGCTGCCGAGGCGCGGGCCGGGCGGGGCGCCGGGACGGCGACCGCCATGCGCTCGGGGGCCGATGCCGGGCTGGCCGTCCGGCCGTTCGGCGCCTGGCCGGTGGCCACGGCGTTGCGGACGGCGCCTTCGACCTGATCGCTGGGCTGGCCGGAGGCGGCGGCCGCGGCGGCATTCAGCTGGCGCGTGGTGCGCGATGCGGCGTGTGCAGTTTCGCTGAGAAGGGCGACGCTGCAGACCAGCGTCAACAGACTTGCAGTGAGGATACTGAGTGGGCGCTTGGCCCGATGACGGATTCTGAAGTCATAGTCAGTGTCGCGGGTCATCACTGGCCCGTCCCCCCTGCGCTGTTTCACCCGGACTGCACTCGCTCCCTTGGCGCTCCAAACGGATGCAGCGCCTTTCCGTCCGGCTCGTTCGGTGACCCCAGTCACCGCCCCCTCACCGGCAAGAACGGTTAGTAACATTCTGAAATATTCCCGCCAAGCGGAAATGACACCTTTCCGCCAGATTTCTGCCCGCTTTCGAACGCCAATACAGAAGCGATGAGGGTTCATGTATTGCAGGCAGACGTAAAAAAATTATTCGGCTTTTGCAGAGTGCATAGGTCGTTTCGGTTGCCTAATCGTCCGGCCGTTGACACGATGCTGGAAAGTCGACGGGTTCAATTGACTGGGGTGGCTACTTCATAGCTGCGAAGCGAAGCGGCTGCTAATGCCCTCATTGTCCGACAAAAACGACCGATGTTCCGGTTTCGGACCTTGCAGCGGGGGTGACGAGCCCCGCGCCAGGCGCATGGCAGCATTCTGGATGCCTTGGCCGCCTTTCGCCGGCCGCGCTACAACTCCCTCCGGAGATTCAGGCGGCCAGACACGACGAGACAAGGGAGACGGACCCGATGCAGCTCACCGACTCGAAGCTTTTCCGCCAGCAATGCTATATCGACGGCCGCTGGGCCGATGCCGATGACGGGCGCGTGATCGACGTCACCAACCCGGCCGGCGGCGCCAGGCTGGGCGGCGTGCCGCGGGCCGGAGCCGCCGAGACCCGCCGCGCCATCGCCGCCGCGGACAAGGCCTGGCCGGCCTGGCGCGCCAAGACGGCGCAGGAGAGGTTCACGATCCTGCGCCGCTGGTTCGAGCTGATGATGGCGAATCAGGAGGACCTGGCGAAGCTGATGACGGCGGAGCAGGGCAAGCCGCTGGCCGAGAGCCGTGGCGAGATCGCCTATGCCGCCAGCTTCGTCGAATGGTTCGCCGAGGAGGGCAAGCGGATCTACGGCGACACCATCCCGGCCCCGGCCGGCGACCGCCGCATCGTCGTGATCAAGCAGCCGATCGGCGTCTGCGCCGCGATCACGCCCTGGAACTTCCCGGCGGCGATGATCACCCGCAAGGCCGGCGCGGCGCTGGCCGCCGGCTGCACCATGGTCGTCAAGCCGGCCAGCGAGACGCCCTATTCGGCCCTGGCGCTGGCCGAGCTGGCGGAGCGCGCCGGCATCCCGGCCGGCGTGTTCTCGGTCATCACCGGCAGCGCCAGCGAGATCGGCGGCGAGATGACCTCGAGCCCGATCGTGCGCAAGGTGACCTTCACCGGGTCGACCGAGATCGGCAAGCTGCTGATCCAGCAATCGGCCTCGACGGTGAAGAAGGTGTCGATGGAGCTGGGCGGCAACGCGCCTTTCATCGTCTTCGACGACGCCGATCTCGACGCCGCGGTGCAGGGCGCGATCGCCTCGAAATACCGCAACACCGGCCAGACCTGCGTCTGCGCCAACCGCCTGCTGGTGCAGGACGGCGTCTATGACGCCTTCGCCGCCAAGCTGGCCGAGGCGGTCGGCGCGCTGAAGGTCGCCGAGGGCATGACCGATGGCGCCCAGCAGGGGCCGCTGATCAACATGAAGGCGGTCGAGAAGGTCGAGGAGCACATCGCCGATGCGGTGGCGAAGGGCGCCCATGTCGCTCTCGGCGGCAAGCGCCATGCCCTCGGCGGCACCTTCTTCCAGCCGACGATCCTGACCGATGTGACGCCGGAGATGAAGGTGGCGAAGGAAGAGACCTTCGGCCCGCTGGCGCCGCTGTTCCGGTTCAAGACCGAGGAGGAGGCGATCCGGATGGCCAACGACACCGAGTTCGGCCTGGCCTCCTATTTCTACAGCCGCGACATCGGCCGGATCTGGCGGGTCGGCGAGGCGCTGGAATACGGCATCGTCGGCATCAATGAAGGCCTGATCTCGACCGCCGTCGCCCCCTTCGGCGGGGTGAAGGAGAGCGGCCTCGGCCGCGAGGGCTCGCATTACGGCATCGAGGACTATCTCGAGGTGAAGTACCTGTGCATGGGCGGGCTGAACCGGTGACCGGGACGCTGTCGCCGCAGGAGCAGGGCAAGCGCGCCGCGGGCGAGGCGGCGGCGGCGCTGGTCGAGGACGGCATGCGCCTCGGCCTCGGCACCGGCTCGACCGTGCGCTGGGTGCTGGAGGCGCTGGGCCGCCGCATCCGGGAGGAGGGGCTGCGCGTCACCGGCATCCCGACCTCGGAGCAGACGGCCGAGCGGGCGCGGGCGCTGGGCATCCCGCTGACCGACTTCGCCGCGACCGAGGCGCTCGACCTCTGCATCGACGGAGCCGACGAGGTCGAGCGGGGGACGCTGCGCCTGATCAAGGGACTGGGCGGGGCGCTGCTGCGCGAGAAGATCGTGGCCGAGGCCTCCACCCGCTTCATCGCCGTGGTCGACGGTTCGAAGATCGTCGGGACGCTCGGCGAGAAGGCGCCGCTGCCGGTCGAGGTCACGGCCTTCGGCTGGGAGGCGACGGCCCGGCGCCTCTCGGCCCTCGGCGGTGCCCCGGTGCTGCGCCAGCGCGACGGTTCGGCGGTGCGCACCGATGGCGGCAACCGGGTCCTGGATTGCGGCGGCTTCGCACCGATCCGCGATCCGGACGGGCTGCAGCGGGCGATCAAGTCGATCGCCGGCGTGGTCGAGACCGGGCTGTTCCTCGGCGGCGCCGAGCAGGCGATCGTCGGCCAGGCGGATGGCGGCTCTACAGTTCTGAAGCCCGGGGCCTGACTTTCGGGGGAGGCTGCGGTGATGCCGCAGCCCTCCGCCGCGGCTAGGGTGGGCCATCGCATCATGAGATCAGGAGACTCGCATGACCCTGGCCCGGGCGAATTACGGCACCTGGCATGCCGACCCCAAGCGCGAGGTCGCCATGGCCGATGGCCACCGGCCCTATTGGGAGCATTTCATCGGCCTGGTGCCGGAGACGGACCTGGCCGGCAAGGACGTGCTCGATTTCGGCTGCAACCGCGGCGGCTTCCTGCAGCTGCTGCAGGCGCGGCGCCCGTTCCGCTGGGCACTCGGCGTCGACATCGCCACCGACTCGGTCGCCGCGGCCGAGGCGGCGAAGGGCGACCTGCCGGTCGAGCATCGGGTTGCCACCGACCTGTCGCCCTGGGCCGGCCGGTTCGACATCGCCTTCAGCTACGAGGTGGTCTACCTGCTACCGGACATCGCCGGCCATGCGGCGCAGATGATGCAGGCGCTGCGGCCGGGCGGCATCTACTACGCGGTCACCGGCTGCCACACCGACAGCCCGCTATGGCCGCAATGGCGCACGCTGATCGGCGGCACCACCAACGCGCCGGTGCAGGACCGGTCGCCCGACGATTATGCCGAGGCCTTCACCGCCGCCGGCTTCACCGTCTCGGTCAAGAAGTTCGGCTTCGACGGCTTCGTGCCGGCCGGCAAGGACCGGCGCTACTACCCGAAGCTGGTCGACGCCATCACCTACGGGGCGGAGCACAAGCTGCTGTTCCGCATGGTCAAGGCATAGCGGCCCTGCAGGCCGAACGGGCTTGCCTCGAAGGGGTTCCGCGGCCCAAATGCCACGTGAACCCCTTCCCGCGCGGCCGGTCGCCGGCCGCGCCGCTTTGACCGCGGCAGGCGGTCCGGACGTGCCATGACCGGATACGACTTCGACTATTTCGTCATCGGCGGCGGCTCGGGCGGCGTGCGCTCGGCCCGCATCGCGGCGCAGCACGGTGCCCGTGTCGGCATCGCCGAGGAGCGCTACTGGGGCGGCACCTGCGTCAATGTCGGCTGCGTGCCGAAGAAGCTGCTGGCCATGGCGGCGCATTTCTCCGCCGATTTCGAGGATGCCGCCGGCTTCGGCTGGACCGTGCCGGGCGCGACCCATGACTGGGCCACGCTGATCGCCCGCAAGGACGCCGAGATCGGCCGGCTGAACGGCATCTACCGCACCCTGCTGACCAATGCCGGCGTCACCATGTTCGACGCCCGCGCCGTGCTGGTCGACACGCATACGATCGATGTCGGCGGCAAGCGCGTCACCGCCGATCGCATCCTGGTCGCGACCGGCGGCTGGCCGGTGCTGCCGGACAAGCCCGGAATCCGCGAGCTCGCCTTCACCTCGAACGAGGCGTTCCATCTGGAGCGGATGCCGCAGCGCGTGGTGATCGTCGGCGGCGGCTATATCGCCGTGGAGTTCGCCGGCATCTTCCACGGACTCGGCGCCGAGGTGACGCTGGTGCATCGCGGCGACATGGTGCTGCGCGGCTTCGATGACGACCTGCGCGTCCACCTCGCCACCGAGATGGGCAGGGCCGGGGTCCATCTGCGCCTGGGCTGCCAGGTCGAGGGCATCGCCAGGATCGGCGACGCCCTGGCGGTGACGCTGAGCAACGACGAGGTGATCGCCGCCGATGGCGTGATGTACGCCACCGGGCGCAAGCCGAACACGGCGGGGTTGGGGCTGGAGACGGCCGGCGTCACGGTCGATGCGGACGGCGCGATCACGGTGGACGAGCACTACCGGACCAGCGTGCCCAACATCTATGCGCTGGGCGACGTCACCGACCGGCTGAACCTGACGCCGGTGGCGATCGCCGAGGGCCACGCCTTGGCCGACACGCTGTTCGGCGGCAAGCCGCGGGTGCCGTCCTATGAGAACGTGCCGACGGCGGTGTTCTCGAACCCGCCGATCGGCACGGTCGGGCTGACCGAGGCGGCGGCGCAGGCTCGATACGGCGAGGTCGATGTCTACCGCGCCGTGTTCCGGCCGATGCGCCACACCTTGTCGGGCCGGGAGGAGCGGACGCTGATGAAGCTGGTGGTCGATTCCAAGACCGACCGGGTGCTGGGCTGCCACATGGTCGGGCCGGACGCGCCGGAGATCGTGCAGGGCCTGGCGATCGCCCTGACCTGCGGCGCCACCAAGGCGCAGTTCGACGCCACCATTGGTATCCACCCGACCGCGGCGGAGGAGTTCGTGACCATGCGCAGCAAGGTCGAACGTCCCGCCAGCCCCGGGCTGGCGCAGTGACGGAAGGGTCGGAGCCGCCACAGAACATCTATGACGACCCGGTGTTCTTCGCCGGCTATGCCGCGCTGCGCGAGGCCGAGAGCGGGCTGAACGCGGTGCTGGAGCAGCCGGCGCTGGCGCGGCTGCTGCCGGCCTCGCTCGCGGGGCTGCGCATCCTGGATCTCGGCTGCGGCTTCGGCGACTTCGCCCGCAAGGCCCGGGCGCGGGGCGCCGCCTCGGTGCTGGCGATCGACGTCTCGGAGAAGATGCTGACCGAGGCCCGGGAGCGGACCTCGGATCCCGCGATCCGTTACGAACATGCGGCGATGGAGACGCTGGCGGTGGAGCCGGGAGCGTTCGATCTGGCCGTCTCGTCACTGGCCCTGCATTACGTCGCCGATTATCGGGCGGCGGTCCGGAAGATCGCCGCAGCGCTGGCGCCCGGAGGCCGTTTCGTCTTCTCGGTCGAACACCCGATATGCACCGCGCTGGGCGTCTATGAATGGCATCGCGACGCCGCCGGCGCCGAGTTGCACTGGCCGGTCGATCGCTACGGCGAGGAGGGGCGGCGCGACACGCGCTGGTTCGTCGACGGGGTGGTCAAGTACCACCGCACCGTCGCCAGCTATGTGAACGGCCTGGTCGAGGCCGGGCTGACCCCGGCGCGGCTGGAGGAGCCCGAGGCCGATCCGGCGGCGCTGCAGGCGCGGGCGGGACTGGCGCTGCAGCGGCGCCGGCCTCCCTTCCTGCTGCTGGCCGCCGACAAGCCGGCATAGCGCCGGCCGCACGCCGTTCTTGTCATAAGAGGGCTGCGCTGCGACGCTGGCAAAGCCGGAGGCGCGGGCGTATAGCCTCACATCCGGCCCTGTCCGCAACGGAGAGAGCGGACGGGGGCGCAAGGTGCGGAGTGTGTGATGGCGGAACGGTGGACCCCTGACTCCTGGCGCGCGCTGCCGGTGAGGCAGATGCCGCAATATCCCGACGCGGCCAAGCTGGCGGCGGCGGAGAAGACCCTGTCGAAATACCCGCCGCTGGTCTTCGCCGGCGAGGCCCGCTCGCTCAAGGCCGCGCTCGGCCGTGTGGCCTCGGGCAAGGCGTTCCTGCTGCAGGGCGGCGACTGCGCCGAAAGCTTCGCCGAGTTCCATCCCGACAAGATCCGCGACACCTTCCGCGTGCTGCTGCAGATGGCGGTGATCCTGACCTTCGGCGGCGGCCTGCCGGTGGTGAAGGTCGGCCGCATGGCCGGGCAGTTCGCCAAGCCGCGCTCCGCCGACATGGAGACGATCGACGGCGTGTCGCTGCCCTCCTACCGCGGCGACATCGTCAACGGCGTCGAGTTCGACGAGGCCTCGCGCATCCCGGACCCGGCGCGCATGGTCCAGGCTTTCAACCAGTCGGCGGCGACCCTGAACCTGCTGCGCGCCTTTGCCCAGGGCGGCTATGCCGACCTGCACAAGGTGCATCAGTGGAACCTGGGCTTCGTCACCCGGTCGCCCCAGGGCGAGCGCTACGAAGCCTTCGCCAGCCGGATCGATGAGGCGCTGGAGTTCATGGCCGCCTGCGGCGTCACCGCCGAGACCACGCCGGCGATCCGCGAGACCGATTTCTACACCAGCCACGAGGCGCTGCTGCTGCCCTATGAGCAGGCGCTGACCCGGATCGACAGCACCACCGGCGACTGGTACGACGTCTCGGCCCATCTGCTGTGGATCGGCGACCGCACCCGCCAGGCCGACGGCGCGCATGTCGAGTTCCTGCGCGGGGTGAAGAACCCGCTGGGCCTGAAATGCGGCCCGTCGCTGGACCCCGACGACCTGATCCGCCTGATCGACGCCTTGAGCCCGGACAACGAGGCCGGACGGCTGACGCTGATCGTGCGCATGGGCGCCGACAAGGTCGTGGACAAGCTGCCGGCGCTGCTGCGCCGGGTGCGTGACGAGGGCCGCACCGTGGTCTGGTGCTGCGATCCGATGCACGGCAACACCATCTCTTCGCCCTCCGGCTACAAGACCCGGCCGTTCGACCGGATCCTGTCCGAGGTGCGCGACTTCTTCGACGTGCACCGGGCCGAAGGCACCCATCCCGGCGGCGTGCATTTCGAGATGACCGGCGAGGATGTCACCGAATGCACCGGCGGCGCCCAGGCGATCACCGACGAGGCGCTGTCGCTGCGCTACCAGACCGCGGTCGACCCGCGGCTGAACGCCAGCCAGTCGCTGGAGCTGGCCTTCCTGATCGCCGAGAAGCTGAAGCAGGAGCGCAGCGCCCACGACGCGGCCCGCCGGGCCGCGGCTGCGGAATAGCAATCAGGGAACGGCGTCCATGATCCCTTCGGTCGACGAACTGTCGCGCTGGACCGACAAGTACTTCCTGCGGACCAAGGGAATCGTGGAGCGCTTCGGCGACACCCGCGTCACCTACGCCGTGTTCATGCGCCGGCCGGTGGTCGCCGCGCCGCGGCTGGCGATCGAATGGCTGCAGCAGGTGGCCAAGGAGCGCGGCTTCGCGGTCGAGATCGACCTGCGCTACGCCGAAGGCAAATGGGTCGGGTCGGGCGAGCCGATGCTCTACATCACCGGCCCGCTGTGCCACCTGGTCGATTGCGAGACGGTGCTGCTGCAGAAGCTGGGGCCGGCCTGCGTCGCCGCCTACAACGCCTACACCATGTGCGCCGAGCTCTCCCGCGCCGCTTTCCTGGCGATGGATGCGCGGCACTGTGCCGGCACCGAGATGGCGGAGCTGATGGCCTATGCTGCCAGCGTCGGCTCGGCCCGCGCGCGGCGCAAGCACGACGCCAAGGGGTTCATCGGCAACGCCACCGATGCGACCGCGCATTTCTTCGGCCAGACCGCCGGCCTCGGCACCATGCCGCACGCCCTGATCGGCTATGCCGGCTCGACCGTCCGGGCTGCCGAGATGTTCCATGAGGTGTTCCCGGACGACGCGCTGACCGTCCTGGTCGACTACTTCGCCCGCGAGGTCACCGACGCGCTCGAGGTCTGCCGCCGCTTCCCCGATATGGCGGCGGCCGGCCGGCTGTCGGTCCGCATCGACACCGGCGGCGGCCGCTACATGGAAGGGCTGGGGCCCGGCGAATCCTATGCGGTGCTGGAGCGCCATGTGCCCGAGGCGGTGCGCGGCTACCGCAGCGAGGAGGAACTGCGCCACCTGATCGGCACCGGCGTCTCGGCCGCGGCCATTCACCACCTGCGCGACAAGCTGGACGAGGCCGGCTTCGGCAAGGTGAAGGTCGTGGCGTCGAGCGGTTTCAGCCCGGCCAAGTGCCGGGTGATGGCGCTGGCCAAGGCGCCGATCGACGTGGTCGGCACCGGCAGCTTCCTGCCGGAGCGCTGGAGCGAGACCTACGCCACCGCCGACATCGTCGAATAT
>JAEKLZ010000101.1 GCA_019508225.1 Inquilinus limosus | reverse complement strand
CGCCGGGGCGTAGGCGTAGTCCTCCACCCCCGTCACCACGACATGATCGGCCAGCCCGTCGGCATCCGCGGGCGTGCCGGCCGCCGCGAGGTAGTCGGCCGCGGCATAGACCCCGAGGCTGTAATCGGTCAGCCGCGACACGATCAGCCGGCCCTCGATCGGCCGGTCCAGCCCGATCGCGAGATCCGCCTCGCGCCGGGACAGCGAGAAGCTGCGGGGCAGGGGCACCAGCTCGATCGTCAGGCTGGGATACTGCCGGGCGAAGCGGCCCAACTCGCGCGCCAGGAAATGGTTGCCCAGCCCGTCCGGCGCGCCGATGCGCACCGTGCCCGCCACCTCCGCCTCGTCGTCCCGCAGCCCTTCCGCCGCGCCCAGCAGCGCGGTCTCGATGCCCTCGGCCACCGGCAGCAGGCGCTCGCCGGCCTGGGTCAGCACCGACCCCGCCGGCCGCCGGTCGAACAGCACCGTGCCCAGATCGGCCTCCAGCGCATCCAGCCGGCGCGCCACCGTGGCGTGGTTCAGCCCCAGCTTGCGCGACGCGGCCAGCAGCTGGCCGTGCCGGGCGACCGCCAGGAAAACGCGCAGATGGTCCCAGTCCATGGCTTTAATTCCCGCACAACGGTTGCTCGATCCTGTGCGTTGATGCGCGCCGGGTAAAGCGGGAAGGTGGCGGCAGCAGTGGAGGAGACGACAATGCCGACCGAGATCCATCATTTCATCGCCGGCCGCCGGTTCGCGGGCAGCAGCGGGCGCACCGCCCCGGTCTTCAACCCGGCCACCGGCCAGCAGAGCGGCAGCGTCGCCCTGGCCTCGGTCGACGACGTCCGCGCCGCGGTCGCCGCGGCCCGCGAGGCGTTCCCCGGCTGGGCCGGCACCACGCCGCTGCGCCGCGCCCGCATCCTGAACCGCTTCCTGCGCATCCTGGAGGAGCGCACCGACGAGCTGGCCGCCGCCATCACCGCCGAGCACGGCAAGGTGCTGAGCGACGCCCGCGGCGAGGTCCAGCGCGGCATCGAGGTGGTCGAGTTCGCCACCGCCGCGCCGCAGCTGCTGAAGGGCGAGTTCACCGAGAATGTCGGCACCCGGGTCGACAGCCATGCGATGCGCCAGCCGCTGGGCATCGTCGCCGGCATCACCCCGTTCAACTTCCCGGCCATGGTGCCGATGTGGATGTTCCCGGTGGCGCTGGCCTGCGGCAACTGCTTCATCCTGAAGCCGTCCGAGCGCGACCCCTCGGCCTCGCTGCTGCTGGCCGACTGGCTGAAGGAGGCCGGCCTGCCCGACGGCGTGTTCAGCGTCGTGCATGGCGACAAGCAGGCGGTGGACGCGCTGCTGTTCGACCCCGACATCGCTGCGATCAGCTTCGTCGGCTCGACCCCGATCGCGCGCTACATCTACGAGACCGCGGCGCGCACCGGCAAGCGCTGCCAGGCGCTGGGCGGCGCCAAGAACCACATGATCGTGATGCCGGACGCCGATCTCGACCAGGCAGTCGACGCGCTGATGGGCGCCGCCTACGGCTCGGCCGGCGAGCGCTGCATGGCGATCTCGGTCGCCGTCCCGGTCGGCGAGAAGACGGCCGAGGCGCTGCTGGCGCGGCTGGAGCCGCGGATCCGCGCTTTGGCCATCGGCCCCGGCACCGACCCGGAGGCCGAGATGGGGCCGCTGGTCACCCGGCAGCATCTCGACAAGGTGCGCGGCTATATCGACTCCGGCGTCGCCGAGGGCGCGAAGCTGGTGGTCGACGGGCGCGACTTCCGCCGCCAGGGCTATGAGGACGGCTATTTCATCGGCGGCACGCTGTTCGACCACGTCACCACCGACATGAAGATCTACCGCGAGGAGATCTTCGGCCCGGTGCTGTCGATCGCCCGCGCGCCGGATTACGAGACCGCGGCCGGCTGGATCAACGGCCATGAATTCGCCAACGGCACGGCGATCTTCACCCGCGACGGCGACGCCGCGCGCGAATTCGCGCACCAGATCCAGGTCGGCATGATCGGCATCAACGTGCCGATCCCGGTGCCGATGGCCTTCCACTCCTTCGGCGGCTGGAAGTCGTCGCTGTTCGGCGACCACCACATGCACGGGCCGGAGGGCGTGCGCTTCTACACCCGGCTGAAGACCATCACCACCCGCTGGCCCACCGGCATCCGCGCCGGCGCCGAATTCGTGATGCCGACGATGAAGTAGGGGTCTGCCGGCCCTTAAATCAGCTTCGTGGGTTGGGTTCGCCACGGCGAGTCCAACCCACGCACTGGCTCAACGGTCATTCAGAGCGCGTCGATCCAGGCGGTCAGTGCGGCGTTCGCGTCGTCGCTGCGATCCTGCATGATCCAATGGCCTGTGTCGGACCACAGGTCGACTTTCGACTTCGGGTGCGAGAACCACGGCCGCATGCGGTCGGCTTGGGCCGGATCACGGCACAGGTGGTAGACGGGCACCGTCAGGCTTCGGCAGAACGTCGCGCTTGCCTCCCCGAGGCCCACCTGGCCGGCCCCGAAGAACAGCGGGCCGAAGGATTCGCGCACGACGTGCGGCAGCATCCCCTGGACGCGCCTCGCGTGCCAGCGCCTGTATGCCGGATCGGTGGCGGGACCATAGACCAATTGGAACAGAGCCGGGACCACCGCGCCGGGATCGCCGCTGTCCAGATCACGGGTCGTCTTCCCGAAGAGCTGCGCAGCGTCGCCGGAGAAGCCGAGCGCGCCGTCGACGGACACGACGGCATCGACCAGGTCCGGCCGCTTCCGGGCGAGACGGGCGGCGATCTGCCCGCCCATCGAATGCCCGACCATGGTGAATGTCTGGCCCGAATATTCAGTCGAGATCAACGCCTCGATGTCGGCCGCGTAGTCGGCGGGCGAGTAGGCGCCCGGCGGCATGACCTCGGACCTGCCATGCCCCCGCAGGTCGGCGGCGACGACACGGTACCTGCTCTCGAACACCGGCAGCTGCCAGCTCCAATCATGGGAGTCGCACGTCCAGCCGTGCAGCAGCATCACGTTCCTGCCGGTCCCGGTCTCCGTCGCGAAGAGCTTCGCCGTGCGGCTGGTGGCCGCATGGGCCCGGCCATGGCCCTGGGTCGCCGCAACCGCCGCCGCGCCGGCGAGCACCAGCATCCCGCGCCGGGACACGCCCTGCCGTCTTGCTTCCATGTCTGATCCTCCGTGGTGCTCCTCGATCGGTCCCCTGCATCGGTTCGGGTGTTCCGGGATCGGAGCGATGGTTGCCGCGAAGGTATACGTCGGGTATCTACGGTCAATTACGCACCGCCAGGTGCGCAGGTATACGCAAGGATATCGGGATGGCGTGCCAAGTTGATGCGGTGTTCTTTGCGGACTGCGCCGCACGCTCCTTCTTCGACCAGGTCGCCAACAAATGGTCGGTGATGATCCTCACCTTGCTCAGCGAGAAACCGACCCGCTTCAACGAGATCAGGCGGAGGCTGGAAGGCGTCACGCACAAGGCGTTGACGCAGGCCCTGCGGCGTCTGGAGCGCAATGGGCTGATCGCCCGCAAGGTCCTTGCCACCTCGCCGGTCGCGGTCGAGTACTCGATCACCGACCTCGGCCGCACCCTGCAGGTCCCGTTCGGGGCGGTGTATGAATGGGCGATCAACCATCTGCACGAGATCGAGCAGGCGCAGGAGACCTATGACGGGCGGGCAGATCGATAGGCCCGGCGCCGAATTCGTCATGCCACCGATGAAGTAGGCACGACCGGGCGCCCGGGCACTCGCGATGACGGTCCATTCATGGGCCACCGAACAGGGGCGCGCCATCCGGCACGCCCCTTTTTCTTTGCCCTCCGACAAAGCGCTTGACGTCGCCGGCAAAGCCCGCTTACTTGGACGGAAGAAATTTCATATATAGAAATTTATGTCAACAACCGGCCGCGGACGCCGCTGCCGGAGCTAGGGAGGATGAGAGATGACGAAGTTGCGTACCCGGATCCTGGCGGGCGCCGCCCTTTGCGCGGTGCTGTCCGCCGCCCCGGCCGGAGCCGCGGAGCCGTTCCGCTGCGCGCCGGGTGAGCTCTACGCCATGAACGTGATGGTCTCGGGCGTCGAGTACTGGTTCCCGGTCTATGAGATGTTCAAGCAGGCCGGCAAACAGATGGGCTGCGAGACCATCTACACCGGCACGCCCGACTACGACGTCACCAAGCAGATCGCCAGCTTCGACCAGATCCTGGCGCGCCAGCCCAAAGGCATCCTGGTGCATCCGATGAACTCCGACCCGTTCATCGAGCCGATCAACCGCGCGATCGAGCAGGGCACGGCGATCGTCACCTTCGCCGCGGACTCGCCGAACTCGAACCGCACCGCCTTCATCACCTCGAACAACGACCTCGAGGGCAAGGGCGCCGCCGACGCGGTGGCCGAGGCGATGGGCGGCAAGGGCGAATACGGCGTGTTGGAGAATCCGGGCCAGGACAACCACGACCGCCGCGTCGCCGCCTTCATCAACCGGATGGAGGAGAAGTGGCCGGACATGAAGCTGGTCGCCCGCGCCGCCTCGAACCAGGACCCGAACAAGGCCTACCAGGCCGTGCTGTCGATGGCCCAGGCCAACCCGAACCTCGGCGCGCTGTTCATGCCGGAGGCGAACTCGGCCCTCGGCGCCGCCCAGGCCAGCGTCGAGCTCGGCGGCAAGATCAAGGTCATGACCGCCGACGTGAACGCCAAGATCCTCGACATGATCAAGGCCGGCCAGGTGTTCGGCTCGGTCAACCCGAACCAGGGCATGCAGGGCTATATGGGCTTCATGGCGCTGTACCTCGCCGCCCATCCCGACCTGATCGACCCGATGAACGACGCCAAGGGCGCCGGCCGGAACCCGATGGTGATCCCGTTCATCGACAACGGCTACGCCGTGGTCACCGCGGCCAATGCCGACGACTTCTACTGGGACAAGTATCTGAAGCGCCGCGGCACCAAGGGCATCGACGAGTAATCGCCGATCCGACTGCCGGCCGGGACTCGTCCCGGCCGGCCTCCGCGCTCCCCGGGAAAGCCCTCGACGTCCCATGTCCCTGCTCTCCGTCCACGACATCGCCAAGAGCTTCGGCCCGGTCCGCGCGCTGTCCGGCGTGCGGTTCGAGCTGCAGGCCGGCGAGGTGCACGCCCTGATGGGCGAGAACGGCGCCGGCAAGTCGACGCTGATGAACGTGCTGGGCGGCGTGCACCAGCCCGACCGCGGCACGGTCAGCCTGGACGGCAAGCCGGTGCGGATCCCCAGCCCGGCCGTGGCCCAGGCGCTGGGCATCGGGCTGGTGCATCAGGAGATCGCGCTCTGCCCCGACGCGACCGTGGCCGAGAACATCTTCATGGCCGAGACCAACGGCCGCCGCGGCCTCAGGCGCGGCCTGTGGCTGGACACGCGCGACCTGAAGCGGCGGGCCGAGGCGGTGCTGGCCAGCCTGTATCCGGTGCCGGTTGACGTCCGTGCCGGCGAGCTGCCGATCGCCAGCCAGCAGATCGTCGAGATCGCCAAGGCCCTGACCCTGAACTGCCGGGTGCTGATCCTCGACGAGCCGACGGCGGCGCTGACCGAGGCGGAGGCCGAGGCGCTGTTCGCCATCATCCGCGGCCTGCAGGCGCGCGGCATCGGCGTCATCTATATCAGCCACCGGATGGCCGAGATCTTCGCCATCGCCGACCGCATCACCGTGTTCCGCGACGGCGCCTATGTCGAGACGCTGCAGACCGCGGCGACCACGCCGGAGCAGGTGGCGGCGAAGATGGTCGGCCGGCCGCTCTTGGACCTGTACCCGCCGCGCCGCGGCCCGGCCACAGGATCCCCGCTGCTCAAGGTCGAGGGCCTGTCCGACGGCGGCATCGTCCGCGATGTCGGCTTCGAGGTCCGGCCCGGCGAGATCGTCGGCCTCGGCGGGTTGATCGGCTCCGGCCGCACCGAGACGGTGCAGGCGATCTGCGGCCTCACCCGGCGCGCTTCCGGTCGCGTCACCTGCGACGGGGCCGAGGTACCGCCGGACGACTACCCTGCCGCGATCCGGCAGGGGCTGGTCTATCTGAGCGAGGACCGCAAGGGCAACGGCGTCTTCCTCGACCTGTCGATCGCCCAGAACGTCTCGTCGCTGGACCTGCGGCTGGTGTCGGGCCCGGTCATGGTCAGCGGCCGGCGCGAGGCGGCGCTGGCCGAGGCGATGCGCCAGCGCCTGGGCATCCGCTGCGCCGGCGTGCACCAGCCGGTGGCGACGCTGAGCGGCGGCAACCAGCAGAAGGTGGCGCTGGCCCGGCTGCTGGCGGTCAACCCCCGCGTGCTGTTCGTCGACGAGCCGACGCGCGGCGTCGACATCGGCGCCAAGGCGCAGATCTACGCCATCCTCCGCGAGCTCGCCGACCAGGGCGCCGGCATCGTCGCGATCTCGTCCGAGCTGCCGGAGCTGATCGGCATCAGCGACCGCATCCTGGTCCTGCATGAAGGCCGCCTGGCCGGCGAGCTCGGGCCCGGCGAGATGACGGAAGAGGCGATCATGCAGCTGGCCTCGGGCCTCGCTGTCCAGGAACGCGGACCGGGCGCGCCGCGCCGTGCCGCCATGGGAGACATCAGATGAGCATGGCCGCCGTGGCGCCGATGATGCGCATCGTCCGGGTCCGCGAATTCGGCCTCCTGGCCATCATCGCGCTGCTGTTCGTGGCGATGAGCTTCGCCTCGCCCTATTTCCTGACCCTGTCGAACATGCGGGCCATCCTGCTGTCCTTCTCGATCGAGGGGATCGTGGTCATCGGCATGACCATCCTGCTGATCGTCGGCGGCATCGACCTGTCGGTCGGGTCGGTGGTGTGCCTGTCGATGGTGATCGGCGGCACGCTGTTCCTGGCCGGGCTGGACCCCTGGTCGGCCAGCCTGATCGCGGTCGCGTGCTGCGGCGCCATCGGCTTCCTGATGGGGCTGTGCGTCACCCGGATCGGGCTGCACTTCTTCATCGTGTCGCTGGCCTTCATGGTGATCACCCGCGGCCTCAGCCTGCTCTTGACCCAGGGCACGCCGCAGTCGCTGTTCTCGCTGCCGAAGGAGTTCAAGTTCATCGGCCAGGGCAGCCTCGGCGGCCTGCCCTTCGTGATCCTGATCTTCCTGGTGCTGATCGCCGTGTTCGACGTGCTGCTGCGCAAATCGGTGCTGTTCCGGCGGGTCTACTACACCGGCAGCAACGAGAAGGCGGCCCGCTTCTCCGGCATCGACACCAGGCGCACCAAGATCATCTGCGCCACGCTGTGCAGCACGCTGGCCGGCGTCGCCGGGGTGATCTACATGGCCCGGTTCGGCGCCGCCACCCCGCAATTCGGCGTCGGCATGGAGCTCAGCGTCATCGCCGCCGCGGTGATCGGCGGCGCCAGCCTGAACGGCGGGTCCGGCACCATCGCCGGGGCGGTGCTGGGGGCGGCCCTGCTGTCGCTGGTCACCTCCTCGCTGATCCTGCTCAACGTGCCGGTGTACTGGCAGGACATCATCCGCGGCGGCATCCTGCTGGTGGCGGTGACGATCGATCACCTCCTCAACATGAACAAAGCCCGGGGCTGAGACCGATGCCGCGCCCGCTCTACAGCGAATCCGAACGACTGCGAAACATCCATCGCGTCCTGGTGATGTTCTACCAGGAGCACCGCTCCCAGGCCGACATCGCGGCGGAGATCGGCATCTCGCCGGCCAGCGTCAACCGCATGATCCGCGAGGGGCATGAGCGCGGCCTGGTCGACATCCGCATCCGCTCGCCCTTCGACGCGGAGGAGGGGCTGTCGGTGACGCTGAAGCGCCTCGGCGGCCTCGATTCGGCGGTGGCGGTGCCCGCGGTCTCGACCGACCCGGCGATCGTGCTGAGGGCGGCGGCCGAGGCGGCGGCGACCACGCTGCTGGAAGGCCTGGCCGATGGTATGACCATCGCCGTCTCCGGCGGCGTCGCCCTCTGCGCCACGATCGAGGCGCTGGCGCCGCCGCGGGCCTATGACGTCCGCGTGGTGCCGGCGACCGGCGGCGTCCAGGGCAAGTTCCGCACCGACGTCAACCATGTCGCCGTCGCTTTGGCCGAGAAGCTGGGCGGCAAGGCCTACCAGCTGCACGCCCCGAT
The DNA here is from genome assembly GCA_019508225.1 of Inquilinus limosus. Classification (GTDB taxonomy): domain Bacteria; phylum Pseudomonadota; class Alphaproteobacteria; order DSM-16000; family Inquilinaceae; genus Inquilinus; species Inquilinus limosus_D. The sequence continues at coordinate 1,101 of JAEKLZ010000101.1, read as the reverse complement.
CTTCGCGGCGAACGAGGCGGAGCGGGCGGCGCTGCTGTCGGTGTCGACCATCCGCAGCGTGCTCGACATGGCGCGGTCGGCCGATGTCGCGCTGTTCGGCATCGGCTCGGTGCGCGACGAGCACGCCACCTACCTGACCCTGTCGGACACGGCCGACCGCGGCGCGATCGAGCGTGTCGGGGCCGAGGCGGAGCTCTTGGCCCATCTGGTCGACCGCGACGGCCGGCCCTGCGACCACCCGTCGAACCGCCGGCTGGTGGCGCTGACGCTGGACGAGCTGGCGAGCATCCCGCGGCGCATCGCGGTCGCCTCGGGCGAGCGCAAGGTCGGGGCCATCGCCGCGGTGCTGCGCGGCGGCGCGCTGGGCCATTTGATCACGGATGACCGGACGGCGCGTGCGGTCGTCGAAAAGCTGGAGGGCAAGGATGCAGATGCAGCGTGAGATCGGGGCCAGCGGGATCCCCGCCAGCGCGGTGGGGCTCGGCACCTGGGCCATGGGCGGCTGGCTGTGGGGCGGCGGCGACGACGACGCCTCGGTGGCGGCGATCCGCGCCGCGCTGGACGCCGGCGTCACCCTGATCGACACCGCGCCGGCCTATGGCCTCGGTCGGGCCGAGGATCTGGTCGGCCGGGCGGTCGAGGGGCGGCGCGACGAGGTCGTGGTGGTGACCAAATGCGGCCTGGTCTGGGACACCGACAAGGGCCGTCCCTTCGTTGGCCAGGACGACAAGACCATCCACCGCTACCTCGGCGCGGACTCGGTGCGGCAGGAGCTGGAGGCCAGCCTGCGCCGCCTGCGCACCGACCATGTCGACGTGCTGATCACCCATTGGCAGGACCCCACGACCCCGATCGCCGAGACCATGGCGGCGCTGCTGGCGCTGAAGGCCGAGGGCAAGACGCGGGCCATCGGCATCAGCAACGCCAGCGTCGAGGACCTCGCCGCGTACCGCGCCGCGGGGCAGGTCGACTGCGTGCAGGAGGCCTACAACATGCTCGACCGCGGGCTGGAGCAGACGCTGATCCCGCCCTGCCGCCAGGCCGGCATCGCCGTGATCAGCTATTCCAGCCTGGCGCTCGGATTGCTCACCGGCCGGATCG
>JAEKLZ010000100.1 GCA_019508225.1 Inquilinus limosus | reverse complement strand
GCCGGCGGGCACGGCGCGGCGGCCGCTGACGGCGACGCTCTCCGGCCAGGGAATCACCGAGACGGGCACCGGGGCGGTCGAGCCCGGGACCATGACCGAGGCCGGAACCGGGAAGCGCTCGGTGCCCCGCTTCAGCGGCGCGTTGTCGCTGGCCGAATGCGTCGGCGCGGTGGCGGCCGGCAGGGTCGAGCCGTCGGCCAGGGCGACATAGGCGGTGGTGGCGCCGTCGGTCCAATGGCGCAGCGGATAGCTCAGCCCCATCGCCGTGATCGTCCAGGTGGCGCCGGGGGCCAGTTCGGTGCCGGCGGGCGGCGTGAACTCGGAATGGTTGGACAGCCGGGCCGTCAGCGTGCCGCCCTCGATCACCGCGGCGGGGTCGATCCGGGCGGGCCCGCTGAGGCAGAGCTTGAAGCCCGAGACCATCCGGTCCGACCGGTTGGTCAGCCGCAGCGTGTAGCTCAGGGACTCGCCGCCCTCGGCGGGCTTCCAGAAGGTCTCGAGTCGGAACGGGGTGCGGGACGTCATCGGGCGGGCTTTCGCGGTTGACGGGACGGGACCGGCCGGTCCCCGCAGCCCGGCTGCGGGTCGTCGCGATCCCCGCCGTCTGCGTCGGCCGCATGCTGCCCGCGGTCGTCGGGCGGTGGCAATGGTCTATACCACGAGGATGCGCAGATTTTGCGCAGGCCGGCCCGGGCGCTCGCCTGCCAACCCTCCCCGGATGTGCTATGGGGCATCGGGCCGCCGGGCGGCGGGCTGCAGAAGGGGCGGTCGGACCGTGATCAGAAGCGATGTCGCGGTGCTCGGCGCCGGAATCATCGGGGTGTCGGCCGCGCTGCACCTGCAGGCACGCGGCCGGTCGGTGGTGCTGGTCGACCGCCGCGGCCCGGGCGAGGAGACCAGCCACGGCAATGCCGGGCTGATCGAGCGCGCCAGCGTCGTGCCCTACGCCTTTCCGCGCTCGCTGCCAGAGCTGCTGCGCTACGCCTCGAACCGCCGGATCGACGCCCGCTACCACTGGGCGTTCCTGCCGCGGATCGCCCCCTGGCTGTTCCAGTACTGGCGCCAGTCCTCACCGGCCCGGCTGGCCGAGGCGGCGCGGGCGATGCTGCCGCTGATCGAGCGCTGCCTGGACGAGCACCGGCCGCTGCTGGAGCAGGCCGGCATCACCCATCTGGCGCGCGACACCGGCTGGCTCACCGTCTACCGCAGTGCCCGCAGCCTGGAGGCGGGCGAGGCGGGACGGGCGGTCGCCGCCGCCCATGGCCTCGACTTCGGCGTGCTCGACCCGGCGCAGGTCCGGGCGCTGGAGCCGCATCTGGCCGATGGGCTGGTGGGCGGCGTGCATTGGCGGGACCCGGTCTCGGTCTCCGATCCCGGCGCCGTCACCAAGGGCTATGCCGAGCTGTTCCTGCGCCGCGGCGGTCGTCTGGTGCAGGCCGACGCCCGGTCGCTGCAGCCGGGGGAGGGTGGCTGGAGCCTGCAGGGGCCGGACGGCCCGGTGCTGGCGCGCGACGCGGTGGTGGCGCTCGGCCCCTGGTCTCTCGACGTGCTGCGGCCGCTCGGCTACCGGCTGCCGCTCGCGGTCAAGCGCGGCTATCACATGCATTACCGGCCGCGCGGCAACGCGGTGCTGAACCGGCCGGTGCTGGACGACGACCAGGGCTTCCTGCTGACCCCGATGGCACGCGGCGTGCGCCTGACCACCGGGATCGAGATCGGCGCGCGCGACGCGCCGCCGACGCCGGTGCAGCTCCAGGCGGCCGAGGCCGCGGCGCGGTCGCTGTTCCCGCTGGAGGCCCGGGTCGACGACCAGCCCTGGCTCGGCGCCCGGCCCTGCTTGCCCGACATGCGGCCGGTGATCGGCCCGGCGCCGCGGCACCAGGGGCTGTGGCTCGCCTTCGGCCATGCCCATCACGGCTTCACCCTTGGGCCGGTGACCGGGCGCCTGCTGGCCGAGATGATCACCGGGGGCGAGACCGTGGTCGACCCGTCGCCCTACCGGGCCGACCGGTTCTGAAGGGCGTGATGCAAGGCCTACCCGAAGCTCTGCCCAACGCCATCCCCGCCCTGCTGCCGCGAGGACCGGGGCATCAGTTCGTGCTCTACGGCGATTCCTGCTCCGGCGTCCCCGGCGCGCTGCACGAGCGGAATTTCGCCGCGGTCAACGCGGTGCTCCGCCGGCTCGCGCCGCAGCCCGAATTCATCCTGTTTCCCGGCGACGAGATCATCGGCCTGACCGCCGACGCCGAGGCATTGCGGGCACAGTGGCGGCACTGGCTGGACCAGGAGATGGGCTGGCTCGACCGCCGGGCGATCCCGATCTGGCACACGACCGGCAACCACACCGCCTATGACGAGATGAGCGAGGCAGTGTTCCGCGACGTGCTCGACCTGCCCCGCAACGGGCCGCCGGGACAGGAGGGGCTGTCCTACTGGGTGCGCCGCGGCGATTTGCTGATGGTCTTCGTCCACACGCTATGGACCGGCCTCGGCGGCGAAGGCCATGTCGAGACCGACTGGCTGCGCCGGGTCCTCGCGCAGCATGGCGACGCGAGGCACAAGCTGCTGGTCGGCCACCACCCGGTCCATCCGATCAACGGCTTTTCCGGACCGTGGCAGCGTGAGATCGGGCCGGAGCACGCGCAGGAATTCTGGAGCATCCTGGTCGAGGCCGGCGTGCTCGCTTATGTCTGCAGCCATATCCTGGCCTATGACGTGCAGGTGCATGGCGGCGTGCTGCAGCTCTGCACGGCCGGCGCCGGCACGGCCCACCGCATGCCCGAGGGGGTGGAGTACCTCCACTGCGTCCAGGCCGCGCTCGATGCCGAAGGCCTGCGCTGCCAGGTGCTCGACACGGACGGGCATATCCGCGAGCGGCTGGAGTGGCCGCCGCCTCCCGTCCCCGAGGAAGCGTGGCGCATCCTGCCGGCGGGGGACGGCGTCGCGCCGCTGACCGGCCGGTTGGCACCCGGCCGGTTCGTCGCCTTCCGCTTCGCCGGTCAGGCCGCCCCGGCCGGAACGAGCGCGGCGCAGACCCTGCTCTCGGCCTTCGACCCCGGCAGCCTCGCGCCGCTGTGGATCGGCCTGCGCGGACCACGGCAGATCCTGACCGTCATCCTGGGGCGGGAGCCGGGCCGCAGCCCCCTCTACTGGCACGGCCCGGCGCTGTCGGGCGCCTTCGACATCCGGCTGCTGCTCCATCCCGATATGGGGCCGGGCGGAATCCTGTGCCGCCTCGGCAAAGAGGCCGGCTGGTCCTCGCTGGCGGCGGCTTCGGCCACCGGAATCGAGCAACTGGACTGGCCGGACCGGTGGAGCGTCGGGCACGGCCAGCACGGCCCCACCGACCGACGGTTCCGGGGGGCCGACCTGGCGGTGTCGATGGCGGCCGGCTGAGACCCGACGCTGCCGCTCACGCCCGCGAGCGCGGCGGCCTTACAGGATGAAGTCGGCCACCGTCATGGCGAGGACATCGCTGTAGAGGTCAATCCGGAAATCGGCATGGCCGTCGCCGTCGACATCGCCCTGGATGTTGTCCGCACCCTGGACGTGCAGGAACCGCAACTCGCCGGCCGTGCCGCTGAACCCGGCGGCGCCGATGAAGGTGAAGGCCTGGTTGCCGGCCGCCATGGTGTCGGCATCGATGGCCGAAAGGTCGACGCGGTCGCCATCCGCCTGCTTGAAGTCGATGGTGTCGGGGGCGCGGAACAGGCTGTCGGCGATGTCGGTGTAGACATAGCGATCGGCGCCGGGGCCGCCGGAGAGGAAATCGGCGCCGGCACCGCCTTGGAGCCGGTCATTGCCGGCATTGCCGGCGAGCAGGTCGTCGCCGCCCCCGCCGATCAGCGTGTTCGCGCCGATATTGCCCTGCAGGTTGTCGTCGTGGCTGGACCCGGTCACGTTCTCGATCTGGATCAGGGTGTCGCCCTCGGCATCGCCCTCGAAGCCCCAGCCGAACAGCAGGAAGACCTCCACCCCGACGGCAGAGTTGACATAGGACGCGGTGTCGACGCCCAACCCGCCATCCAGCACATCGGCGCCCAGGCCGCCGTTCAGCAGGTCCTGGCCCAGGCCACCCGACAGGGTGTCGATGCCGACGCCGCCGGAGAGGGAATCGTCGCCCAGCTCGCCCCGGAGGGTGTCGTTGCCGACCCCACCGAACAGCAGGTCCCGGCCGGCGCCGGCCACCAGGATGTCGCTGCCATCGGCGCCGATTAGCAGGTCGTCGCCGGCGAAGCCGAAGATCATGTCGTTGGAGCTGGTGCCGAAGATCGTGTTGTCGGCGCCGTCGCCGAACAGGATCGCCATGGTTTCCCCCTTTATGGACTGTTGCCTTGGCCGCGGTGCACGCGGTCTTGGCCCGTCGTGGCTCGCGCGATCGGGCGCCGAAAAGCCTAAGGCTGGGCTGCCATTCCTGCATCTCCCAAACGAGAGATGCGTGCCGGCAGGCGAGGGGCTAGGGTGGCGCGCCGCCTCCCTCGCATCGGGACCGTCATGTTCGATCCAGCAACGCTCACGCTGTATATGGCCGCCGCCCTGGCGCTGAACCTCACGCCCGGGCCCGACATGCTGTTCTGCTTCGCCAACGGCGTTTCCCGCGGCCCGCGCGCCGGCCTGGCCGCGGCGTTGGGCATCGGCGGCGGCGCGGCGGTGCATACCCTGGCGGCGGCGCTCGGCCTGGCCGGGCTGTTCGCCGCCTCGCCCACGGCCTTCGAGATCCTGCGCTGGGGCGGCGCCGCCTATCTGCTGTGGCTGGCGGTGAAGGCGCTGCGCGCCGCGGCCGGCGGCGTTGGCGGCGGCCTCGGCGCCGCCGGGCCGCTGCCGTCGCGGTCGGCGGGCCGGATCTTCCTCGACGGCATGGTCACCAATGTCCTGAACCCGAAGGTGGCGTTGTTCTTCATCGCCTTTCTGCCCCAATTCGTCGATCCGGCGCACAGCGCGGTGCTGCAGATCCTGGTGCTGGGCACGCTGGGCAACATCTCCGGCACGACCATCAACGCCGTGGTCGGCATGTCCTCGGGCGGGGTTGGCCGGATCCTGTCCCGCCGGCCGATCGTGGCGCGGCTGCTGAACGGCTTCACCGGCATCGTCTTCCTCGGCCTGGCGGCGCGGCTGGTGTTGGCCGACGGGCGGCCGAAATAGCGTTTCGATTTCCCGCGTGCGCCGTCGACCGGCCCTGTTAGATTGTTGCCCGAACCCAGCGGCAGATTCGGGACCCGAATGTTCGACACGCTTCTGATCGCCAATCGCGGGGAGATCGCCTGCCGGGTGATCCGCACGGCGCGGCGCCTCGGCCTGCGCACCGTCGCGGTGCATTCCGATGCCGATGCCGGGGCGCGCCATGTCGCCGAGGCCGATGCCGCGATCCGCATCGGCCCGGCCCCGGCCCGCGAGAGCTATCTGAAGATCGACGCCATCCTGGCCGCGGCCAAGGCCACCGGCGCCCAGGCGATCCATCCCGGCTACGGCTTCCTGTCGGAGAATGCGGAATTCGCCGAGGCCTGCGCCCGGGCCGGCATCACCTTCGTCGGCCCGCCGCCGGCCGCGATCCGCGCCATGGGCGGCAAGAGCGAGGCCAAGGCGCTGATGGCGGCGGCCGGCGTGCCGCTGGTGCCCGGCTATCACGAGGCCGACCAGGACCCCGACCATCTGGCGGCGGAGGCCGCGAAGATCGGCTTCCCGGTGCTGATCAAGGCCTCGGCCGGCGGCGGCGGCAAGGGCATGCGCGTGGTCGAGCGGGCCGAGGACTTCGCCGCCCAGCTCGCCGGCGCCCAGCGCGAGGCTGCCTCGTCCTTCGGCAATGACCGCGTCCTGATCGAGCGCTACCTGGCCCGGCCGCGCCATGTCGAGATCCAGGTCTTCGCCGACGGCCACGGCCACTGCGTCTACCTGTTCGAGCGCGACTGCTCGATCCAGCGCCGCCATCAGAAGGTGGTGGAGGAGGCGCCGGCCCCCGGCCTCGACCCGGCCATCCGCAAGGCGATGGGCGAGGCGGCGGTCGCCGCGGCCCAGGCCATCGGCTATGTCGGCGCCGGCACGGTCGAGTTCCTGCTCGACACCGATGGCCGCTTCTACTTCATGGAGATGAACACCCGCCTGCAGGTCGAGCATCCGGTGACCGAGGCGATCACCGGGCTCGACCTGGTCGAATGGCAGCTGCTGGTCGCGGCCGGCGGCACCCTGCCGCTGGGCCAGGACGACCTCGCCATCAACGGCGCGGCGATCGAGGTCCGGCTCTATGCCGAGGATCCGCAGGCCGGCTTCCTGCCGCAGACCGGGCGGCTGGCGCATCTGGCGCTGCCCGAGGCGGCGCCGCATGTCCGGGTCGATTCGGGCGTGCGCCAGGGCGATTCGATCTCGATCCATTACGACCCGATGATCGCCAAGCTGATCGTCTGGGACATCGACCGGCCGGCAGCGGTGCGGCGGCTGGCCCGGGCGCTGGACCAGGCGCGGATCGCCGGCCTCGCCACCAATCTCGATTTCCTGCGCGCGATCGCGCGCCACCCGGCCTTCGCCGCGGCCGAGCTCGACACCGGCTTCATCGGCCGCCACGCGGCGGACCTGCTGCCGGCCCCGGCCCCGGCCGCGTCGGAGGACATCGCGCTCGCCGCCCTCGGCCTCGTGCTCGGCCGCGCCCGCGACCGCGCCAGCCCCTGGGGCCTGGCCGATGGCTGGCGGATGAACGACGAGGCGGTGGAGACGCTGCGCCTGGCCGACCGCGACACCGAAATCGCGGCGGCGGTGCGCTATCGCCGCCATGGCAGCCTGTCGATCGGCACGCCGGACGGGCCGGTCGAGGTCGCCGGCACGCTGGCCGACGGCGTGCTGACCGCCCGGCTCGGCGATCGCACAATGCGGGCGACGATCGTGGCGACCGGGGAGAAGATCGCCGTGCTGCGCGACGGTGCCGACCGGGTGTTCGGCATCATCGACCCGCTGGCGCATGCCGGCGAGGAGGCCAGCGGCGGCAGTCGGCTGACCGCGCCGATGCCGGGCCGGGTGATCGCGGTGCTGGTCGAGGCCGGCGCCAAGGTGACCAAGGGCCAGCCGCTGATCGTGCTGGAGGCGATGAAGATGGAGCACACCGTGGCCGCGCCGGCGGACGGCACCGTCACCAGCCTGCCCTTCGCCGCCGGCGACCAGGTCGACGAAGGCGTGGCCCTGATCGGCTTCGAGGCCGCCTGAGATGCTCCCGGCCAAGGTCCGAATCGTCGAGGTCGGCCCGCGCGACGGGCTGCAGAACGAAAAGGCGGTGGTGCCGCTCGAGGCCAAGGTCGGGCTGATCGACCGACTGTCGGCCACCGGGCTGTCGGTGATCGAGGCCGGCGCCTTCGTCAGCCCGAAATGGGTGCCGCAGATGGCCGATTCGGCCGAGGTGATGGCCCGGATCACGCGCGCGCCCGGCATCTCCTACCCGGTGCTGGTGCCGAACGAGACCGGCCTCGACGCCGCGCTGGCCGTGGGAGCGACCGAGATCGCGGTGTTCGGCGCGGCCTCGGAGAGCTTCAGCCGGCGCAACATCAACTGCTCGATCGCCGAGAGCCTGGCGCGATTCGCCCCGGTCGTGGCCCGGGCCCGGGCGGCGGGGCTCAAGGTGCGCGGCTACGTCTCCTGCGTGCTCGGCTGTCCCTATGAGGGCGAGGTGCCGCCGGCGAAGGTGGCGGAGGTGTCGGCCGCGCTGTTCGATCTCGGCTGTTATGAGATCAGCCTGGGCGACACCATCGGGGTCGGCACGCCGGGCAAGGCGGTGGCGATGACCGAGGCCGTGGCCGCGCGGATCCCGCGCGATTCGCTGGCGGTCCATTTCCACGACACCTACGGCATGGCCGTCGCCAACATCCACGCGGCGCTGGAGCGCGGCATCGGCGTGGTCGATTCGGCGGTGGCGGGGCTGGGCGGCTGCCCCTATGCCAAGGGTGCCACGGGCAATGTCGCGACCGAGGATGTGGTCTATCTTCTCGACGGCCTCGGCATCGCCAGCGGCGTCGCCCTGGACCGGCTGCTCGACGCCACCCGATTCATCTCGGGCGTGCTCGACCGGCCGCCGGCCTCCAGGACGGCCCGCGCGCTGATCGCCCGCGACGCCTGATTCATCCCGAAGCGTGGCCGCGACGGCGCGGCCATGGAGGAACTGTGCCTGTTCATCTGTTGAAGGTTGCCGTCGGCATCGCCGAGCCGGCCCAGCTCGCCACGGTCCAGCAGGGCCGGCGCCATGTCGTCGAGGGGCGGGAGGTCGTGTACGGCTACACCAAGCGCATGCCGACGCGGCGGGACGACCTGATCGGCGGCGGCTCGATCTTCTGGGTGATCCGCCACGTCATCCTGGTGCGCCAGCCGATCCTCGACATGTTCATGGTGACCGACGAGGACGGCGACACCTATTGCCGGCTGCTCTACGACCCGGAGCTGACGGCGGTGGAGGCCCGGCCGCTGCGCGCCTTCCAGGGCTGGCGCTATCTCGACCCGGACGCCGCGCCGCGTGATCTGGGGGCGTCGTCGGAGAGCGACCTGCCGGCCCATCTGCAGCAGGAACTCAGGGCTCTCGGGCTGCTCTGAGAGGGGCTCCGGGGGCTCCGACAAGAAATTCACGGAAGTGCAAAAAAGCTCTTGCGTGGTCCGGATCACCCCCCTATAAACCGCTCCACCGACGGCGACGCCGCGGCGACGAACTCGAAAGAGAGAGACGCAGCGGAGAGCAGCCAGACAAGGTTGCAAAAGCCGGGTCGGGACACTACATCGACGTTTCGCCCTGGCGGGCCGGCCCTGGAAGGGGAAGGCGCGAAGGGAGGATGCGGCTCTGGAGCCAGGAAACTGGTGGTAAGGGCAACGGATCTTGTACAAGTGAGAAGCATTGGAGAAGGGATACGCGGCCGGCGGTTTGGTCTTCGGTTGGAGGGCACAAACAAGCGGGCGCGGTATCTCGGACGCTAGTAGAGTCACGAGCGTCGGGTTGGTGCAAGCCGATCCGATGTGGATGGCTCAGGTGTGTGAGGTGCAGCCTCGGTCTTCGGACTGGGGTGGAGCGCTCCACTAGTAGGGTTGTTCATGTTTCGGCATGGATGATCTGAAGTCGAACCTGAGAGTTTGATCCTGGCTCAGAACGAACGCTGGCGGCAGGCCTAACACATGCAAGTCGAACGCTCCGCAAGGGGAGTGGCGCACGGGTGAGTAACACGTGGGAACCTACCTTCTGGTACGGAAC
>JAEKLZ010000099.1 GCA_019508225.1 Inquilinus limosus | reverse complement strand
CCGGAAACTGGGCCAGGCCGTAATAGATCATGAACATCTGCACGATCAGCGGCGTGCCGCGGATGCACAGGATGAACAGGAAGGCCGGCGCCTTCAGCCACCAGCGCGGCGACACCCGGGCCAGCGCCACCGGCACCGCCATGGCGTTGCCGCAGACCATCGACGCGGCGACCAGGATGATGGTGACGACGACGCCGTTCAGGAGATTGCCGACGATGCGCTGGACGAAGTCGAGATCCATCGCTCAGGACCCGCGATAGCCGCGGCCATAGGCGCGTTCGGCGAGCTGGAACAGCCCGACCGAGGCGATGGTCAGCAGCAGGAAGATCAGCGCCACCACGGCGTAGAAGGTGAAGGGCATGCGCGTGGTCGCGGCGGCGGTGGCGGCGCTGCCCAGCAGGTCGCGGATCCCGACCACGCTGATCAGCGCCGCGTCCTTCAGCACCACGACCCAGAGATTGCCCAGCGCCGGCAAGGCGAAGCGCATCGCCTGGGGCAACACCACCCGGAAGAACATCACCCGCGGCGGCAGGGCGAGGGATTTCGCCGCCTCGATCTGCCCGGGCGGCACCGCCAGGATGGCGCCGCGGAACACCTCCGTCGCATAGGCGCCGGAGACGAAGCCGAGCGAGGCGATGGCGGCGGCGAAGGCGTCGATCTCGATCGTCACCCCGGGGACCACGAGGCCGATCAGCGAGCGCAGCGCGCTGGTGCCGCCGTAATAGATCAACAGGATGATCAGGATGTCCGGCACGCCGCGGACGATGGTGGTGTAGGCGTTGCCGAGGGCCCGCAGCGGCCGGGGGCCGGCCAGCTTGGCCCAGGCCCCGAGCAGCCCGAGCAGCAGCCCGACCAGGTAGGAGGCGATGGCGATCTCGACCGTCACCAGCGCCCCGGCCAGGAGCTGGCCGCCCCATCCCGTCTCCCCGAAGCCCAGCAGGACGGCGAGATCATCCATCGCCGCGGCCTCAGCCGTAGATGTCGAAGCTGAAATATTTGTCGTTGATGGCCTTGTAGACGCCGTTGGCGCGGATCGCCTTGATCGCGGCCGAGAACTTGTCGCGCAGGGCGGTGTCGTCCTTGCGCACAGCGACGCCGACGCCGTCGCCCATCATCGGGTCGGTGAAGGGCTTGCCCTTGACCTCGAAATCCGCGCCATCGGCCGACTTCAGGAAGGAATCCAGCGCCACCCCGTCAGCCAGCAGCAGGTCGACCCGGCCGGCGATCAGGTCGAGATTGGCATTCTCCTGCGTGTCGTAGGTCTTGATCGTGACGATATTCTTGTACTTCGCCTCGATGTAGCCGGCATGGACGGTCGAGATCTGGACGCCGACCGTCTTGCCCTTCAGCCCGTCCGCCGAGATGTCGACGGTCTCGTCCTTACGACCGATAAATTCGGCCGGGGAGTTATAGTACTTGTCGCTGAAATCGACGACCTGCTTACGTTCGGCAGTGATCGACATCGAGGCGATGATGCCGTCGAACTTCTTTTCCTGCAGCGCCGGGATGATGCCGTCCCAGCTCTGCAGCACCCATTCGCATTTGACCTTCATCTCGGCGCACAGCGCGTCGCCGAGATCGATCTCGAAGCCGTTCAGCTTGCCCTGGGCATCGACCCAGCTATAGGGCGGGTAGGATTCCGGCGTGGTGCCGATGCGCACCACCTCCTGCGCCAGGGCCGATCCGGCGAAAGCGGTGACGGCGATCGCCAGACAGGCGGAAAGGATCGGTCGGTTCATGCTCTGCGCTCCCTGCTTCTTGCTTCGATGGTGGCCGGCCCCTCAGGGTTCGAGGGGCCCGGGCCTGGCTGTCGCGCTGGGCGACCCGCAGGCCAGCTTCATCAGATCGTCGCCGGGACGGGTGCGGCGATGCACGCGGCGGGTCAGGACCACGCCGGCCTGCGGCGCCCGCACCGGCACCCCGCCCCCCTCCTCGCCCGGCCGGACCAGGATCGTCGCCAGCAGGTCCCCGGCCTCGACCCGGTCGCCCGGCTTGCGGGCGAAGGCGATGGCCCCGCCCGCCGGCGCCTTGATCATCTCGACCCGGTTCAGCGGCACGGCCGGGCCGGACCAGTCGCGCATCGGCCCGGCATCGCCGGCGATCACGCCGCGGCCGGCCAGGAAGCGGAACAGCCCGTCGGCGTCGCTGTCGGCCAGGCCGGCATCGACATCGGCCATGCCGCGCAACTCGACCGTCGACACGGCGCGCCCGGCCAGGTCGCCGCTGCGCAGCCAGGGGGTGAGGCAGGCGTCGTCGAAGGCGCCGCCGCCATCCCCATCCCACAGCAGCACGGTATCCGCCCGCATCGCCGCGGCCAGGTCGGTCATCGCCGGCCACAGCGCCGTGGTGATGTAGAGGTAGAGCGGCGATTCATCGTCGCAATGCAGGTCGAGCACGATCTCGCAGGGCAGCGCCAGGCGCAGCAGCCGGGCCTTCAGCCGTTCGGTCGCGGTGACCGCGACATCGTCGCCCGGCAGCAGCGCCGGGTCGGGCCGGCCCAGCCGCGGGAAACCGCGGTTGAAATTGACCCGGCTGTCGAAATCGTACCGCCCCTGGCCGGAGCCGTGCAGCCATTGCTGCTGCCCGATCGGGTTGGCCCAGGGCACGATGGTGATGTCGCCGCGGATATCGCCGGCCGCCTCGGCCCGGCGCAGCCTGGCGCATAGCGCGTCGAGGGCGACGACGCCGGGCAGTTCCTCGGCATGCAGCGCCGCCTGCAGATAGGCGGAGGGGCCACCGCCACGGCCGCGGAATCGCAGCACGGGGATGCGCCATTCGAGGCCCGGCATGTCGCCGGGAATCACGTCCCAGGATCGGTCCATACCTGCCCTGCTCCGTGTTCGGATGGGACCGCGATCATGCCGCGCGCCTCAGCCGCCGTCGCTTGAAATCGGCCAGGATCTCGCGCGCTGCGTTGTGGCCCGGCGCCCCGGTGACGCCCCCGCCCGGATGGGTGCCCGACCCGCACATGTAGAGGCCGGGCACCGGCGCCCGGTAGTCGCCATGGCCCAGCACCGGCCGGGCCGAGAACATCTGGTCCAGCGACAGCGCACCATGGAAGATGTCGCCGCCGATCAGGCCGAAGGTGCGTTCCAGATCCAGCGGGCTGTTGATCTGCCGGCCCAGCACCGAGGCCTTGAAGTTCGGCGCCCAGGCATTGACCGTGTCGATGATCAGATCGGCCGCCGTCTCACGATGGTCGTCCCAGCTGGCGCCGTCCGGCAGCTTCGGGTCGAAATGCTGGCAAAACAGGCTGGCGACGTGCTGGCCCGGCGGCGCCAGCGTGTCGTCCAGGGTCGACGGGATCAGCATCTCGACGATCGGCGTCTTCGACCAGCCGCCGGCCTTGGCGTCGAGATAGGCCTTGTCCATGTAGTCGAGGCTGGGGCCGAAGATGATGCCGCTGGTGTGGTGGTCGGCCAGTGCCTTGCCCGGCAGGCAGGTGAAATCCGGCAGCTCCGACAGCGCCACGTTCATGCGGAAGGTGGCGGAGCCGCATTTGAAGCGCTCCATGCGCTCGCGGAAATCCTGCGGCAGCGCCGCCGGGTCGACCAGCTTGCCGTAGAGCAGCTTCGGATTGAGGTTGGAGACGATGCAGCCGGCGCGGACCACCTCCCCGGCCTCGGTCACCACGCCGACGGCGCGGCCGCCCTCGATGATCACCTCGCGCACCCCGGCGTCGGTGCGGATCACGACGCCACGCGACGCTGCCGACTTGGCCATCGCCTGGGTGATCGCGCCCATGCCGCCGATGGCGTGGCCCCACACGCCCTTCTTGCCGTTCACCTCGCCGAACACATGGTGCAGCAGGACATAGCCGGTGCCGGCATGGCTGGGGCTGGCGTAGTTGCCGACGATGCTGTCGAAGCCGAACAGGGCCTGCACCACCGGCGTCTCGAACCAGCCCTCCAGGATGTCCGTCGCCGATTTGGTGAACAGGTCGAGCAGGTCGCGCCGCATCACCATGTCGAGCTTGCGCAACCGGTTGCCGAGCGAGCCCGCCTTGATCAGCTCTGGCAGCGCGCCGGACCAGCCGCCGGACGCGACGTTCGGCGGGGTGCGCAGCACGATGTCGCGCAGCACGTCGGCGATGACGTCGAGCCGGTCGCCATAGGAATCGTAGCGCTCGGCGTCGCGGGCCGAGAATCTGGCGATCTCGGCCTTGGTCCGGCCCGGGCCGGACAGGAGGTAGCGGCTCTCGTCGACCGGCAGGAAATTGGTCAGCCGCCGCTCCACCACCTTCAGCCCGTGGCCGGGCAGGTCGAGGTCGCGGATCACCTTCGGGTTCAGCAGGCTGACCGTGTAGGAGGCGACGGAGTTGCGGAAGCCGGGATGGAACTCCTCGGTCACCGCTGCGCCACCGACGACCTTGCGGCGCTCCAGCACCGTCACCTTCAGCCCGGAAGCCGCCAGATAGGCGGCGCAGACCAGGCCGTTATGTCCCCCGCCGATGATCGCGACGTCGAAGACCTGTGTGTTCGCCATGAAGATCCCGCCCGGCCCTGTCGTTCTGAAGTCTATTCCGCCGCGAAGGCGGGCGCCTGCGACGCCTCGCGCCGCAGGCTCCAGCCCGCCGGCGGCGGCCGGTGCAGCCGGCTTTCCGGGATCAGCCGGCGCATCGCCCGGGCGAAGCTGCGCAGGCAGACCTCGGTCGTGCCGAGCGGGCCGACGGTGTAGCTGGACGAGCCCATGCCGGCCTGCACCCGGTCGATCAGCGTCTTGTCCTCGAGGCTGACCCCGCGGTTGATCCGCCAGTTCAGGTAGCGGGCGGCCTTCATCTCGGGCCGGTGGTCCGGATGGACATAGGCGATCTCGCGGATCATCGTCTCGGTCGGCGAGACCGGGATGAACTGCATGAAGTCGATCTGGTCCGGATAGATGTCGAAGGCGACGTTGGGCCAGAGCTTGAAATAGGTCCACAGCCGTTGCCGCTCCGGCGGCAGATGCGGCACCTCCGGCAGGAAATGCTGATAGGCCCGCTCCGACAGCACGGCGGATGGCCGCTCCTGCAGCTGGCCCCACATCTTGTCGACCCAGGGCTTGGCCTCGACACCGTAGCCGCGGCCGAACAGCCGGGTCAGCCCGGGATGGGCCACGGTGATGTGCAGCCCGTCGGAATAGTTGTCGGCGACGTTCTTCCAGTTGACCGAGCGCGGCCGCATCGTCACCCGGCCCAGCGGCACCATCTCCTCGATCCGGTAGGCCACCATCTCCTCGCCATAGCCGCCCATCATCTCGGCCACGCTCGGCGTGCCGGGGGCCAGGCGGATGAAGATGAAGCCGCAGAACACCTCGTGCTCGACCGGCACCAGCCCGTGGCTGCCGAAGTCGAAATCGCCGTAGCTGGAGCGCTGCGGCATGCCGATCAGCCGGCCGTCATGCTCATAGGTCCAGGCGTGATAGGGGCAGACGATGCGACTGCCGCACTGGCCCTTCGGCCCGTCGAGCAGCCGCGCGGCGCGGTGTCGGCAGACATTGTGGAAGGCGCGCACCTGCCCGTCGCGGCCGCGCAGCACCACCACGTTCTCGCCCAGGAACTCGAAGGTGTGGAAGTCCCCCGCCCCGGGAATGTCGTTCAGGTGGCAGACCACCTGCCAGGAGGTGCGGAACAGCGCCTCCTGCTCGACCGCGAAGAATTCGGGGTCGTGGTACAACCAAGCCGGCAGGCTGATATCGTCATCCGGCAGGCTCGTCTCGGCACGCCGGTGCATCGCTTCGATCATGGACTGGCCTCCCGCAGCCTTCAGGCCGCCTTGTTATACGACCGTATAACAGTCGGGAGAGGGAGGTCAACCCATCGATTCGACCGGAGCGCCCCGCCCTCACCGCGCCCGCGCCGCGCCCTCCGGCGGGCGGTCGACCAGCCGCTCGATCTCAGCCATGACGTCGTCCGGCAGCGGCCCTTTCTCCAGTGCGCCCGCGTTCTCCAGCACCTGCGCCACCGAGCGGAAGCCGGGAATCGGCAATGTCCGCGGCGACTTGGCCCAAAGCCAGGCGAGCGCCCCCTGGGCCGGGCTGCGGCCGCCGGCCGTGAGCAGGTGCCGGATCCGATCCAGCCGCTCGGCGAAGCCGGGCACCACGCGGCCGCCCTTGAAGTAGTCCATCCAGCCAAAGGTGTTGGACCGGACGTCGTCCGCCGGCAGCGCCTGCCCGGCCGCGAACTTGCCGGTCAGCAGCCCCATGGCCAGCGGCGAGCGGTTGATCGAGATCAGGCCGTGCGCCTCGACCACGCCGAGCAGGCCGGGTGCGTCGAAGAACAGGTTCATGCCGTGCTGCACGGCGACGAAGCCCGGCCGCCCGGCATGGACCGCGGCCCGATCCGGGAAGTCGGTGCTCCAGCCATAAGCGCCGATGATGCCCGCGGCGCGGAGCCGGTCCAGCTCGTCGAACACCTCGCCGGCCGGCTCGGCCGCCAGATCGTTCAGGTGGAGCTGCACGAGGTCGATCCGGTCGCGGCGCAGCCGACGCAGCGACGCCTCGACTGCTCCGCGCGTCTCCTGCCGCAGATCGCCGTCCGCGATGCTGCCGGTCATCTGTTTCGTCGACGGATCGAAGCGGTTGCCGAGCTTGGTCGCGATCACGACCTGGTCGCGGCCCTCGAGCGCCTGGCCCAGCACCTCCTCGGAGTGGCCGGCGCCATAGACGTCGGCGGTGTCGAAGAAGCGGATGCCGAGTTCGACGGCGCAGCGGATGGCAGCGATCGATTCCGCGTCATCGACCGTGCCGTAGCCAAGCGGCGTGTCGCCGGCGAAGAACGGCCCGCCGATCGCCCAGCAGCCGAGGCCGAGGCGGGGCACCTCGCGCCCATCCCACAGGCGGATCAGCGGAACCGGATGCGGCCCGGTGCGGTCGGTCATGGCGCTCCCCTTTTCAGGATCGAAAAGAATGTCAGTCAATCCATGACAGGCTATCGGCTATGATCCGGCACCGAAACACGCAGCACTGCAATGAGCGTTTCAGGAATGAAAAGCCTGGTCGACTGGGAGGACATCCGCCTGTTCCTGGCCGTGGCCCGCGGCGAGGGGCTGAGCGCCGCGGCCCGTCAGGCGGGCTCAAGCCCGGCAACGCTGGGGCGGCGGATGACGGCGCTGGAGCGCAGCCTGGGCCAGCGCCTGTTCATCCGAGAGCGCCTGGGCTACCGGCTGACCGAGCCGGGCCGCCAGTTCCTGGCTCAAGCCGAGGAGATGGAAGCCGCGGCCACCGGCATCGAGCGCTGGCGCGACGGGCTGTCGCCGCGCCGCACCGTGCGGATCTCGGCCGGGACCTGGACCTCCTGGTTCCTGGCCTGGCATATCGACGCGCTGTTGTCGCCGGGCGAGCCCTGGACGATCGACTTTGTCGCCGCCAATGCCCGGCTCGACATCGCCCGCGGCCAGGCCGATATCGGCGTGCGCAACCGCCGGCCGGAGGAGCCGTGGCTGGCCGGGCGGCGCACCGGCGACGTCGCCTTCGCCGTCTATGGCCGGCGCGGCGGCGGGCTGGAGGAGCGCTGGATCGGCGTCACCGGCGACGGCGCCGTCACCCCCTCGGCCCGCTGGGTGGCGGAGCGGCACGCCGCGGCCACCGTGGTTCGCGGCAACGATCCACGGCTGATCCTGGACCTGCTGCGCCGCGGCGTCGGCCGGGCGGTGCTGCCCTGCTTCGTCGGCGATGCCGATCCGGAACTCGAGCGGCTGCAGGAGATCGAGGATCTGCGCCACCAGCAATGGCTGGTGCTGCACCAGGACGAGCGCCGCCACCCGGCAGTCCGCGCCGTGATCGACCGCGTCGTCCGGCTGATGCGGGAGAACCGGGCGCTGCTGCGGGGTGAGGGCAGCGGCCCGGCCGGCTAGGCGCCGTCCGCCGCCAGCCCCATGGCGTTGCCGGACAGCAGGCCATCGACCCAGCCATTGCCGATGCGCACGGCGTCGTCCGGCGTGAACACGGACGGGTCGAGGCAAAGCTCGAGCCACAGCCCGTCGAGCATGGCGGTGAAGGCCAGCGCCGCCAGTGCCGTGTCGACCCGGCGCTGGCGGGCCTCGACCGCCTCGGCGATCAGGCCTTCGAGCCGCCGGCGATAGGCGGCGTAGACGTCGCGATGGATCCGGCGGATCGCCTCGTCGCGGCGGACCAGGGCCCAGAAGGAGAGCCAGATCGACAGCAGGTCGGGGTCCAGGACCGGCGGCCGGAAGCTGGCGTCGATGAAGGCGCGCAGCCGCGCCTCGGGTGTGGCATCCGACCCATCCAGCGCGACGGCCAGGGTCTCGGCCACATGGCTGCCGATGGAACGGTAGGTCTCGGCGATCAGGGTGTCGATGCTGCCGAAATAATGGCGCACCAGCCCGGGCGACACGCCGGCGCGGGCGCACACCTCGCGCACGGATGTGGCCGCATGGCCGCGTTCGGCCAGGCATCGGGCCGTGGCTTCGATCAGCGCCCGGCGTCTGACCGCCGGCAATTCGCGCGTGAATTTCGCGCGGGGCCCTGATTTATCTTCGGGCACGCGATCGTATGGGGCGGAGCCGGGCTCAGCCACGAAAGGCAACGGCCCGGGGTCTCCCCCGGGCCGTGTCCGTCGTCACAGGAGCTGAACGGCTTCCGCCATCGGGCCCTTCTGGCCCATGCGGACCGTCAGCCGGACCCGCTGCTCGCTGTTCAGGCTCGGCAGGCCGGCCTTCTGCAGGGCACGCGAGGCGACGTAGACGTCCTTGCCGCCGTCATCCGGCGTCACGAACCCGAAGCCCTTTTCGGCATTGAAGAACTTCACCGTGCCCTCGACCTCGGTCGCCGGGCCGCTGAAGCCGCCGCGATCGCCGCCACCGAAGCCGCCGCGGTCGCCACCGAAGCCGCCGCGATCGCCGCCGAAGCCGCCACCAGCGCCGCCGAAGCCACCGCGACCGCCGCCATCACCGAAGCGGTTCGGACGGAAGCCGCCACCAGCGCCGGCGCCGCCGGCCGGCGGAGCGCCGAGCTCTTCGATACGATGAATCACCGCGACCTGCGGGCCCTTCTGACCAGGAACGCATCCGGCGAACCGTCCGTCACCTGGACGAAGCCGAAGCCCTTCGTCGCATTGAACCACTTGACCACTGCCGTCACGTCACGGCGATATTCGCCGCCTCCGACGCGCGGCGGATGACGTCGGTTCATCATTGAACTGAAACTCCAAGAGAAAGTGCTGCACCAGGACCAAGGGTGCGGCTTCCGCGAGTGGAAGCCAGAATCTGTCCGCTCGCAACCGGATTTACGCCGGTGCTGGACGGTCTGAACGTTTTTGTCGAGACGACCATTCGTTACCTAGAGACAACCAGCCCGCGCGTGACGACCACCCGCGGGCGAAGTAACGTCTCTCTACCCCTCAGCCGAGCCTACAGAAGACACCCGGCCGAACTATAACCTCAGGCCGAGCGCCTTGACCATAGGCGTTCGGCCGGGGTCGGAGAGAATCTTTCGCAGGACAATTCGAGGATGACTCAGCGCGACAGCCGCACCGGGGCGCCGGTCTTTACTGATTCCCACGCTGCGTCGGCGAGCAGGAGGGCGCGCTTGCCGTCCTCGCCTCCGGCCCGGGGCGCCCGCCCCTCCAGCACCGCGTCGATGAAATCGTCGAGCTCGCGCCGATAGGCCTCGGCGTAGCGTTCCAGGAAGAAATGCAGCGGCTTGTCCCGCACCACCCCGTCGGCGCCGGCATATTCGACCGTGGTCGCGGCCCGGTTCTCGGCCCGCAGCATGCCGAGCGAGCCGAAGGCCTCGACCCGCTGGTCGTAGCCGTAGACGGCGCGGCGGCTGTTCGAGATCTGGGCGATGGCGCCGCCCGCGGTCTTCAGCGTCACCACAGCGGTGTCGACGTCGCCCTCGGCGCCGATCGCCGGGTCGACCAGATTGCTGGCCGTTGCATAGATCTCCACCGGCTCCTCGCCCAGCAGCCAGCGGGCGATGTCGAAGTCGTGGATCATCATGTCCCGGAACAGCCCGCCGGAGACGCGAATATAGCTGGCCGGCGGCGGGCCGGGATCGCGGCTGGTGATCGCCACCAGCTCGACCTTGCCGATGCGGCCCTCGGCGATGCCGGCATGCACAGCCTCGAAGCTGGGGTCGAAGCGGCGGTTGAAGCCGAGCGCCAGCGGCACGCCGGCCTGGGCGACGATGTCGAGGCAGCCCTCGACCCGGGCGCTGTCGAGGTCGATCGGCTTCTCGCAGAAGATCGCCTTGCCGGCCCTGGCCGCGGCCTCGATCAGGTCAGCATGGGTGTCGGTGGAGCTGGCGATCACCACCGCATCGGCGCCGTCCAGCGCGGCCAGGCCGTCGGCCACCGCGGCGCCGTGCTGCTTCGCCAGTGCCTCGGCCGCCTCGCGATGCACGTCGACCACCGTCACCAGCCGGGTGCGCGGGTTCCGGGCGATGTTGTCGGCATGGATCTTTCCGAT
This sequence comes from Inquilinus limosus, assembly GCA_019508225.1. Classification (GTDB taxonomy): domain Bacteria; phylum Pseudomonadota; class Alphaproteobacteria; order DSM-16000; family Inquilinaceae; genus Inquilinus; species Inquilinus limosus_D. The sequence goes on along the minus strand of JAEKLZ010000099.1, from coordinate 2,206 downwards.
CCGTCCGGCACCGAACTGGCAGATCTTGAGCATTGAGTCCTCTCCCTCGCGACGCGCCGGATCATCGGCCCGGCGGCGGTCTGCGGCGATAGAAAAATCAGAATTCTGATGTTGCAGTCAAATGGAATATTTGTTCTATTTGACCGAAATAGCGTTCGGGAGGACTGCCCATGACCCGCCATCTGACCGGCCACCGCGGCGGCTTCGGCCCAGGGCTGACGCAGATCACCCGCTTCGACGAGCCCGAGGACGACACCGGCATCGCCGTTTCCGTGCTGAAGCTGGCGCCGGGCGAGAGCCGCGAGATCGAGACCGCGAACGAGACCGCCTGGCTCTTGATGTCCGGCACCGCCGAGGTGGCTGTGGACAACCGGTCGGCCCGCTTCTCCCGTGCCTCGCTGTTCGATGAATCGGCCAGCGCAGTGCATATCGCCGCCGGCGCCCGGGTGCGGCTTTCGGCCGAGACCGAGGCCGAATTCACCGTCTATGAGACGAAGAATGCCAGGCCCTTCCCGTCCCGCCTGTTCCAGCCGGCGGACGTGCCGAACGAGCACCGCGGCAAGGGCCAGGTCGACGACGCCTGCTACCGTTACGTCCGCACCATCTTCGACCTGCGCAACAGCGACCCGAATGCCGAGCTGGTGCTGGGCGAGGTGGTGACCTTCCCCGGCCGCTGGTCCAGCTATCCGCCGCACCACCATCCGCAGCCGGAGATCTATCACTACCGCTTCACCGATCCGCGCGGCTATGGCCATGCCGAGTTGGGAGAGACCGTCCTGAAGGTGCGGGCGAACGACACCATCAAGATCTTCGACGGCTTCGACCACGCGCAATGCGCGGCGCCCGGCTATGGCATGTACTACGCCTGGGTGATCCGGCATCTGGCGGGCAACCCCTACACCGTGCCGGAATTTACCGAGGAGCACCGCTGGACCATGGACGCCCAGGCCGAGTTCTGGCGCCCGGAGGGGGTCTCGCGCCATGGCTGAGCCCACTCTCGACGTGATCTGCATCGGCCGATCCTCGGTCGACCTCTATGGCGAGCAGGTCGGCGGCCGGCTGGAGGACATGGCGTCCTTCGCCAAATATGTCGGCGGCTGCCCGACCAACATCTCGGTCGGCGGCGCCCGGCTGGGCCTGCGCACCGCCCTGCTGACCCGGGTCGGCGACGAGGCGCTGTCCGAGGACGACATCGACGAGGCCTTCATCGCCTCGGCCCGCGCCGTGGTCGTCACCGGCACCCATTTCTCCACCCCCGGCGTCGCGGCGATGAGCCGGAAGGCGATGCGGCTGGCCCATGCCCATGGCCGCAAGGTGGCGCTGGACATCGACTACCGCCCGGTGCTGTGGGCCCTGACCGGGCACGGGCTGGGCGAGGAGCGCTTCGTCGAAAGCTCGGCGGTCACCGCCCATCTGCAGGCGATCCTGCCGGATTGCGACCTGATCGTCGGCACCGAGGAGGAGATCCACATCGCCGGCGGCGCCACCGACACGCTGGCGGCGCTGCGCCGGGTGCGCGAGCTGAGCGCAGCCACCATCGTGGTCAAGCGCGGGCCGATGGGCTGCGTGGTGTTCCCCGGCGCGATCCCGGACGACATCGAGCAGGGCGTAAAGGGCCCCGGCTTCCCGGTCGAGGTCTACAACGTGCTCGGGGCCGGCGACGGCTTCATGGCCGGCTTCCTGCGCGGCTGGCTGCGCGACGAGCCGGTCGAGGCCGCCTGCCGCTACGCCAATGCCTGCGGCGCCTTCGCCGTGTCGCGGCATGGCTGGCATGGCTGCGCCCCGTCCTATCCGAGTTGGGCGGAGCTGGCGCAGTTCCTGGCCGAGGGCAGCGCCCATCACCGGCTGCGCGAGGACCCGGCACTGAACCAGGTGCATTGGGCGACGACCCGGATCCGCGACTGGCCCGAGGTCCACGCCATGGCCTTCGACCACCGCTCACAGCTGGAGGAGATGGCGGCGCGCCACGGTGTCGACCCGGAACGGATCGGCGACTTCAAGTTGCTGGCCTGGAAAGCGGCGAAGCAGGCGCATGGCGACCGGCCCGGCTTCGGCGTGCTGATCGACGGGCGGCTGGGCAGCGAGGCGCTGTTCGCCGCCGCCGGCAGCGGCGCCTGGATCGGCCGGCCGATTGAACTGCCGGGGTCGCGCCCGCTGCGCTTCGAGGGCGGGCCGGATGTCGGCGTCACCCTGCGCGAATGGCCGC